>NZ_JANJUE010000013.1 GCF_024710765.1 Pseudoxanthomonas sp.
GTGCCGTCCCAAAATTCCCACCGGCGACACGGACCCCAACGGCGAAGCCGTTGGGGCGCCGAGGACCGGTGTGTGCTTTCTTTGGTTACTTTCTTTGCACAAGCAAAGAAAGTGACGCCCCGCGGCGAGCGCGCCATCGGCGAAAACCGATAGCAACCCGCGCGTCAGCGCCCGAAAAAGCGATGGCCTTTTGCTCTAGGGGCCCCATCCGCAGCGGTAGCGACGGTGGGTAAACCCGAAGGGCGCCGCGCACGACGCGCGCGGCGTTTTGGGTCGGCACACGGATTTGCCGTCGCAAAATTCCCACCGGCGACACGAACCCCTGACTCCCAAACGTTTCTTTATGAAACCGCCCCTCTGCGCTACGGTACCCCCATGCAAGACCCCACCCGCGACGTCCTCACCCCCAGCCAGCTCAACACCCTGGCCCGCGACCTCCTCGAAGGCGCGTTCCCCCTGATCTGGGTGGAAGGCGAACTCGGCAACGTCACCCGCCCCGCCTCCGGCCACCTGTACTTCACCCTCAAGGACGCCCGCGCGCAGGTCCGCTGCGCCATGTTCAAGCCCAAGAGCCAATGGCTGCGCTTCGTCCCGCGCGAAGGCCTGCGCGTACTCGCGCGTGGCCGCCTGACCTTGTACGAAGCGCGTGGCGACTACCAGCTGGTCATCGATCACCTGGAGGAAGCCGGCGAAGGCGCCCTTCGACGCGCATTCGAGGCGCTGAAAGCCAAGCTTGCCGCCGAAGGCCTGTTCGATGAAGGACGCAAGCGCGCCCTGCCCGCGCACCCGCGCCGGCTGGCGCTCATCACCTCGCCCAGCGGCGCCGCCGTGCGCGACGTGCTGAGCGTGCTGGGACGGCGTTTTCCCCTGCTGGACGTCGATATCCTGCCGGTGCAGGTCCAGGGCGAAGCCGCCCCGGCCCAGATCGTGTCGATGCTCCGCCGCGCCGCCGACAGCGGCCGGTATGACGTGGTCCTGGTGACCCGCGGTGGGGGTTCGCTGGAGGATCTGTGGGCCTTCAACGACGAACAACTGGCGCGCGCGATCGCGGCGTCCCCGGTGCCGGTGGTGTCCGCGGTCGGCCACGAGACCGACTTCACCCTCGCCGATTTCGCCGCGGACCTGCGCGCGCCCACGCCGTCGGTGGCCGCCGAGTTGCTGGTGCCGGACACGCGTGATCTAGCCACCCGCCTGCGCACGCTGGATCGGCGCGTGCATGATCTTCAGCGTCACCGGTTGCGCCAGGCCATGCAGCGCGCCGATCGCGCCGCCCTGCGTCTGAATGCACTGCGTCCGCAGGCGCGCCTGGCCCTGATCCGCCGCCGCCAGGACGACGCCATGCGACGCCTGCTGGCGCTGTGGCGCGAACAATCGGAACAGCGGCGCGCGCGCCTGCGCCATGCCGCGGCCATCCTGCGTGCGGCGCAGCCGCAGCGCCGGCTCGCGCAATTGCAGGCGCGGCTGGACGCGCTGCGCGCGCGTCCCCAGGCCGCCGTGGCCCGCCAACTCCAGCGCGAAGCCCTGAAACTGCGCGGACTGGCACGTTCGCTGGAAGCGGTCAGCCCCCTGGCGACGGTGGCCCGCGGCTACGCCATCGTCACCTGCGCCGATGGCGCGCTGGTGCGTTCGGTGGACCAGGTCGCCCCCGGCGACGCCGTACAGGCAAGGCTCGCCGACGGCGAACTGAAGCTGCGGGTCGAATAGCGAACGGCGGACGACCCGCCTTCAACCCCGTTTTCCCGGCCTGCGCGTTTGCCCTTCCGACCTCTCGGGAGAACCGCCATGCGCCACGCACGCCCCTGCGTCACCCTGCTCGCCATCGCCCTGCTCGCCGCCTGCCAGTCGCAGCCGGTGTCCGAATCATCCGCCGCGCAGGACGCCGCGGCGACCAGCGCCACCCTCGATTCGATCCAGGTCCGACGCGAGGCCGAAACCAGGACCCGTACCCAGTACGGCCGCGCCATGCCCACCGCGGCGCCCGCGCCGCCGCCGCCCGCAGCCATGAAGGTGACGGCCGGTTACGTGGCGATGCAGAGCCCGGGGCTCGTTTCCATACCGGCCGAACCGGCCAATACCGAACGCTATGCCGCGCGCGACGACAATCCGGTCCACCGCACCCGCGAACAATCCGTGTCGACCTTTTCCATCGACGTGGACACCGGCAGCTACAGCAACGTGCGCCGGATGCTGCGCGACGGCGTGCGACCACCGGCCGACGCGGTGCGCGCGGAGGAGTTCATCAACTACTTCGACTACCGGCATCCGGCACCGGTGAATCGCGATGTCCCGTTCCGGGTCACCACCGAACTCGCGCCCGCGCCATGGAACAGCGCGCGCCAGGTATTGATGATCGGCATCAAGGGCTATGACGTGGCGAAGGCGACGCTGCCACCGGCCAACCTGGTGTTCCTGATCGACACCTCCGGTTCGATGGATTCGCCGGACAAGCTGCCGTTGCTGAAGCAGGTCTTCGCCCAACTGGTGCCGCAGCTGCGCGCGCAGGATCGGGTCTCCATCGTGGTTTATGCCGGCTCGGCCGGATTGGTGCTGCCGCCGACGCCGGGCGACCGCCACGACGAGATCCTGGAGGCGCTGGACCGCCTGCAAGCGGGCGGCTCCACCAATGGTGGCGACGGTATCCGGCTCGCGTACTCGATGGCGAAGCAGGCCTTCGTGAAGGACGGCGTCAACCGGGTGATCCTGGCGACCGACGGTGATTTCAACGTCGGCACCATCGACCAGGGCGCGCTGGAAACGCTGGTCGGCGACCAGCGCAAGTCCGGCGTCGCCCTGACCACGCTGGGCTTCGGCCAGGGCAACTACAACGACGCCATGGCCGAACGCCTGGCCGACGTCGGCGACGGCAACCACGCCTATATCGATACGCCGCAGGAAGCGCGCAAGGTGCTGGTGGAGGAAATGCAGTCGACCCTGCTGACCATCGCCCGCGACGTGAAGATCCAGATCGAATTCAACCCGGTCTACGTCTCCGAGTACCGCCTGATCGGCTACGAGAACCGCGTGCTCAAGCGCGAGGACTTCGCCAACGACAAGGTGGACGCGGGTGACATCGGCGCCGGCCACCAGGTCACCGCGCTATACGAGATCACCCCTGCCGGTTCCGGCGTCGATCGGCTGCCGCCGCTGCGCTACGCGCAGGCCGGCGCCACCAGCGAACCCGGCGCCAGGAACGGCGAGATCGCCCACCTCGCGCTGCGCTACAAGGTGCCCGGCCAGGAACGCAGCCGCCTGATCGAAAGTCCGGTCAAGGCCGACACGTTCACCCGCACGCCGGGCGAAGGTTTCCGCTTCGCGACCGCGGTGGCCGCCTATGCCGATCTGTTGCGTGGCGGCCAGCACATCGATGGCTGGGACTGGCGCGAGGTGGCGGCCGCGGCGCGCGGCGCCCGGGGCGATGATCGTTTCGGCTTGCGCCGCGAGTTCAGCGATCTGGTGGAGCAGGCTCGCCAATTGACGTCGCGGGAGCGGGAGACGCCGGCCATCGCGCGCGGCCAATGACGCCCGGAGGGTGGACGGCGGCGACGCCGTCCACTCTTTTTCAGCGACCGCCCATCTGCGCGCCCGGCCGACCCAGCAGGTAGCCCTGGCCGAAATTGCAGCCCAGTTCGAGCAGTGCGCTGCGCTGCGCTTCGGTCTCGATGCCCTCGGCAATCGTGTCGATGCCCAGGGTGCCGGCCAGCGCCAGGATGGCGCGCACCAACCCCGGGCTTTCCGGACGGCTGTCATCGCCAATGCCGGCCACGAAGCTGCGATCGATCTTCAGCACCGAAATCGGGAAGCGGTGCAGGTACGACAACGCCGAGAAGCCCGTGCCGAAATCGTCGAGCTGGGCCAGGATGCCATGCTGCCGCAGCGTGCTCAGGATGCGCAGGGTCCGTGGCGCATCGTCCAGCAGCGCCACCTCGGTGATCTCCACCCGCAGCCGCGCCGGATCCGCGCCCAGTGACTCGAACAGCGCCAACAGGCGGTCCGCGAAGTCAGGTGAACGGAAATGCCGCGGCGAGACGTTCACCGACACATAGCCCTCGCCCCCGCGCGCGATCTGGCGCACCACCTGCTCGTAGATCAGCCAGTCGATCTGCTCGATCAACCCGCTGTCCTCGCCCAGGCCGATGAACTCCGCCGGGGCCAGCAGGCCGCGGCGTTCGTGCTGCCAGCGCAGCAGCGCCTCGTAACCGACCACCTCGCCATCATCCAGGCGCAGGATGGGCTGGTAGTACGGCACGAAGTCGCGATTGTTGATCGCCCGCCGCAGGTCGGCCTGCAGATCCAGGCTGTGCATCGCCGCCTCGCGCATGGCCTCGTCGAACGTGGCGCAGCGGTCGCGACCCTGTTCCTTGGCCCGGTACATCGCCGCGTCGGCGTCGCGCAGCAGTTCCTCGCCATTGCGATAGCGCGGATGCCAGACCGCGATGCCGAGGCTGGCGGAGGGATACAGTTCGCGGCCGGCCACCCACATCGGCCGGCTCAGCACCGCGAGCAGGCGCTGCGCCAGCTCGCGGATGTTCTCTTCGCCGTCGGCGTATTCCATCAGGATGGCGAACTCGTCGCCGCCCAGTCGCGAGACCACGTCGTTGCCGCGCACCGTCATGGTGATGCGGCGCGCCACCTCGATCAGCAGTTCGTCGCCGGCGGCATGGCCGATGCTGTCGTTGACCAGTTTGAAGCGGTCCAGATCCAGGAACAGCACCGCGAACGCCTGGCCGTCGCCGTGGCGCGCGCGTTCGATGGCCGCGGACAGCCGATCCAGCAGGTGCGGCCGGTTCGGCAGGCCGGTCAGGGCATCATGGGTGGCCTGGTAGGTCAGGCGCTGCTCGGCGCGCAGGCGCTCGTTGATCTGCGCGCGCAGCTGGGTGTTGGCATCGGCCAGCTCACGGGTGCGTTCGTCCACCCGCCGCTCCAACTCGGCATGGGCGGCACGCAGGTTTTCCTGCGCGCGCTGCCGGGCCAGGCCGTTGCCGATGTTGTGCGCCACGAAGTTCAGCAGGCTCTGATCGTGCGGGGTGAACTTCACCTCGGGAGAATAGCTCTGCACCACCACCACGCCCTGCACCTCGTCGCCCTGGAACAACGGCACGCCCAGCCAACTGTGGGCGGGCGGCCCGTGCTGGACCACCTTGCCCTCGTCGCTGAGCTGGGCGATGACGGTGCGATCGGCCAGCAGCGGCTTTCCCGTCTCGATGACGTACTCGGTCAGGCCGTTGCCAATCCTGCGCGAGCGCCGCAGCGGATCGCGCTCGTCGATCGAGTACGGGAAGCTCAGGGTCTGCCGATCCTCGCTGCACAGTGCGATGTAGAAATTGCGCGCATCGATGAGTTCGTCCACCACTGCGTGGAGATCCGCGTAGAAGCGCTCCAGGCTTTCGGAAGTGATCGCCAGGTCGGCGATCCGGAACAACGCGCCCTGCAGTTTCTCGGCGCGCTTGCGCTCGATGATTTCCGCCTGCAGCTCGCGGTTCGCCCGCTGCAGTTCGTGGGTGCGTGCTTCCACCCGGTGTTCGAGATCCGCGTGCGCATGCTTGCGATCCAGGGCGGTGAGGATGTGCTGGGCCACGTAGCCGAGCAGCGCGCGGTCCTCGTCCGCGTAGCTGGCCGGCGTGTCATAGCTCTGCACCACGATCGCCCCGCACACCCGATCGTCGCGGCGCATCGGCACGCCCAGCCAGTCCAGGCTGTCCGGACCATGGCTGGGATCGCGGATCACGCCCAGCTTCTGGCGGATGACCGTGGAAGGGCCCCGCAGCGGCTGGCCGTGGCGCAGCAGCGCGAAGGTCATGCTGTTGACCATCTCCTCTTCGGTGAACTCCCGTTCCGGTTCGGCGACGTAGGGATCCTTCTGGTCGGCGAAGTACAGGAAACGGATGGTCCGGCGCTGATCGTCGTAGGAGACGATGTAGCAGTTCTCCGCATACATCAGCGAGTTCACCACCGCGTGGATGCGGCGGAGCATCTCGCTCATCTCCAGTCCGGTGCCGGCCAGATCGGCGATTTCGTACAGGGCCTGTTGCAGTCGCTTGGATTTTTCCAGCGACACGATCCGGGCATGCGCGCGCGCGGTATCCAGGGTCGCCCCGATCATCGCCCTGGCGAGCCGGCACCAGGCGTCGCGGCGGGCTTCCGGGACCGCCTGCGGCAGCGTCACCGCCAGCGCCATCCGCGCGTTGCCGTCGACGTTCTCCCAGGCCAGCAGCCAGCCCTCGTCGGTATCGGCCAGCGTGGCTTCGGCCAGCGCATGTTCGGCACGGCGGCGCAGCGCGGGGGACGCATCCGGCGAGGCGATGCCGCCCGCGCCCAGGGCCCAGTCGCGCCACGCGATCGCCAGTTCCGAACCCGGTGGCAGCCCATCCAGCAGGATGCTCAGGATCCGCTCGGGCGCCGCCACCTCTCCTTCCCCGGGCAAGGTGCCGACACGTTCGCTCTGGCTGGGCACCCCGGTTCCGGACAGCATTGGCTTCTGATGAAAGTTCCCCGTGCCGAGCATAACGCCATTGCGGTCCATGAACGGCAACCCGCGCCACAAACCCGGCGCGTTCCCGCGCAAACCCCTTCCCGGTCGCCCATCCGTTTGTCCGGTCATGCATTTCGCACCGGCCACCACCCTGGTTTCCGCAGCCGTCCCTCCGGGGCGGCGCGCATTTTCGTTCAGCAACCTGACGGCCGCCCGCTTCCCGGAAAAGCGCGAAGCCCTTACGCTGATCGCAGTGAACGATGCCGCCGAACCCGCCGATGAAACGTTGATGCTGGCCTATGCCGCCGGCGATGCATCGGCTTTCGAGCGGCTCTATGCCCGCCACCGGGGTCCCCTGTACCGCTTCCTGCTGCGCAATCTGCGCGACGGCGCGCTGGCCGACGAGTTCTTCCAGGACGTCTGGCAGCGGGTCATCACCGCGCGCCAGGGCTGGAAGCCGGAAGCGGCCTTCACCACCTGGCTGTTCCGGATCGCCCACAATCGCCTGAACGACCACTGGCGGGCCGCCCGCCATCGTCCGCCGGCGCCCGAGGATGCGGACGAACGCACCGCGAAGGTGCCGGATCCGGATACGCCGGAGCGGCAACTGTCGGAATTCGAGCAGCGCCGCCGCCTGCAGTTGGCGTTGGCCGAATTGCCGGAGGAGCAGCGGCAGGTGGTGCAGTTGCGGCTGGAACAGGAACTGAGCCTGGAGGAAATCGGCGACATCACCGGCGTGGGTCGGGAAACCGTCAAATCGCGGCTGCGTTACGCGATGGACAAGTTGCGCGCGAGACTGAACGAATGAACCGCCGTCCCCCCGAACCGCTGGATTCCGAGGAACGCCTGCTGGCCGATCAGCTGGCGCGGCTGGGGCCGCACGGCGAGCCTTCCTCCGCCCTGGACGCCCGCATCCTGGCCGCCGCGCATGACGCCGTGGCCGCGCGTCCCGCGGCCCGGCGCAAACCGCGCTGGCCGGTGGCCATGGGCCTGGCCGCCAGTGCCCTGCTGGCGGTGGGCATCGCCTGGCAGTTGCGTCCGGTGGACGAAATGCGCTCCGCCGAGCAGGCCGCCGTCGCCGTGCCGGAAGCGCGCATGGTCGTGGTCGAGGACACGCCGGCCGCGACGGATTCGGCCGCCGCCGTTGTCGAACAGGAAGTCGCCACCGCTGCCACGCAGGCCGCGCCGCCGGCACCGGCCAGGGTGGCCAAGCCGATCACGACGCCCCGGCAGGCACCGGCCGAACGCGCGGCAGCGCGGGATCGCGTTCCCCCGACCCGACGCCAGGCCCCGGCCGCCGAAGTCGCGTCGGTGGCCGAACCCGCGCCCGTCGAGGAGTACACCCGCGCGGCAGCGCCACCTCCACCCGCTCCGCCGCCGCCCACAGCCAGCAGCGCACGCGGCGATGCCACCACCCTGGACAGCATCGCGATACCGGCCGGTTCCGCGCAGGCCTATGGCATCGCCGGCGACCGCCCGGGCTTCGTCGCCGACCCGGAAACCACCGCGGCCATCGCCGCCAAGCGCGAGAAAGCGCGCGCCGAACAGGCCCGCGATGCGGCGGACGCGGCCGAAGCCGCCCGCGGTGGCGCCGAGACGCGGGCGCGTAGTACCGCTTCCCCCAAGGCCACTGCGCAGTCCGCGTCGCCTCCGCCCGCGCTCACCACCTCGGCTCCGGTCGCGCCGGCGCCGGCCAGCGCGACCCGAAACGCGCTCAAGCGCACCGACCTGCAGTTGCCGGTCAGCGAAGACACCAAGCTGCCGCCCGAGGATTGGCTGGAACGCATCCGCCTGCGCCGGGATCTCGGCGATCGCGCCAGCGCCGCCGACAGCCTGGTGCGATTCAAGCAGAACCATCCCTTCCAGAAGATTCCGGACGATCTGAAGGAACTGCTGGGCGAATGAGCCACACCCTGGCCGCCCAGGCCTCGCATCTGCTGGAGGTCAAGCACAGCCGGTTCCTGGTCGCGGCCGCGCCAACGACCGGTCCCGAGGAAGCGCTGGCGTTCCTGGCCCGGGTCGCCGACCCCGCCGCCACCCACAACTGCTGGGCCTACCGGATCGGCGCCGAATACCGCTCCAGCGACGACGGCGAGCCCGCGGGCACCGCCGGCCGCCCAATCCTGGCCGCCATCGACGGCCAGGGCTACGACCAGGTGATGGTGGTGGTCACCCGCTGGTATGGCGGCATCAAGCTCGGCGCGGGCGGGCTGGTGCGCGCCTACGGCGGGGCCGCCGCCGAATGCCTGCGGTTGGCCGAACGCAGGGCCCTGATCGTGATGCAGGTGCTGGAACTGGCGGCGCCGTTCGAGGATCTGGGGAGCGTGCACGCCGCCCTGTCCGGATTCGGCGCCGAGAAACTGGACGAGTCCTTCGACGAACACGGCGCCCGTCTGCGCCTGCGCCTGCCGGCCGAACATGGCGATGCCTTGAAAATCCACCTGCGCGACGCCACCCGTAATCGGGTGCGCTGGTCCGGGGCGGATCCGGTCGGCTGATTTCGGAAAGGCCTGCTCCCTCGGGACGCTGATCCAGGGGAGGCCCATTGCGGAAGAACTGTGGAAGCGGCCCGGCGCCGGACCGCGTCCACAGCATTTCCGATGGAATCCTCATGACCGCTGCCCAAGCGCCGGCCGATGCCGGCACCGACGACGCCCGCGCGCCCCGTCCCAAGGCAAAGCTGGGCAGCCTGCGCGCGCTGTGGCCCTTCATCCGCCAGCATTCCGGGCTGTTCACCGCCTGGCTGGTCGCCCTGGCAATCGCTTCGGCCGCGACCCTGAGCCTGCCCACCGCCTTCAAGCAGATGATCGACCAGGGCTTCGGCGCGGGCGGCGCCGGCATCAACCAGGCCTTCGGCGCGATGTTCGTGGTGGTGGTGGTGCTGGCCCTGGCCAGCGCCGCGCGCTTCTATTTCGTTTCGCTGCTGGGCGAGAAAGTGGTCGCGGACCTGCGCCAGCGGCTGTACGCGCACCTGATCGGCCTGGACGCCGAATTCCACGATCGCAACCGCAGCGGCGAACTGGTGTCGCGCCTGTCCGCGGACAGCGAATTGCTGCGCAGCGTGGTCGCCAGCAGCATGTCGGTGGCCCTGCGCAGCAGCGTGACCGTGATCGGCAGCCTGGCGATGCTGTTCGTCACCAGCCCGCGCCTGGCCGCGTTCGCGCTGCTGGGCATCCCGCTGGCGGTGCTGCCGATCGTGCTCGGCTCGCGCAAGCTGGGCAAGGCATCCCGCGCCAGCCAGGATCGGGTGGCCGACGCCAACTCGCTCGCCAGTGAAACCCTGGGCGCCGTGCGCACCGTGCAGTCGCATGCCCGCGAAGGCTACGAAACCGGCCGCTTCGACACCGCGGTGGCGGTGGCGGTGGACACCTCGCGCCGGCGCATCCGCGCGCAGGCATGGGTGACGGCCGCGGCCATCACCCTGATCTTCGGCACCATCGTGGCGGTGCTGTGGATGGGCGCGCATGACGTGGTGGAAGGTTCGATGACCGCCGGCACGCTGGCGCAGTTCGTCCTCTATGCATTGATTGGTGGCGGCTCGGTCGGCGCGCTGGCGGAAGTCTGGAACGAACTGCAGCGCGCGGCAGGCGGCATGGGCCGCATCGCCGAACTGCTGGAGGAATCACCGCGGGTCACCGCGCCCGCGCATCCGCGCGCCCTGCCCTCGCCGCTGCACGGCGAAATCCGGTTCGAACAGGTCGCCTTCCACTATCCCTCGCGCCCGGATCTGCCTGCGCTCGATGGATTCGATCTGACCGTCCGGCCAGGCGAGACCGTCGCCCTGGTCGGTCCTTCCGGCGCCGGCAAGAGCACCGTGTTCTCGATGCTGCTGCGTTTCCACGACGTGCAGGCCGGCGCCATCCGCCTGGATGGCGTCGACGTGCGCCAACTGGATCCGACCGTGCTGCGCGAACAGATCGCGCTGGTCCCGCAGCAACCAACCCTCTTCGCCACCACCGCCGCCGACAACATCCGCTACGGCCGCCTGGATGCCACGGACGAGGAGGTGCGCGCAGCAGCAACCGCGGCCGAGGCGGACGATTTCCTGGACGAGTTGCCGCAGGGGTTCGACAGCCAGTTGGGCGAACGCGGCGCACGCCTGTCCGGCGGCCAGCAGCAGCGCATCGTCATCGCCCGCGCACTGCTCAAGGACGCGCCGGTCCTGTTGCTCGACGAAGCCACCAGCGCGCTGGACGCGCAGAGCGAACGGGCGGTGCAGCATGCGCTGGAACGCCTGATGCAAGGCCGCACCACCCTGGTCATCGCCCACCGCCTGGCGACCGTGCTCAAGGCCGACCGCATCGTGGTGATGGATCGCGGCCGCATCGTCGCCCAGGGCACGCACGAGGAACTGCTGGCGCAGGATGGCCTGTACGCGGAGTTGGCGCGGTTGCAGTTCCTCGATTGAGGATGTCATTGCCGGCATGCGCCGGTTAACATCCGGCTTCCACCAATCTCATCGCGAAGGAACTGCCATGACCGATTGCAGCTGCGAACATCCCCTCAACGATTCCCAGTACATGCAGCGCGGCGGGCTGGCGCTCAAGAGTTGTCCGCGCTGCTCGGTGCAGGCGGGTCGCCACCTCTTCCATGCACTGTCCAGCTTCGGCATGCGAACCATGGCCGACGGCCAGGAAATCGTGCAGTCGTGGTGCCCGGCCTGCCGCTCCAACAGCACGCCCGACAAACCCGCCTACGCCTGCCGCTGAACCTGCACCGATTGCCGCGGGCGGCATGATCCTTTCCGCCACGGTGCGACCGTGAATCTCGCGCTGTTCGACTTCGACGGCACCCTCACCGTCCGGGAAATGATGCCCGGCTTCATGCATGCCGCGGTCGCGCCGGCGCGCCTGGCCATCGGCAAGGTCGTGCTGGCGCCACTGGTGTTCGGCTATCGCGCCGGCTGGGTGTCCGGCAACCGGGTGCGCGCGGGCATCGTGGACTTCGGCTTCCGTGGTGTTCCCGAAGCCCGCCTGCGGGCCGCGGGCATGGCGTTCGCGAACGACGTGCTGCCCGGCGCGCTGCGTGAAGACGCGATGGCCCGCGCGCGCTGGCATCGCGAACGCGGCGACACGGTGGTGGTGGTGTCCGGCGGACTGGAAACCTACCTGTCGCACTGGTGCCGATCACACGATCTGGAACTGCTCTGCTCGCGCCTGGAAGTCCGCGAAGGACGCATGACCGGGCGCTACCACGGTGCGCAGTGCGTGGGCGAGGAGAAGGTGCGCCGCATCCGCGAACGCTACGACCTGTCGCGCTATGCGCGCATCCACGCCTACGGCGACACCCACGAGGATCACGCGATGCTCGGGCTGGCGCACGAGGCCTGGTACCGGGGCCAACCCTGGCAGCGTTGATCGGTCCGCGCGCCCTGTCCGGGCGCGCGCATCCTCACGCCGCTTCCGGCGCGGGTTCGGGTTCCGGCAGCACCAGCGGCACCTTGATGCGCGCGCGACTCGGGAACGCATGCCGCAGGATGCGCCAGGCCACCTGGCCGAACTGGCGCGGCAGCGATCCGGTGTTGTAATGCTGGCCGTAGCGGGCGCAGATCTCCCGCACCTCCGCCGCCATCTCCGCGTAGCGGTTGGCCGGGATGTCCGGATAGAAATGGTGCTCGATCTGGTGGCTCAGGTTGCCGGACATCACGTCCATCCACTTGCCGCCGCCGATGTTGGACGAACCGCGCAGCTGGCGCAGGTACCAGTGGCCGCGTGATTCGTTCTTGATGCACTCCTTGGGAAAGGTCTCGGCATCGGCGGTGAAGTGCCCGCAGAAGATGATCACGTAGGTCCACACGTTGCGCAGACCGTTGGCGACCAGATTGCCCAGCAGCACCGGCAGGAAGAACGGGCCGGCCAGCAGCGGGAACACCACGTAGTCCTTGATCAGCTGGCGTGCCATCTTGCCCAGCACCGGCCGCGCCTTGCGGCGCAGCTGGGCGGAGGTCATCTTGCCGTGCCACCAGCGGCCCAGCTTGAGATCCTGGATGGCCACGCCCCACTGGAAATAAAGGGCGAAGAACACCGCGACAATGGGCTGCACCAGGTAGAACGGTTTCCACTTCTGTTCCGGGAAGATCCGCAGCAGGCCGTAGCCGATGTCGTCGTCCAGGCCGCGGATGTTGGTATAGGTGTGGTGGCGGAAATTGTGGGTGTGCCGCCAGTTCTCGCTGGTGGCGACAATGTCCCACTCGTAGGACTGGCCATTGATCTGCGGGTCGCCCATCCAGTCGTACTGCCCGTGGATGACGTTGTGGCCCAGCTCCATGTTCTCCAGGATCTTGGCGCCTCCCAGCAGCAGCGCGCCCAGGATCCAGACCGGCCAGAACAGCCACGCCCAGGCCTGCCCGGCCACGAGCAGGCCGCCCAGCAGCGCGGAGGCGAACAGCAGCGTGCGCGCGATCACTTCGATATAGCGGACCGCGGCGATGACGCGGCGGATGTAGCGCGCGTCGCGCTCGCCGACCGTCGCCACGGTGCGTGCGCGCAGCGCATCCAGCTCTTCGCCGAAGCGATCCAGTTCGGCGGGCGTCAGCGCCCGGTTGCGTGAAGCGCTCATCAGAGATCCAGTTCCAGATCGGTCACGGCGCTGTTGATGCACAGCTTCAGCGCCTGGGTGGGTTCGTGCGCCAGCGCGCCGCTGGGCAGGTGGCGGGTGCTGCCGGCGGCCTTGCCGCAGGCGCAGGTATTGCAGATGCCCATGCGGCAGCCGGACGCGGGCTTCAGTCCCGCGTCTTCCAGGGCAACCAGCAGCGATTGCCCGCGCGCCACCTGCAGGCGGCGGCCGCTGCGGGCCAGATGGACTTCGACTTCGCCGCTATCTTCGACCGCGTGCGGCGCCGGGCTGAAGGCTTCGGCCCGGAAGTCCGCCACGCGTCCGTCCAGCAGGTGGCGCGCGGCCTCGACGAAGCCGCCCGGACCGCAGGCCATGACCCGGCGATCGGCCAGCACGGGGATCCGCGCGGCCAGCCAGTCGGCGTCGATGCGGCCGCTGCGCTCCCCGGCTTCCCGCGCGGCCTCGCCGGTCAGGCCGACATGCAGGCGGAAGCGCGGATGGCGCACGGCCAGCGCGCGCAGTTCGTCCAGGAAACACAGTTCTTCGCGGGTACGCGCCCAGTACGCCAGGTCCAGTTCGACCGGCATCCCGTCGGCCGCCAATTGACGGGTCAGCGCCATCAGCGGGGTGATGCCACTGCCCGCGGCCAGGAACAGCCAGGCGCCCTGCGGACGCGCCGGCAAGCACAGTTCGCCGAACGCCGGGCCGAGCTCGAACACCTCGCCAGCACGGGCCGGCCCGTGCAGGTATTGGCTCACCTTGCCGGCCTCGACCGCCTTGACCGTGATCGCCAGCAGACCGTCCGCGCGCGGCGGTTCGGTCAGGCTGTAGCTGCGGGTATGGCGGACGCCGCCGATTTCCACGCCCAGGTTGACGTGCTGGCCGGGGCGGAAGCCGGCCCAGTGCCGATTGGGCTTCAACCACAGCGTGACCGCGCCGCGGGCGGCTTCCTCGCGCGCCACCAGGCGGGCGCGCGGGCGCTCCCAGGTCCAGTTCCGGTTGAGCCGGCCGGCCCAGAAATCAAAGACATCGGCGGTGACCAGCGGGCTGATCAACCGGCGCAGCGTGCCGGCGGGCCGGCGCGAGGCGGGAAGGACGCGAGCATTCATGGGGGGCACTATACCGATATCAGTACAGTCGTGTATACAACCGTATATTAATTCTTGCCGCTATGATGCGGACCAGTCTCCCTCCATTCAGCCCCGTACGCTCCAGTCCATGTCCTCGACCGCCCTCCCCCACCACGACGACCACGGCCCAGGCCGCAAGGCGACGATTTCCCGGGAGGATCTGCTGGCCGCGGCATTGAAGCTGCTGGGACCGCATCGCGGCGTCTCCACCCTCAGCCTGCGCGAGGTCGCGCGCGAAGCCGGCATCGCGCCCAACAGTTTCTATCGCCAGTTCCGCGACATGGACGAACTGGCGGTGGCGCTGATCGACGTGGCCGGCAGCTCGTTGCGCAAGATCATCGGTGAGGCTCGCCAACGCGCCGCCAGCAGCGATCGCAGCGTGGTACGCAGTTCGGTGGAGGCGTTCATCGAACAGCTGCGCGCCGACGACAAGCTGCTGCACGTGCTGTTGCGGGAAGGCACCGTCGGCTCCGACGCCTTCAAGCAGGCGGTGGATCGCGAACTGGAATTCTTCGAGGAAGAGCTGCGCATCGACCTGATCCGCCTGGCGGTACGCGACAACGCGCCGCTGCACCAGCCGGCGCTGGTCTCCAAGGCCATCACCCGGCTGGTGTTCGCGATGGGTGCGACCGCGATGGATCTGCCGCCGGAGAAGGATCCGGAGCTCATCGATCAGATGTCGCAGATGGTGCGCATGATCATCACCGGCTCGCGCGCGCTCGCGGCCGGGCGCTGAGCCGCCCGCTCAAGGCATGATCCGGATCGGCGTGCCCACCGGCACCCGCCGCCAGATCTCGTCCATCTCCAGGTTGGTCACCGCGATGCAGCCATCGGTCCAGTCGCCACGATACCCCGGCGGCGTGGCGCCGTGGATCATGATGTCGCCGCCCGGATCCACGCCGCGGGCCCGCGCCTGCCGCCGGTCCGCTTCATCGGGATAGGAAATGCGCAGCGACAGGTGGAAACGGCTGCGCGCGTTGCGATAGGTGATGCGGTAGTCGCCTTCCGGGGTTTTCTCGTCACCCTGCTGGCGCTTGTGCCCGACCGGCGCATCGCCCAGCGCGATCCGGTAGGTCGAGATGACCCGTCCGCCGCGCAGCAGCTCCATCCGCCGCTGCGCCTTGTACACCCGGATAGCATCGGCTTGCTGTGCGGCGGGCAGCAGGCCGGGCGGTTCGCCTGCCGTCGCGCTTGCGGGCAACACGAGAAACAGCCCGAGAAATCCCAGCACGTACCCGCGATACCGGGTCATGCGCTCCCTTGTTCGAGACAGTGCATCCATCGGAGCCATGCTAGCGCAGCGCGCCGCCCCGGGCCCGCCATCACCCGAATCATCCGCTTTGCCCGCCATGCGGCATGGCCTGGATACGATGGTTTTCGTGTTCTCCGCCAGTCGGCGCAAAGCCCGCGGCGACAAGGCGCTCCCGTCACGCGGACGCGGGTCACCCGGGCAAGGCGCGGGCCAGGATGACGCCGGCGTCCTCGTTTCCCGACAAGCTGCCGAATGCCCATTCGTGTCCCGGCGCCAGCCGCTGACGAACGAACACATCGGCCATCGGGCTGCCGGCACGCAGCAG
The DNA here is from genome assembly GCF_024710765.1 of Pseudoxanthomonas sp. Lineage (GTDB taxonomy): Bacteria > Pseudomonadota > Gammaproteobacteria > Xanthomonadales > Xanthomonadaceae > Pseudoxanthomonas_A. The sequence goes on from NZ_JANJUE010000013.1 coordinate 15,732, forward strand.
CGCGGCGGCCTGCAGGGCCCGCGCGAGCCGTTCCGTCACTGCGCGCGCGCCGGCTTCGCCGATGCCGGCGCCCTCGATCTCGGCGATCAATCGGGTAGCGAACGCGTCGAACGCCGGCGTCCTGCCGCTGGCCGATTCCAGTTCCGCCTGCAAGGCCACCCGCGTTTCCGGCTCGCGCGCCAGCGCCCGCAATACGTCCAGGCACTGGACGTTGCCGCTGCCTTCCCAGATCGAGTTCAGCGGCGCCTGCCGGTACAGGCGCGGCAGGATGGATTCCTCCACGTAGCCCGCGCCGCCCAGGCATTCCTGCGCTTCGTTGACGAAGGCCGGCGTGCGCTTGCAGATCCAGTACTTGCCGAGGGCGGTGGCGATGCGCGCGAACGCGGCTTCGCCGGCATCGTGCGGCGCGCGATCGACCCCGCGCGCCACCCGCAGCGCGAAGGTGGTCGCGGCCTCGGATTCGATCGCCAGGTCCGCCAGCACGTTCGCCATCAGCGGATGGTCCACCAGCCGCTTGCCGAACGTGCGCCGATGGCGCGCATGGTGCAGCGCGTGCGCCAGCGCCATCCGCATCTCCGCCGCCGAGCCGAGCATGCAGTCCAGCCGGGTCAGCATCACCATCTCGATGATGGTCGCCACGCCGCGCCCTTCCTCGCCCACCCGCCAGGCCAGCGCGTCGCGGAACTCGACCTCGCTGGAAGCATTGGACCAATCGCCCAGCTTGTCCTTCAGGCGCACCAGCGCGAACCGGTTGCGTTCGCCATCGGGCAGGCGGCGCGGCATCAGCAGGCAGGTCAGTCCACCCGGCGCCTGCGCCAGCACCAGGAAACCGTCGCACATGGGCGCGGAGAAGAACCATTTGTGCCCGACCAACCGGTAAGCCTCGCCGTCCGGCGTCGCCGTGGTGGTGTTGGCGCGCACGTCCGAACCACCCTGCTTCTCGGTCATGCCCATGCCCAGGGTGATGCCGGCCTTGTCGGCCAGGGGCAGATCGCGCGGATCGTACAGGGGCGCGGCGGCCCGCCCGGCCCATGCGCCCAGCGACGGTTCGCGCCGCAGTACCGGCACGGCCGCGTGGGTCATGGTCAGCGGACAGCTGGTGCCCGCATCGGCCTGGTGGTGCAGATAGCTCAACGCCGCCCGCGCGACGTGCGCGCCCGGCTCCGGTTCGTGCCAGGACAAGCCGGCCACCCCATGGGTCTTGGCCGCCTCCATCAGGCGGTGGTAGGCCGGGTGGAATTCCACCGTGTCGATGCGATGGCCGAAGCGATCATGCGTGCGCAGGCGCGGGCGATCCCGGTTGGCGTCGAAGCCGATGCGGTACAGCTCATCGCCAGCCAACGCGCCGTATCCGGCCAGTCGCGGTGCGAAGCGGTCGGCGCCTTCGCGGGACACCGCCTCGCGCAACGCGGCATCATCCCGCCACAGGTCACGTGGCTCGAACGGCGGCGGCTGGTTCTCGACCCGATGGGTTTCGAAGGGTGGCAGTCCATTCATCGTGGGGCTCCCGTCGTCGGCTATCCACCGATTCTCGCGCAAAGCGGCGCCGGTGTGGCCGCGCCCACTTCAACCGCGCGTCGTCAGCGCGGCGAGAAAATCCGGATTGAGCGCCAACCGGCCCATTACGCCGTGCTGGGTACCGCTGAGCACCCGCAGCATGTGCCGGCTTCCCCATGGCAGCCGCCCCATCGGCAGGAAGGCGATGTCGCGCATGCGCGCGATCCAGTCGTGGTCGGACTGGAATACCGGCGTCAGCCAGCGGCTCCAGAACTGGTAGATGCGCACGTGCGCCTCGCGCTGGCGCTGGTAGCGCGCCAGCGCCGCCTCCAGCCCGTGCTCGCTGCGCAGTGCATCGCGCAACGCCAGCGCATCCATCAACGCCATGTTGACGCCCTGCCCCAATTGCGGACTCATCGCATGCGCGGCGTCGCCGGCCAGCACCAGCCGGCCCCGCGACCAGCGACGCAGGGCGGCATCGCGATAACCTGCGCGCGCCAGCTGCGCCGGTTCCCGCAACCCGGCCAGTTGCGGCTCGATCGCGGGCCAGATGGTCGCCACCTCGCGTTTCCAGCCGTCGATGCCCGCACCGTGCCACTGTTCGAAGCTGGCCGCCGGCAGGCTCCAGAAAAAACTCAGCCGTGGCGTATCGTCGTCCGGTCGCGTGCCCACCGGCAGCATCCCGATCATCTTGCGCGCCGCGACATAGCGCTGGCGCAGTTCGTCAGCGAACGGCCAGTCGCCCTCTGGCACCAGGCACCACAGCGCCCCCCACGGATACGGAGCGTCCAGCTTCACCGCGCCGGTGTGCCGGCGCAGTTTCGAGGCGGCGCCGTCCGCGGCAATCACCAGATCGTAGGGACCGTGGCGCGCGCCCCGCTCATCCACGAGCCAGCCGGTGTCCTCTTCCACCGAGGCGATGGACACGCCCTGTCGCACGTCGGTCCGCCCCGGCCAGGCATCGGCCAGCAGGGTGAACAAGGCGCCGCGTTGCATGCCCAGGCCGAACAGGCCGGCGTCCAGCCGCGCATAGCGCATGTCCATCACCGCGCGACCGCACGGGGTCTCCCCGTACAGCCGGCGCACCCGCCGGCCATGCGCCAGCGCGGCGTCCAGCAATCCCAGCTCCCAAAGCACCTGCAATCCGGTCGGCTGCAGCAGGAATCCCGCACCGACCGGCCCCAGTTGCGGCGCGCGTTCGAACACTTCCACCGCGTGCCCGTCGCGCGAAAGCAGCAAGGCCAATGCCTGGCCGGCGGTGCCGTATCCGACGATGGCGATATGTCTTTTCCGCATCCGTGTGGCGTCCCCCGTGCTCATAAAAAACCCCGCCGAAGCGGGGTTCGAGAAATCTCGCAGCGTTGCAATCAGTCGGACGGCGTGACGCTGCCGGCCTGAGCGCCCTTCGGGCCCTGGGTCACTTCATAGGTCACTCGCTGGCCTTCTTTCAGGCTGCGGAAGCCCTTGGAGTTGATCGCGGAGTGATGCACGAAGACATCGGCGCTGCCATCTTCTGGCGCGATGAATCCGAAGCCCTTGGCATCGTTGAACCATTTCACGGTACCGTACGGCATAGCGCTTGCGTTTCCTTTGTAAGGTGCGGGTGGTTAACGTGCGGCGGCAACCGCACCCGCGGAGTATGCAAAGGCTTTGCCGTGTTGACAATCACCCGCGCGCGAGTTCGCCAATCAGTTCCGGCAATCCCGCCGAGGCCGCTTCGACGTTGGCCAGTACCTCGGCCATGGTGATCTCCTCGCCGGTACCGCAGCCGGCCGCCCAGTTGGCGACGATGGCGAGGCAGGCGTAATCCAGCCCCAGTTCGCGCGCCAAGCCGGCTTCGGGCATCCCGGTCATGCCCACCAGATCGCAACCGTCGCGGCGCATGCGCGCGATCTCGGCCTTGGTTTCCAGGCGCGGGCCCTGGGTGGCGCCATAGCAGCCACCGTCCACAAGTTTGACGCCGGTCACGCGCGCAGCCGCGACGATCTTGTGCCGCAGCAAAGGCGTATAGGGATCGCCGAAGTCCACGTGCAGCACTTCGCTGCCCGGCTCCTCGCAGATCGTGGAGATGCGTCCCCACGTGTAATCGATGATCTGATCCGGGCAGGCCAGCACGCGCGGACCGAACCGTTCGGTAATGCCACCCACCGTATTGAGCGCCAGCACCCGGGTGGCGCCGATGTCCTTCAGCGCGGCCAGGTTGGCGCGGTAATTCACCTGGTGCGGTGGCACCGAATGGCCTTCGCCATGCCGGGCCAGGAACGCGACCTTCTGGCCCAGCAGATGGCCGATGCGGATCGGACCGGACGGCTTGCCGAAGCGGGTATCGACTTCGCGCGTCTCGACATCGGCCAGCGCGGCCAGCCGGTAGACGCCTGTGCCGCCGATCACCGCCAGCGCGATGCCGCTCATGCGCCTTCCTTCAGCGCATAGATGGCCGGCAGGTTGCGGCCCTGCTCGTAGTAGTCCATGCCGAAACCGAACACGTAGCGGTCGGCCACTTCCACGCCCATGTAGTCGGCCTGCACGCCTTCGACGCAGCGGTCATGGCGCTTGACGCTGAGCGCGGCGATGCGCACGTCGGTGGCGCCCTGCTCCAGGCACCACTGGCGCACGGCCAGCAGGGTGTGGCCCTCGTCGAGGATGTCGTCGACCAGCAGCACGCGGCGGCCGTACAGCGCGGTGGCCGGGCGGTGCTTCCACACCAGTTCGCCCCCGGAGGTCTCGCCGCGATAACGGGTGGCGTGCAGGTAGTCGAATTCCAGATCCAGGCCGCGCGCGCCCAGTTCCAGCGCCAATTGGCCGGCGAACGGCAGCGCGCCGTGCATGATGGTCAGGTAGACCGGCACTTCGCCCGCGTAGTCGCGGGCAATCGATTCGGCCATGCGCGCAATCGCATGGTCCAGGGTGGCGCGTTCCACCAGCAGATCGGCATTGGCCAGCGCATCGGCCAGCGCAGGACGCGTCGTTCCCAGTTTGCTCATCACACCACTCCTGTATTGCCGAGCACGCGCGCCTGCGCCTGCCCATAACGTTGATCGGCCAGCAGGCCGTCCCAGCCCAGCGCGCCGCGGCCAATCAGGCCCACCAGCGCCGCGGTGTTCAGGGCGCGCCCTTCCATCGCCTTGAGCGACTCTTCCACCAGCTTCGGCGAACACACCAGCACCACGTCGCAGCCCGCGTCCAGGTGCAGGTCGATACGCGCCTTCACGCCGCCGGCGGAGAACGCCGCGGCCATGCCGATGTCGTCGGAGAACACCACGCCGCGGAAGCCCATCTCCGCGCGCAGGATGTCCTGGATCCAGCGCGGCGAGTAGCCGGCCGGTTCCGGCGCCACCGCCGGATACTTCACGTGCGCCATCATCACCGCATCCGCGCCGGCCTCGATGCCCGCAACGAACGGCAGCAGATCCTGTCCGCGCAGTTCCTCCAGCGTGCGCGGATCAGCCGCATCGTCGAAGTGGGTGTCTTCCAGCACCGTGCCATGGCCGGGGAAATGCTTGAGCGTGGCCGGCATCCCCACGCTGTGCATGCCCTGCACGTAGGCGCGGGTGAACGCGGCCACCACCTGCGGATCCGCGTCGAACGCGCGATCGCCGATGGCGCGGTTGCCGCGCGCCAGGTCCACCACCGGGGCGAAGCTCAGGTCGATGCCGCTGGCCTGGATCTCGCTGGCCATGAGCCAGGCATGTTCCTGCGCCAGTTGCAGCGCGCCTTGCGGGTCCTGGGCGTAGCGCTTGCCGAAGCCCTCCAGCGGCGGCAGCGCGCTGTAGCCCTCGCGGAAGCGCTGCACCCGCCCGCCTTCCTGGTCCACGCAGATCAACTGCGGGCGGGGCGCGGCTTCGCGGATGGCGGCCGACAGTTCGGTCACCTGTGCGCGCGAGGCGAAGTTGCGGGTGAACAGGATGACGCCGGCGACCGCGTCGTGCTGCAGCCAATCGCGCTCCTGGGCGCTGAGTTCGGTGCCGGCAATGCCGATGACGAGCATGGGGGTGGTCCTCAGGGAATGTCGTTGGCGTCGCGTTCGTCCGCCGACCATTGGGCGTACGGGCGCGAGGCCAGGGCCAGATTGTAATAGCGGGCGCTGTCGGTGACCTGCCTGCCGATCCAGGCCGGTTTCACGAAGGCTTCATCGGCGCTGCCCAGCTCGATTTCCGCCACCACCAGGCCGGCGTTGTCGCCCAGGAACTCGTCCACCTCCCACAGGTGCCCGGCGTGGCGGACGTAATGGCGACGCTTGTCGATCAGCCCGCCCACGCACAGGTCCAACAGCGCGCGCGCCTCCTCCACCGGAATCGGGTAGTCGAATTCCTGCCGGGTATGGCCGAGCTCGCGCGACTTGAGGTTGAGGTAGGCCGCCTCGCCCTGGATGCGCACCCGCACCGAAGCCTTCTGCCGCCCCTCGTCCATCGCCGCCATGTCGTTGAGATAACCCTGCGCCATCGGCACCACCTCGTGCGCCGCCTCGCACCAGCCCTCACCGGTGACCAGGAATTTGCGTTCGATTTCCAAAGGCATGGGGGCGTACTGGGGATTTGGGATTGGGGATTCGGGATTGGCGAAGGCGCGCGTTCGGGAGGTTGGGGAAAGGGCTCTGGCAAATCCCGAATCCCCAATCCCGAATCACCGTTTCCGCTCAAACAACGCAATCGATTCGACGTGGGCGGTGTGCGGGAACATGTCCATCACCCCGGCCGCTTTCAGTTCATAGCCCTGTTCGTTGACCAGGAAACCGGCGTCGCGCGCCAGCGAGCCGGGATGGCAGCTGACATAGACGATACGGTTGAACTGTTTCAGCGGCAGTTGCTTCAACACCTCGATCGCGCCCGAGCGCGGCGGGTCCAGCAGCAGCTTGTCGAAACCCTGGCGCATCCAGCCCGTACCACGCTGGTCCTCGGTCAGGTCGGCGGCATGGAACCGGGCATTGGCCAGGCCATTGCGCTGCGCGTTCTCGCGCGCACGCGCCACCAGTCCGGCGTCGCCTTCCACGCCCACTACCTCGCCCACCAGCCGCGCCATCGGCAGGGTGAAGTTGCCCAGCCCGCAGAACAGATCCAGCACCCGGTCCTGTGGTTGCGGGTCCAGTAGTTCGAAGGTCCGCGCGATCATCTTCTGGTTCAGCCCGGCATTGACCTGGATGAAGTCCAGCGGCCGGAACGCCAGCTCGACGTCCCACTGCGGCAGGCGGAAGGCCAACGCGGGCGCCTCCGGCCACAGCGGGTGCACGCTGTCCACGCCGCCGGGTTGCAGGAAGATGGCGAACCCGTGCGCCTGGCCGAACGCGATCAGGGCAGCGCGGTCCGCGTCGTCCAGCGGCTTCAGGTGCCGGAACACCAGTGCGATGCCACTGAACGCATCGGTGGCGTCGCCGGCGATGAATTCGATCTGGGGAATGTCGGCGCGCGCGTGCAGCCCATCCACCAGCGCGGCAAGCGCGGCGATGCGCCCGCCGATCTCCGGAATGACGGTATGGCATTCGGACAGGTCGGCGACGAAGCGCGGATCCTGTTCGCGGAAACCGACCAGGGTCTTGTCCTTCTTGTCGACCCGGCGCACCGAGAAACGGCCCTTCCGGCGATACCCCCAACTGGCGTCCACCAGTGGCGCCAGCACGGTGGCCGGAGCGACATGGCCGATGCGCTCCAGGTTTTCCATCAGCACCCGCTGCTTGGCGTGGATCTGCTTGTCCTCGTCCAGGTGCTGGAGCACGCAGCCACCGCAGGTGCCGAAATGGGCGCAGCGCGGCGCGACCCGGTCCGGCGAGGCCTGCAGCACTTCGACCGTGCGCGCCTCGTCGAAGTGACGGTTCTTTGCGGTCTGCTCGGCCATTACCCGCTCGCCCGGCAATGCGCCGGACACGAACACGGCCTTGCCGCTCTCGCCGGGCGTGGCGGCACGGCGGGCCACGCCCCGGCCATCGTGGGTCAGGTCGAGGATCTCGGCTTCAAAGGGGGTCTTGTCGATGCGGGGGGAACGGCTACGGGCCACGTGGCGAAAGCTGCGTGCGGATTACGGGGCGCCATTGTCGCATGAGCGGGAGGTTCGCCTTCCTCGCCGCCCCGCAAAGCGCAAATCCCCCGACGCCCGCCCCCTTTTTCCGAGGGGGGCCACCAGCCTGCCGTCGACCTGTTGGCCTCCCCTGGCGGCACTCTTCGACAGGTGGGTGGCGCGCCAAGGGGAACCGAGACGGACTTGCCACCAGGCATGCCAGCCCGCGACGGCCATCGATTCCTACTTCTGCTTCCAGCCACCCGCATCCTGGTACCACCAGCCACTGCGGGCGCTGGCGATCCACTGCTGGGCGAAGGTCTGGCGGATCTGCGCCTCCCATTCCGGATGCCCGTTGGCGACCGCGATCTCGCGATAGACCGCCTTGCGGTCGCGGTTGTCGTCGGCCACCGCCTGGGTGATCGCCACGCGATCCTTCAGCGCCAGCTTGCCGGCGTCGCGCACTTCGATCATGCCGTCACGGGTCAGGCCCAGCGCGCCGGCGTCGAAACCGGCCTGCAACTGGCTGCGGAAACGCTCGGCCATGCGGCCCTGGATGGCCTGGATGGCGGGTGTCTTGATGTTGATGTCGGCCTTTTCCTGCGCGTGCGCGCTGGCGATGCCGATCAGCGAGAGCCAGTCGAAGCCGCGGCGCGAGACCGGCGTCAGCGAGGCACTCCCGCCCGGGGTGCCCGGCACGCTGGAATCGGGCTTGCGTTCCGGTTGGGCCGGGGTCTTCGCGTCGTCGCCGATGACCTTCTCGACGAACTCGCGCGCGGCCTCCTTGGCTTCGGCTGCGGGGAAGTAGACGTTGATGGTGACGCACGCGGTCAACAGTAGCGCGGCGGCGACGGAGGTTCCCAACCAACGGTGCATGTGTCTGTCTCCTGAGGACTACTGGAATACCGGTTTGCTTTCGCCACGGGTCACGTCACCCAGGCGCTTGACCAGGGTCGGCCAGTCGACCCGGCGGTTGAAGCCCACCACGGTCAGGCGCGGCAGGCCCTTGCCTTCCACAATGATAAAGCCGGCACCGGCTGAACCCAGCCCGTCCATCCGGCAGACGTCCTCGGCCAGATGGCAACGGATGCCGATGCGGCGATATCCGAAGTCGTCGAACAACTTGAGCGCCTGCGCCTGCAGGCTGCTGCCCAGCCCCTGGCCGCCACCGACGCTGGAAAGATCCTGCACCGCGCGCTGGCTGATCCGCTGGCGCCCGCGCCATTGCGGGTCGGTGTGAAGGTCCGCATCGAATCCCTGCGGACTCCAGTCCACCAGCCGCAGATCGCGGATGTGGCCGTCCAGCGCACCGGTGATCTCGCCGAAACCGAATACCCCGGTCAGTGCCTGCAGATCCAGATCATCCAGCGCGATGTCCGCCGACAGGGTGGGCGCGGTGCCGAACGGCCGCTCCATCGACAGACCGGATACCTCCACGCTGCCATCGAAGATGTGCGCGGTAAGGGTGCCATCGAAATCGAGGCGATCCTCGGCGTAGCGCACGCGCGGAATGCGGCCACTGAGATTGCCCTGGAACGCCGGCCAATGCATCGCCGTCGCCAGTTGGCCGATATCCAGGTTTTCCACACTCAGGCCGAAGTCGAACGCCAATCCGTGTTCCTGTTGCGGCGGGCGCAGGTTCAGCGCTTCGAAAGTCAGGCCGCCGCCGAGTGCCGGCACGGTGACCGGCCGGCTCAACGCGATCGCCCCGTCCTCGCTGCGCAGCGGGAACGCAGCCTTGCCAAAAGGCAATCCGTGCAGCGCCCCTCCGTGCCAGCCCAGGCTGCTGTCGCGCCGGACATCCCCTGACAGCACCGGGTGCCCGCTGACGCCGAGCAACTGGAACCGATCCCGGCCATCGCGCAGATCCACCCCGCGCAATTCCATCCCCGCTTCATGCAACGCGCCGGCGCGCATCTCCAGGTGCGCCGACGCGGCACCGGCCATGCGCAGATCGGCCAGGCCGGCCAGGCCCAGCCAGCCGGACAGATAGCGGGCCTGCAGGGGCGCCAGGTCATCGCTGCGCAACTGCAGCGACGCATCGCGCAGATCGAGCGTGGAATCCAGACCCAGCGCGCCACGCACCTGCAGCGCGCTGCCATCGTTCCAGGCCAGTTCCGGCAGCTCCCAGGTGCCATCGGGCCGGCGCCGCGCCGCCAGATCCAGCCCCACCGGCATGTCCGGCAACGCGATGTAGGCATTGCCGGCGAGCATTTCGCCACCACGCAGTTCTCCACCCAGGGTGATGAAGGTCTGGCGCGGGAACTGCCGGTAGTCGATTCGCATCGCGGCCGACACGCCTTCGGCGGCGATGCGGCCATCGGCGGTATCCAGCGAGAGGCCATCCAGTCGCAGCGGACCGGAAACCTGCAGGGGGCCATGCTCCGGCACGCGCAGATCCAGCCGGCCGTCCAGCCGCCCGCCTTTCAGGCGCGCGTCGGTCCAGGCCTGCGCCACCAGCGCCTGCGCCCATTGCACCGGTACCTGCACCAGATCCACCCGGGTCAGATCGGGGGCTGCCGCGTTGCGCGCCAGCGACAACGACGAGCGCCCTGCCGCCAGCCGGGCTTCCGTGCGTGCGACATCGATGGCGACCGCCAGCCGCACCGGTGCGGCACCGGCCTGGCTCAGCCGACCCTCGCACTGCCAGCGCCCCTGCTCGCCACGTTGCAGCGGACAGGTCCAGCGCAGGTCGCGCCAGCGATAGCCCAGGTCATCCGCGCGCACCCGGCCTGCACGCAGGGACAGTTCGCCGGCTGATGCGCCGGGGGGCCAGTCCAGGCGGACGTCCACGTCTTCCAGCACCGCCACCGGCGTGCTCACCCGGGCAATGTGCGCACTGGCGACGCGCGCATGCGCGGGGACAACCGGTGTCAACCCGATCAGCACCAGCAGCGTTAACATGCGCACGCACATGGAGGCAGCATAACGATGTCCCGGGACGAAGGAATGAAGCCACGCCTGCTGCTGGTCGAGGACGACCCGATCAGCCACGCCTTCATGCTGGCCGCGCTGGAGGCACTGCCCGCCCGGGTCGACAGCGCCGCCTCGGTCTCCCAGGCGCTGCGCGCCGAAGACCGCCACGATCTCTGGCTCATCGATGCCAACCTGCCCGACGGCAGTGGCGCGCAACTGCTGGCCGGCCTGCGGCGCCTGCAGGCCCGGACGCCCGCGCTCGCGCACACCGCCGATCCCTCGCCGGACCGGCACCGCGTCCTGATGGACGCCGGCTTTGCCGCGGTACTGGTGAAACCGCTGTCCGCAGCTGATCTGCAATCGGCGGTGCGCGCCCATTTGCCGGCGCATGCGGGCAGCGCCGGCGATTGGGACGAGAGCGCCGCGCTCAAGGCCCTCAACGGCAGCCGGGAACACGTGGAAACCTTGCGTCGCCTGTTTCTTGAAGAACTTCCCGGGAGCATCGATGCGGTTGAGCGATCATTCCGGGCCGGTGATCAGGAGGCGTTGCGCGCGGTGCTGCACAAGCTTCGCGCCAGCTGCGGTTTCGTCGGCGCCAGCCGGTTGGCGACGGCGGCGCAACAGCTGCACCAGGCACCCGCCTCGCTGGAAGCCCTGATGGATTTCCGCGCCGCGGCCGACGGGCTCCGGGGCTGATTCGTCCGCGCCTCGGCTCAGGTGCGCGGCTTCAGCCGTCCCAACTCGCCGATCAGTTCCCACGATTTCAGGCCACGCGGGCCGAGGTGATGCGCCAGCACGCCGCGCAAGGCCAGCCGCAGGCTGGCCAGGTCCTCGGAGGGCGGTGGCTGGTGGGCGGCCAGCGCCAGCAGCGCGCGACCGGTCGCGGCCGCACTGCGTTCGGCATGTCCGCGATCGCTGAGCAGGCGGCGCGGGCCCTGCTCCGGATCCAGTTGGTAGCGCGCCGCCGGATCGATCGGGCGGCCGTCGCTGTCGTGATCCAGTGCGAACCCGAACCCCAGCGCCTCCAGCAGGTCCCGCTCGAAACGGCGCAATGTCCACGCCAGCGCTTCGCCATGGCAGAATCGTTCGCGCGCGGCGGCGTAGGCATGGAACAGGTCCGGCGACGGGTCGTGCCGCGGCGCCAGCCGCAGCACCAATTCGTTGAGGTAGAAACCGGCCAGCATCGCATCGCCGCCCAACCGGGGCGCCGTGTCCAGCGCTTCGGCCGAGAGCAGCCGCGCCAGTTCGCCGCGGGGTTCCGCGTCCAGCCGGATGTACTGCAACGGCTGCAACGCCGCGCGCAGGGCCTGCTTCTTCGGCGTCGTCACCCCGCGCGCCACCAGGCCGAGCCGGCCATGATCCTCGCTCAGCACTTCCACCAGCAGACTGGTCTCGCGCCAGGGCCGCGCATGCAGGACGAACGCGTGTTCGCCGGTGATGCGCATTCAGGGGCCGGGATTGGGGATTGGAGATTGGGGATTCGCAAAAACAGGAATGCGCGAAACCGGGAATGCCTGTGCGGGATGCGCCGGTTTACTCATAACCGAAGGCCTTGAGGGCGGTTTCGTCGTCGGACCAGCCTTCACGCACGCGCACCCAGGTTTCCAGGAAGACCTTGCGGCCGAACAGGTGTTCCATCTGCATGCGCGCCTTGCTGCCGATTTCCTTCAGCCGCGCGCCGCCCTTGCCGATGACGATCGCCTTCTGGCTTTCACGCTCGACCCACACCACCGCGCCGATGCGCAGCAGTTCGCCCTGCTTGGGCGAGACTTCCTCGGTGAAGCGTTCGATTTCCACCGTGGTCGCATACGGCAGCTCCGCGCCAAGCTGGCGCATCAGCTGCTCGCGGATCAGCTCGCCGGCCAGGAAGCGTTCGCTGCGGTCGGTGATCTCGTCCTCGCCGAACATGGGCGGCGCTTCCGGCAACAGCGCCAGCACGTCCTTCACCAGCGCGTCCAGGCCATTGCGCTTGAGCGCGGAAATCGGATGCACGGCGGCGAACGTCCGGCCTTCGGACACCTGCGCCAGGAATGGCAGCAGCGCGCTCTTCTCGCGCAACCGGTCAACCTTGTTGATCACCAGTACCACCGGGATGCCCGCATCGCTGAGTACGTTGTAGGCCAGGGTATCCTCGTCTTCCCAGCGCCCCGCCTCGATCACCAGCAGGCCGGCATCCACGCCTTCCAGCGCGCCGCGCGCCGCGCGGTTCATCACCCGGCTCATCGCCGAGGCGGAAAACTTCCCCTGCTGCTTGTGCAGCCCAGGCGTATCGACCAGCACGATCTGTCCGCCCGGGAACGTCGCGATGCCCAGCAGGCGATGGCGGGTGGTCTGCGGGCGGCTGGACACGATGCTGACCTTGGCCCCGACCAGGGCGTTGGTCAGGGTCGATTTGCCCACGTTGGGGCGGCCGATCACGGCAACGCTGCCGCTGTGCATCTGGAGGGTATCGCTCATTCGACGGTATTCCGTTTGGTTTCTGCCAACCGGTCCAGTACCGCGGCGGCCGCGGCCTGTTCGGCGATGCGACGGGACGTGCCCTCGCCCTCGGCCGACACCGGCGGCTCCTGGATGCTGCAACGGGCCAGGAACTGCTTGGCGTGATCATCGCCGCTCTCGGACACCAGCTCGTACAGCGGCAATGGACGCTGGCGTGCCTGCAGCCATTCCTGCAGGCGGGTCTTGGCGTCCTTTTCCGGTTTGCCGACCGGCAGCGCGGCCAGCGATTCCTCGAACCAGGGCAGCACCACTTCGCGACAGGCCTCGAAGCCGGCATCCAGATAGATGGCCGCCACCAGCGCCTCAAGCGCATCGGCGAGGATCGAGTCCCGGCGATGGCCGCCGGATTTCATTTCGCCCGGTCCCATCGTCAACTGCGCGCCCAGATCCAGGCGACGCGCGATGGTGGCCAGCGAGGCTTCACGCACCAGTTCGGCGCGCGCGCGGGTCAATGCGCCTTCATCGGCCTTGGGCCAGCGCTGGAACAACGCCTCGGCGACCATCAGGTTGACGATGCCGTCGCCAAGGAATTCCAATCGTTCGTTGTGCGGCGCTCCAGCACTGCGATGGGTCAGGGCCTGCCCCAGCAAACCCTGATTGACGAACGCATGCGTGAGCCGGAGCGCGCTCAAACCTTATTCCGTGCTGCCACCGCGACGGGTCAGCTCCTGGGTGTTGTCGAAACGGCCGACCACGTCCAGATTGCCCACCAGCGGACGGCGCACTTCGTAGCTCACCCGCATCAGCCAGCCACCATCGGTGCGCTCGAACTTCACGTTGTTCGGCTTCACATTCTCGGAGTAGTTGATGTACAGGCGCCGGAAGAACAGGTCCTGGATCTTGGACGGATCCATGTCACCGACACCCGGCTCGCTTTCCAGGCCCTTCATCGAACTCTTGACCGAGTAGTACTCCTGGTACATCGGGAACAGCTTCATGCCGATGAAGGCCGCGAAGCCGACCACGCCCAGCACGATCAGGAAACTGATCAAGGTAATGCCGCCCTGACGCTTGTGATTCATTGCCATTCCCCCGTTGAACGACCTGGATGATGTTGCCGTCACTGGATGCGGTTGCCGATCCGGGACGGTTCGAAACTCCCCTTGCAGAACCAGTCCTCGCAGTTCAGCCAGATCAGGAAGGCCTTGCCGCGCAGGTTCTCCTCCGGCAGGAAGTGGGTCTGGGTCCACAGCCGGCCGTCCTCGCTATTATCACGATTGTCGCCCATCACGAAATAGTGGCCCGGCGGCACGATCCATTCGCCCTCCCCGGTCGCCCGATCCAGCACTTCCAGCACCTTGTGCGGACGACCCGGCAGTTGCTCCTCCAGCAGGGTCGCGCTCTCGGCGCCCATCGGCAGGCCGCGCCCGGCATAGGTGCCCAGGGTCTGGTAGGCCAGCGGCTGGCCATTGATGGAAACCGTGTTGCCCTGGAAGCCGATGCGATCGCCCGGCAGGCCGATGACGCGCTTGATCCAGTTGTTCTCCGGATCGTGCGGTGGCTTGAACACCACCACGTCGCCACGCTTGGGCTCGCCGATGGCGACGAACTTGCGGTTGTTGATCGGCAGGCGCAGGCCGTAGGCGAACTTGTTGACCAGGATGAAGTCGCCAATCAGCAGGTTCGGCATCATCGAACTGGACGGAATCTTGTAGGGCTCGGCGACGAAGCTGCGCAGCACCAGCACGATGGCCAGCACCGGGAAGAACGCCCGCGAGTAGTCCACCAGCACCGGCTCCTCGTCCAGCAGGCCGCCGCGTGCATTGCGGCGCTTGGCGAAGAACAGCTTGTCCAGCAGCCAGATGACACCGGTAAGCAGCGTCAACACGACCAGGATAGTTTCGAACCAGACCATCTAGTGTTCCTTCTGTTCCTTCGGAACGGGATTGGGAATCCGGGAGCCGGGATTCGCCATGGAAGCCGCTACGGTCCCCATCGCCTCGTCCCCTGCGCCCAGCTTACTTGTTGTCGACCTGCAGCACCGCCAGGAAGGCTTCCTGGGGAATTTCCACCCGGCCGACCTGCTTCATCCGCTTCTTGCCTTCCTTCTGCTTCTCCAGCAACTTCTTCTTGCGGGTGATGTCGCCACCATAGCACTTGGCCAGCACGTTCTTGCGCATCGCCTTGACCGTGCTGCGGGCGATGATCTGCGAGCCCACCGCAGCCTGGATGGCCACGTCGAACATCTGCCGGGGAATCAGTTCGCGCATCTTCTCGGTCAACTCGCGGCCGCGGCGATCGGCCTGGCCACGGTGGACGATCAGCGACAGCGCGTCGACCTTGTCGCCGTTGATCAGCGTGTCCACGCGCACGAAGGGACCGGCCTGGAAGCGCAGGAAGTGATAGTCCAGCGAAGCGTAACCGCGACTCACCGACTTGAGCCTGTCGAAGAAGTCCAGCACCACCTCGGCCATCGGCAGTTCGTAGCTGATCTGCACCTGGCTGCCCATGTAGGTAATGCCGATCTGGCTGCCGCGCTTCTCCTCGCACAGGGTAATCACGTTGCCCACGTAATCCGGCGGGGTCAGGATGTTGGCGCGGATGATCGGTTCACGGATCTCCTGTATCTGGTTCACCGGCGGCAGCTTGGCCGGGTTGTCCAGCGGCATCACCGTGTCGTCGGTTTTCAGCACCTCGTACACCACCGTCGGCGCGGTGCTGATCAGGTTCAGGTCGTACTCGCGCTCCAGGCGCTCCTGCACGATCTCCATGTGCAGCATGCCCAGGAAGCCGCAGCGGAAACCGAAGCCCATGGCTTCCGAGCTTTCCGGCTCGAAACGCAGTGCGGCATCGTTGAGCCGCAGTTTTTCCAGCGCCTCGCGCAACGCCGGGTAGTCCTCGGCATCCACCGGGAACAGGCCGGCGAACACGCGCGGCTGCATTTCCTGGAAGCCCGGCAGCGGCTTGGGCGCGGGGTCTCCCGCCAGGGTCAGGGTGTCGCCGACCGGCGCGCCGTGCACGTCCTTGATCGACGCGGTGATCCAGCCCACCTCGCCGGCGCCCAGCTTGGGCAGTACCTTGCGCTTGGGCGTGAACACGCCGACGTTGTCGACCTGATGGGTGCGGCCGGTCGACATCACCAGGATCTTGCTGCCCGGAACGATGTCGCCCTGCATGACCCGCACCAGCGAGACCACGCCCAGGTAGTTGTCGAACCAGGAGTCGATGATCAGCGCCTGCAGCTTGTCGGTATCGCGCGGCTGCGGCGGCGGAATCCGCTGGACGATGGCTTCCAGCACCAGATCCACGTTCAGGCCGGTCTTGGCGCTGACCGGAACCGCATCCTCGGCATCGATGCCGATGACGGCCTCGATTTCGCTCTTGGCGCGTTCGATGTCGGCGGTGGGCAGGTCGATCTTGTTCAGCACCGGCACCACTTCCAGGCCCTGCTCCACCGCGGTGTAGCAGTTGGCGACGGACTGCGCTTCCACGCCTTGGGCGGCGTCGACCACCAGCAGCGCGCCCTCGCAGGCGGCCAGCGAGCGCGAGACTTCATAGCTGAAATCCACGTGGCCGGGGGTGTCGATGAAGTTCAGGTGGTATACCTGCCCGTCCCGCGCCTTGTACGGCAGGGACACGGACTGGGCCTTGATGGTGATGCCGCGCTCGCGCTCGATCGGATTGGAGTCGAGCACCTGTGCTTCCATCTCGCGGGCCTCGAGGCCGCCGCAAAGCTGGATGATGCGATCGGCCAGGGTCGACTTGCCGTGGTCGACGTGCGCGATGATGGAGAAATTGCGGATGTTCCGCATGGAATCAGAGGACATGTGGGGCGGCGGCCGCGGCCGTCGTCAGGATAACGGGGCATTATCGCATGCCCGGGCGCGATCCGACCCCGGATGCCACAAACATGAACGCCCACCGGGGACTCCGGCGGGCGTCCGAAAGCGCGGGTGGCAGCGGGCTTAGGGCTTGCCGTCGCCCGCGGTGACCGCCAGGAACCGGGTCACGCCGCCCTGCCGGACCAGCAGCATCACGGTCTGGCCGGGCTTGACGTCCTTGAGCTGGCCATTGAGCGCGGACGCCGAACCGACCGGCGTGCGCCCGACCTGCAGCACCACCATGCCAGGCGCCAGGCCGGCCTCGCGGGCGGCGTTGCCGTTGATGCGCGAAATCAGCACGCCCTCGCCCGCCTTCAGGCCCATCTGCTTGCGGGCATTGGCGTCCAGGTCCTGGCCGACGATGCCCAGCGGGTTGCTGCCGGCGGTCTGCGCCGGCTTGCCCGGCACCGCCGGCAAACCGCCCGCCGAGGCGGATTCCTCGTTGAGCTCGGTGAGGGTCACGCTGAGATCGCGCGGCTTGCCGTCACGCAGGACGGTGATGGTGGCCTTGGTACCCGGGGTGAGCGCGCCCACCAGCGGTGGCAGATCCGGCGAATCGTTGATGGGCGTGCCGTTGAAGCCGGTGATGATGTCGCCGGGGACCACGCCGGCCTTCGCCGCCGGGCTGTCTTCCAGCACCTGGTTGACCAGTGCGCCACGCGCGTCGGCGGCGCCCATGCCGCGCGCCTTTTCCGTCGTCAGCGGCTCGACCACCACGCCCAGCTGGCCGCGGCTGACCTTGCCGGTGGCCTTCAACTGGTCCACCGCGCCCATCGCCAGGTCGATCGGGATCGCGAAGCTGATGCCCATGTAGCCGCCGGAAGCGGAGAAGATCTGGGAATTGATGCCGACCACTTCGCCGCGCGTGTTGAGCAGCGGGCCGCCGGAGTTGCCCTGGTTGATCGCCACGTCGGTCTGGATGAAGGGCACGTAGCGCTGTTCCTGGCCGCCGGTGCTGCGACCGACCGCGCTGACCACGCCGGCGGTGACCGAGTGATCCAGGCCGAACGGCGAACCGATCGCCACCACCCACTGGCCCGGCTTGAGCGTCCTGGAGTCGCCCAGGCGCACGGTCGGCAGGCCCTTGGCCTCGATCTTGAGCAGCGCCACGTCGTATTGCTGATCGCTGCCGACCACCTTGGCGGTGAACTCGCGGCGATCCGGCAGCTTCACTTTCACCTCATCGGCGCCGTCGATCACGTGGTGGTTGGTCAGCACGTAGCCGTCGCCGGAAATGATGAAGCCCGAACCGGCGGAAACGCCGCGCGGGCCACGGCCGCGATCGCCGGGGCCGGGCATCTGGAAGCCAGGCGGCAGCATGCGGCGGAAGAACTCGGGAATCTCCTGCTCGTCCATGCCGTCGGCGCTGGACGCCGGGCGGCTGCCGATCTTGGCCTCGATGTTGACCACGCCGGGACCGACCTGTTCGACCAGGTGGGTGAAGTCCGGCAGGCCGCTGACCAGTTGCGGCGCGGAGGACTGCGCCACCGCGGGCACCGCCGCGACGGGCGCCGCCGGTGCTGGCTCGGCCGGACGCGCGCAGGCGGCCAGCGGCGCAGTGAGGATCAACAGGGACAACACGTTGGAACGGGCACTCAGGCTCATCGAATGCGGGCCTCGATTACGGGTGGTGAAGGAGGTGGGTGAGAAACCCGGCGCGGTATCGCGCCGGGGAATGACGGTGCGACCGCCGCTCAGCGCTGCGGCGCGTGGGCCGGCTCGACCGGCGGCGAGGCGGGCGAAGGCGACGGTTCGAACGGATAGAACGTGCGCGTGCCCGAATCGCTGGAGAAGCCGGCATTGAAGGCGCCGCTGGCCGGATACTGCGATAGCGTCGAACGCGGCCATGGCCGCGCCTGCGGCGTGATCACCGGCGCCTGCGAGAACGGATCGGCGTTGCGGGCGAGCACGGTGGCCGGCGGGTTCGCGGATGCGGTGACCGCCGATGGAACCGAAACCGGCGGCCTGGCACTGGCCACTGCCCGGACCGGTTCACGCGTCACCCGCGCCGCGGCACTGCGGGCCGCCTGCTGGGTACGGGTGGCGCTGCGGCGGGAAGCCGCATCGGCACGGCGCGGCACGCTGGCCACCGCCACCGCGGCGGTCGCGGCCGAGGCCAAAGTTGTTTCTGCGGCCCCGGCGCTGTCGGCCAAGGTGCCGGTGTCGGCCGTGGCGGGAACGCCGGTGCCTTCAACCGGTGCGCTCGGCACCGCGGCCACGGCCGGCGCCGTGGACGCCGCGTCATCCTGCGGCGCCTGCTGGCGGGCCATGAACAAGGCGACCAGCGCGACCGAAGCGGCCAGCGCGCCACCGCCCCAGCGGGCCAGGCGACCGCGCGAGGCGTGCGCCGAATCCTGGTTGGCCGCCGGCTGGCGGGCCTCGGCCGCCACTGCCAGCGCCACCTTCGCGGCGAAACCCTCCGGCGCCGGGGCCTGGGCCTGGCCGCGCAGCACGTCGCCGCACAGCTGCCAGCGTTCCCAGCAGGCGTTCAGTTCGTCGTCGTGCTGCAGGCGGCGCAGCAGGAAACGGGCTTCGTCGGGCGACAACTCACCGTCCATCAACGCCGAGAGTTGCTGGCGGTTGTGGATGTCCAGTTTGTCGTGTTCTACGGTCATGGGCGGCTACGCTCCCGGGTGGCACTGTCTGTATCGAGCAAGGGTCGCAACTCGGCGTCGATGGCTTCACGCGCACGGAAAATGCGGGAACGCACGGTGCCGATGGGGCAATCCATCTTCTGCGCGATTTCCTCGTAACTCAGGCCGTCCACCTCGCGCAGGGTGATGGCGGTCCGCAATTCCTCGGGCAATGCATCCACGGCCTTCATCACCGTGCGTTCCAGTTCCTGCCGCATCAGTTCGCGTTCGGGGGTATCCGTATCGCGAAGGCGGCTACCGGCGTCGTACTGTTCGGCGTCGGCGGCGTCGACGTCATCCGTCGGCGGCCTGCGGTTGTGGGCTACGAGGTGGTTCTTGGCGGTATTCACTGCAATCCGATGAAGCCACGTATAGAACTGGGCATCGCCCCGGAAGTTCCCCAGCGCGCGGTAAGCGCGCAGGAAGGTTTCCTGGGCCACGTCCTGGCATTCGCTCCAGTCGTGGATGTAGCGACCGATCAGGGCCACCACCCGATGCTGGTACTTGCGCACCAGCAGATCGAAGGCCGCGCTGTCGCCGCGCTGCACCCGCTTGACCAGTTCGAGGTCCAACTCCTGTGTTGAATCGGTTCCGGCCATGCCGGGCTGCACTCCTGTGAGCTCGGCCATCAGCCGGGCAATGTGACCGCATCCGCGGAAAAAAGTTCACGGGTGGGTCGCGGGCCCGACCGGCCCCGTTTCCCATCCCGCCACCTTGCCCGGCTGGCCGCTCGCGCGATTCCGGGCAAGGTGACCGGAACCTGCTCGCCAGCCGGGGAAAACCGGCGGAATATCAAGAATTTAACCGTCGGCGCGGGATCATTTTCCCGGCCGTCGATCAACCCCTGTCCCGGATATGCGGATTTGACGCGGGTTAAACAACCTCGGGATGATAGCGGTCTTGTCCATACGTAAACGGATGGTCCGACATGGCCGCAAACTTCGATGGGCTTCGATTCAGTCACTGGCAGACCGAACTGCGCAGCGACGGCATCGTCGTCCTCAGCTTCGACCGCCAGGGTGCCAGCGTCAACGCGTTCTCCCAGGACGCCCTCATCGAGCTGTCCGACCTGCTCGAACGCCTCGCCATCGATCCGCCCAGGGGCGTGGTGCTGCGCTCGGCCAAGGCCTCGGGTTTCATCGCCGGCGCCGACCTGAAGGAGTTCCAGGAATTCGATCGCCGCGGCACCGTCAACGACGCCATCCGCCGCGGCCAGAGCGTGTTCCAGAAGCTGGCCGAACTGCCCTGCCCGACCGTCTCGGCCATCCACGGGTTCTGCATGGGCGGCGGCACCGAAATCTCGCTCGCCTGCCGCTACCGCGTGGCTTCCAGCGACGCATCCACCCGCATCGGCCTGCCCGAGATCAAGCTGGGCATCTTCCCCGGCTGGGGCGGCAGCGCGCGCCTGCCGCGGCTGGTCGGCTCGCCCAAGGCGATGGACATGATGCTCACCGGCCGCACCCTCTCGGCCAGCGCCGCGCGCGCGATGGGCCTGGTCGACAAGGTGGTGGAACCGGCCGTGCTGCTGGACACCGCCGTGGGCCTCATCCAGAGCGGCGTGCAACGTCCCTTCCAGCAGCGCTTCCTGGGCTGGATCAGCAACACCTGGATCGCCCGCAGGATCCTCGCGCCGCAGATGACCAAGCAGGTCGCGCGCAAGGCCCCCCGCGCGCATTACCCCGCCCCCTATGCGCTCATCAACACCTGGCTGCAGTCCGGTGGCAAGGGCATCCAGGGCCGCCTGGACGCCGAACGCAAGGCGGTGGTCAAGCTGGCGTCCACGCCGACCGCGCGCAACCTGGTGCGGATTTTCTTCCTAACCGAGCGGCTCAAGGGCCTGGGCGGCAAGGACCACGGCATCCAGCGCGTGCACGTGGTCGGCGCCGGCGTGATGGGCGGCGACATCGCCGCGTGGTCGGCCTACAAGGGCTTCGAGGTCACCCTGCAGGATCGCGAACAGCGCTTCATCGACGGTGCGCAGGCGCGCGCGCAGGAGCTGTTCGCCAAGCGGGTGAAGGACGAGGCCAAGCGCCCGGCGGTGGCGGCCCGGTTGAAAAGCGACCTGGCCGGCGATGGCGTGCCGGAGGCGGATCTGGTGATCGAAGCCATCATCGAGAATCCGGAAGCCAAGCGCGAGCTGTACCAGTCGGTCGAACCGCGCCTGAAACCCGATGCGCTGCTGACCACCAACACCTCTTCGATTCCGCTGACCGAGCTGCGCGAACACATCCAGCGCCCCGCGCTGTTCGCCGGCCTGCATTACTTCAATCCGGTCGCGCTGATGCCGCTGGTGGAAATCATCCGCCACGATGCGATGGCGCCGGAAACCGAGAAGCGCCTGGCCGCGTTCTGCAAGGCGCTGGACAAGCTGCCGGTGCCGGTCGCGGGCACGCCGGGCTTCCTGGTCAACCGGGTGCTGTTCCCGTACATGCTGGAAGCGGCGAACGCCTATGCCGAAGGCATCCCCGGCCCGGTCATCGACAAGGCGGCGGTGAAGTTCGGCATGCCGATGGGACCGATCGAACTGATCGACACGGTGGGCCTGGATGTCGCCGCCGGTGTCGGCCATGAGCTCGCCCCGTTCCTGGGCCTGACCGTGCCGGCGGCGCTCGGCAACGTGGAGAACGGCAAGCGCGGCAAGAAGGACGGCCAGGGCCTGTACAAGTGGGAGAACGGCAAGCCGGTCAAACCGGACGTGCCGCAGGACTACAAGGCACCGGAGGATCTGGAAGACCGCCTGATCCTGCCACTGCTCAACGAAGCGGTGGCCTGCCTGCACGATGGCGTGGTGGCCGACGGCGACCTGCTGGACGCCGGCGTGATCTTCGGCACGGGTTTCGCCCCGTTCCGCGGTGGCCCCATCCAGTACATCCGCAGTGCCGGCGCCGATGCGCTGCTGGCCCGGCTCAAGGCCCTGCAATCGCGCCACGGCGACCGCTTCGCCCCGCGCCCGGGCTGGGACTCGGAAGCATTGCGGCAACCAGCCGCATGAGTCGAAAGAAAAAGGCCGTGATGCGGCCTTTTTCTTTTCAACCTTCACACATCCTTGTACGTGCGACATAGGTCGCGACCGCTTGCTCTCAGGATGGCGGCCATCGAATCCAAAACCGCTTCGGTCCCCGCTTGGGATCGTCGGATCGCGACTTACGTCGCCCCTACAAGCGTGCTTGTGACCGCGGCTATGATCCGGCCGCATGAACCTCTCCTCCTTTCATTGGCAACCCCTGCTCGATCGCTGGCAACTCACCCGCGATGGCGCCCCCTTCGCCACGCCGGGGAGCGAACTGTTGCCAGTGCGCTGGCAAGGCCATCTCGCCATGCTCAAGCGGGCGCTGGCGCCGGAGGAGAAATCCGGCGGCGTGCTGCTGCGCTGGTGGGACGGCAACGGGGCCGCGCAGGTCTACGCGCATGACGAGGACACCGTGCTGATGGAGCGCGCCACCGGCGGCGGCGATCTGTTCACGATGGTGCTGGAGGGACAGGACGACGAAGCCAGCCGCATCCTGTGCGCCACCCTCGCCCGCCTGCACGCACCGCGCAACGCACCACCGCCTGCGCACCTGGTGCCGCTGCGCCCCTGGTTTCGCTCGCTGGCAGCGGCGGCCGGTGAAGATTCGCGCTTCACCCGCTCCTGGGCCACCGCGCAGGCACTGCTGGACGACCCGCGGGATCCGGTGGTCCTGCATGGCGACATGCACCATCGCAACGTGCTGGATTTCGGCGAGCGCGGCTGGCTGGCGATCGATCCCAAATGCGTCACCGGGGAGCGTGGTTTCGACTATGCCAACCTGCTGACCAATCCGGACCTTCCGATCGTGATCCGTTCGGGACGTTTCCGTCGCCAGGTCGAGGTGATTGCCGAGGCCGCGCAGTTGGACACCCGCCGCCTGCTGCGCTGGGTGGTCGCGTTTGCCGGATTGTCGGCCGCCTGGTTCCGTGAAGACGAGGACGACGACGGTATCGCCTCGGATTTTGCCGTGGCGGATCTGGCGTGGGCGATGCTGGAGGGTTGAAGGGTTTTCTTGCCGCGCATGATGCTGGATGGATGCCGGCATCGTTCGCCGGATTGCGCTTCCGTTCCCCCATCGTGCCGCGTGCCCTATCCGGGCGCGCTCCACGCTTCCAATTCCCGTCATCCCGGCAAAAGCGGGAAGCCCTTTTGCGGGAGAGTGAACCATTCGATGCCTTGCATCGTGCCAGGATGATCCCGGAGTTGGCCGGGCTGCCCCGTGAATTCGGGTGATGGCGTGAAAAGCACCCCCATCCGCTCTTCGGGCACCTTCCCCCGCGTGCGGGGGAAGGGACTGCCGGCACCGTCGGCGAAGGCGTCGCGGAGCAGGCATCCGGCATCGATTCGCCCCCCGGGTGAAGCCATTCGGCGTGCAGGGAGGCTATCGGAAGTAGGACGCCTGCAGGAACCGCATGCCCGCCAGCACCTGATCCACCCGCGCTGGTGGAAGCATGCCGATGCATTCGCCCAGGCGGGTCTTGTAGAAACTGGCGACCTGCGAGACCACCAATACGCTCGGCTTCTCCAGCCCGCCTTCGCCGGCTTCCAGCAGGACGTTGCCCGGTTCACTGGCGCGACGGAGGTTGCTGGTCACGCCGCAGACCACGACCGTACCGATGCGCGAATGGTTGAACACGTCGTCCTGGATGATCAGGTGCGGGTGCGGTTGTCCCGGCATCAAGCCACGCGTCGGATCGGGTTCCACCCAGTAGAGTTCGCCCCGGTGGATGCGTCCGGTGTGGGCGATGAGGCGGGGGTCGACGGTCCTGTCCATCCGCACAGTTTACGGGCTGGCCCCGCTTCTCTCCGGTTCGGGTACGCTGTGCCGCGCCGAGTCGTTCCTGCCCTTCCGGGAGTCCGCATGTTCGATACCGCCAGGCACCGCCACATCGCCGCCGTCGTCGCGCTGGTCTACGTCGCGGTGCAATCATTCCAGTGGTACGTGTTCGGGCAGTTGCCGGAAGCGGGCGAACCGGCGCAGCAGTTGTTGCAGGGGTCGCATCCCCTCAATATCGCGCGGGCGGCCAGCATGCTGCTCTCGTTCTTCGGCCTGGCCTATCTGTTCCTCGTATCCTGCGGCATCGCCTGGCGACGCAACCCGACACTGGCGGCATTGGCGTTCCTTGGCTTCTTCGTCTTCTGCCTGCTGGAAGTCCAGTTACGCGCGGTGGAACTGTTCCATGTCTACCTGGCGCTGCCCGATCAGTACCAGGCCACCACCGACCCCGCCGAACAGGCGCGCATCCTCGCCGCACAGGCCAGCTTCCAGTCCATCCAGTACGCGCTGTATTTCCCGCTGGGCCTGTCCTGGCTGCTGGGCAGCGTATTGATCTGCGTCGCGCTGGGGAAGGAACGCATCCACTGGCTCGCTCTATGGGCGTTCGGCCTGAATGCCGTGCGGTTGTTCCTGCGGATGATCGATACCTATCTCATTGGCCCGAAATTCGATGCGCTCTACGGCACGCTCTACCTGCCGCTGGTCTATCTGAGCTTCGTGCCACTGGCGATCTGGTTGTGGCGCTGGGACCCGCCCCGATCCTGATGTTCGGGAATGAAGGACGCGATGGAGAGCATGACAGTGCACATTTAACCGACCAAGCGATCTGCAAGAACTATCTTTTTTCCCAGGGAAGCATCGAATGTCGCTATCCATCCAGATCAAAAATGCAGTCCTCGCAGCGGCTTTTACCTTTTCATTCGTGGCAGCAGGAGATGTACATGCTGCTGCAATTTCCCAGACACGTTCGGTAACACTGTACGAACCCGCAGGTGCCATATGGGATATCGAACATACGCCGGTTTTTGCAGACCGAGTAAAATTGGCCAAGAACACCGGCTTCAACGCGGTATGGCTGGTCGTACTGTGGAACAAACTCGATCCTGTCCCCAGCGCCTCCGGTGAAATATCGCTAGTCGACTGCTCACTTGCGGGCAACGCAGGGCAGTATCAATGCGCATTGGAGCGCGCTCTCCAGGTCATCCATCAGGAAGGCATGGATGTATTCATTTCGCTGAACTATGCCAGCGCGGCCGCTTCAGATGAATTCAAGGCCGCTGCTCAATACGAAACGATGGCGTTCGGCCAGGGTCCCGCGAAACTGTACAGATATGGTCGCCATATCGCCCGCCTCGTCGCACGCAATGGACTTTCCCAGTCCGCACGATTCATGATGCACGACGAAGGAATCCTTGGTCCCTATCCCTCGTTGCATGCCTACCCGGATGTGCAACAGAACTTCCGCGACTATCTATACGGGATCAATTCCAGTCTTTCCTATTGGAATTCACGCTGGGGGCTCACCGGTGCTCAGACGTTATCCAACTGGTCGCAAGTCAAAACATTCGATTTGACCACTGCTCCGCTCGACCGCCCACAATTGCAGGACCATATCGCCTGGGTCAATTGGGTGTTCCGACAGACATTCGGTAGCGGCGCATTCGAATCCAGCATCCGCCAGATTATCCCCGGGGCCATGGTGGGCCTCCATGCCACCTACTTCACCCTGGTGAATCCCAATGGCCCTGTGTCCAATGCGCCGCAGACACCCGTTAGTTCGCTGTCCACGATGAATTTCGTATCGTTTCCCTATTATGACAGCGGTAGAAGCAACTTTGGCCTGTCCTTCGATCAATACGTCGACAACGCCGGGGTCTTTTTCCAGAACCGACCGCTCTTTGTCGGAGAGCTTGGCAGCATCAATTGCCAGGCACCTGGTGACTGTGTGGAGATCAACGGCCAACCCTATCGGACGAGCTTGCGGGTCAAGCGCCGTCAAGCAACTTTCCTGACCCAGGCACCGGCCCTTCTTGCGGCCAAGTCGATTGGATACAACGTCTGGAGCCTCAACGAGTTCCCCTTTCCGGACCGGGAGGGAAGCTTTGGCATCTATGAGGCGACGCCAGGCAACAGCAACACCTTCGAAAATCCCGTGTTCAAGCCCGCCGCTTGCGCGCTGCGAACTGTTCAAGGCAGCACATCTCCAACCCTGTGTGTCGCATCCGCGGGCGTAAACAATCAGTATTCGCCGCGTGCGCTGTGGCTCAGCGGCCGTGGATTCCAGCCAGGCGCACAGATCAGGCTATCGAATGAAATCGGTACATACATTCACCCAACCCTTGTCTCACCCACTGTGGGATCCACCAGCAGCCTGTCTTTCCAGTTGGAAGATGCTGCCATCGCACTATTGGGCTGCGGCGCGAACACTACCAACTGCGCCATTGTCGCGGAGGTAAGTCAACCTCAAACCGGCACCTGGTCCAACAAGGTACTGGTTCAAATCAATTGATCGCGAGACAGAGACAGGTGTTGCCATCGGCATACATTTTTCTTCCAGCCGGGGGGCGGGGTAAAAAAGCCCGCTTCGGCATTGCAGTGGCGGGAAGGCTCACCCTACCGCCTGAAGACAAGACGCCCGGCGAGGAAGAACATCAGCACCGCCAGCAGCCAGGGCCCCAGCGATTCCCAGGGGTGCCGCAGGCGAAGTGCCGCGGGTTGGTTCACATGCGGATTGGAAGGCAGATAGAGGATGCG
>NZ_JANJUE010000040.1 GCF_024710765.1 Pseudoxanthomonas sp.
CGTGACGCAGCAGGAACGACCGTTCGAGACGCACGTGACGCCGCCGTAAACACCTGTCGAGCCGCCCGTGACGCCGCCGGAACCACCGGTCGATCCTCCCGTGACGCCGCCGGAACCACCGGTCGAACCGCCCGTGACGCCGCCGGAACCACCGGTCGAACCGCCCGTGACGCCACCGGAACCGCCGGTCATCCGGCCGCCGAATCCGGACAATCTGTCCACCACCGCCAATGCCGCCATCGACACCTCCGCGGCCAGCACCCTGCAGGCCATCTGGCATGCGGAAGCCGGCTCGCTGGTCAAGCGTGTGGGCGAGCGCCGCGCGCAGCCCGAACGCGACGGCGCGTGGGTGCGCGGTTGGGCGGAAGACCAGCAACTGGACAACCGGGGCGGGCGCCCGTTCGACCAGACCGTGCGCGGCGTGCAGGCCGGCAGCGATCGGGCTTTCGCCGTCGACGGCGGACGCTGGCACCTGGGCGGCGTGGCCGGCTACAGCCAGACCGAACGCCGCTTCGGCGGTGAAGGCACCGGCCGCACCCGTAGCGTCCACCTGGGCGGCTACGCGACCTTCCTGGCCGACGACGGCTGGTACTTCGATGCGCTGGTGAAGAACAACCGCTTCGACAGCCGCTTCAATGTCGTCGCCACCGATGGCCGTTCCGTGCGCGCGCACACCCGCCAGAACGGCATCGGCCTGGCGATGGAAACCGGCCGTCAGTGGCGGTTCGGCGATGGCTGGTTCCTGGAACCGCAGGCGGGCATGACGCTGCTGCACATCAATGGCGACGCCTACCGCACCAGCAACGGAATGCGGGTGAAGGCCGACGGCGGCAACTCCCTGCAACTGCGCACCAGCGCCCTGCTGGGCAGGCACATTCCGCTGGCCGATGGCGGCTTCGTGCAGCCCTACTTGAAACTCGGCGAAGTGCGCGAGTTCGATGGCCGCGGCACGGTGCGCACCAACGGCATCGCGACCCGCACCGACCTGTCCGGGTCCCGCACCGAATACGGCCTGGGCGTGACCGGTTCGGTGAACGGCCGCCACCATCTGTACGCGGATGTCGAGCGTGCCGACGGCGAACGCTTCGACAAGCCGTGGTCGGTCAATGTGGGCTATCGGTTGAGCTGGTGAGCGAGCCGGAGCGTCGTCCGGTTTCGTGCGGCGGTTTCCGTCCTGCCGCGCGTACGTCGTCCGGATCACGGCTTCGCGCCGTGCAAACGTTCCGTCGGCGCGCGGCAACGCCGGAAACCACAACCGATATTTGAAGGAAGCACCGAATGTCCGAACCGCTGTTGCTCGTCGCCACCATCCGTATGTCGGCCGCTGCCTTCCGGCGCTGGTTGGCCGCGCCGGCGCCCACGGCCTTCGACGATTGGCCGGCTCCCTTCGCGGATCTGCCCGCCGGCGTACCCGCCGCCACTGTCCGGGACGAACTGGTCCGACGCATCGTCGACGCGCTCACGTCGGGACACACGCAGCTGCTGTGCCAGCATGACGCAGCGTCCGGGGAACTGCGCTTCGCCGCCTGCTGCCCGCAGGGCGAGACGGCCGCCGCACGCACCGACATCCGCGATCTGCTGGCGCTGTTGCGCACCACGGCCGACGTCCGCATCCGCCAGGGCGAGGACTGGGCGGTGGCGTTCGACCTCGGCGGCACGCCGCTGGCGGCGGTGAACCTCCGCAAGGGCCGCGCCGAACTCCGCGCGGACGCGCCGTCGATCTGGCCGGACTGGCTGACCGACTGGCTCGGCGATCTGGACAGACTGGGTCCGTCCGCGGATCCGCGCCGCTGGCTGGCGCCGTCGTTGCTGCGCCAGGTCAAGCAGATCATCAGCTTGGGTGCCCTGCATGCGACGCCCCAGCGTCCCTTCGCCTACGACCTGACCTTCGGCACCGATGGCGAACGCGTCCTCCAGCGGGGTCCGTTGGCCCCGGGTGCCTCCGCCGTCGTCACCGATGCGGATCCGCGTTCCTTCCGCCGCCTCACTGCCGGCACCGATGGCGAAGCCTTCTATGCGGACCGCAACACCGTCTGGTATCTCGACTTCCAGTTCCGCCTCCACCGCTTGCCGGAACAGGCGCCGCCGGCGCCGCGTGGATTCCGTTCCCACGAAGGCACGCCCGTGCTGCTCTGCGGTGACGCGCTGTGGCATCCGGTCAAGACGCGCTACGAGGACAACACGCCCGAAGGCCGTCGCCGGTTGTTGGAAGCGGTGATGCGACAGGGCGGACTGCCGATCTGCGAAGCGGTGTACCAGTTGTTCTGGTTGCGCCGCATCGAGGTGGATGGCGCCAGCTTCCGCGCACTGGACGAGGGCCTGTTCGAGGATGCGCGTCATGTCTATCTCCAGAGCGTGGAGAAGGGCGTGTGCGTACTCGAAAGCGAGCGGCCGGGGACGATGCAACGAATGGGTGGCGTGTGGTGCGGGCAGCACCACGCGGTCAATGGATCGCAATGCCTGACGTTGTCGCATGGCCCGCTGCGGCATGCGGGCGGACGCTACTACGCCGATGCCGGCGGCGCGTACTACGCGGGCCACGGTTGGTCACGACTCGACGACGCGGTGGCGGATCTGACCGTCCCCTCCTTCAATCGCGCCCTGGCCTCGGATGGCGCCCATGTCTGGTACGAAGGCCAGCCGGTCGTCGGGGCCGATGGCGCGACCGTCGCACCGGTGCCCGGCGCCCAGGCCGGCGTCCTGCATTGGTGGCAGGACGCCCGCCGCGTGTACTACGGCGGGAATGTACTGCCGACTGCGGTGTCCGGACAGCTGAAGGTCTGCGCCGGATCCGCCTATGCCCGTCAGGGCAAGACGATCTACTACATGCAGGAACCGATGCCGCAGGCGGATGCGGACACGTTCGAAGTCGTGGAGTGGTACCTCGCCCGCGATGCCCGGCGCGAGTATGTCTATGGGCCTTGACGGCACGAGCGGCCGCCTTCGGAGCCATCGATGAAGGGGAATGGCATTGCTTGAAATCTGGAATCAGGCGGACGTCGTTGGGAAAGGCATCCTGCTGTTCGCTCCGCTGTGGCTGTGCGGAACAGCGGTGTTTTTCCTGCGCTTCTGGCCTTACACCGTAGCGGCGAGAAGGCTGCGTGCCTTCCCCCGGCACAATGCTCCCGTCCGCAGGTTGAGGCCCATCGAGCGCGACATGCTTTGCCGCCTGTATCCCGAGCTCACGGGGCGGGAGGATGTTTTCGTGCTGAAAGGCGCCTACCGGGTCATCGTGACCCGCCATGGTCGCCACCATACAGGTGCGTCCTATCTGCACCTGCTCGACGGCATTCCGATCAACGTGCGGCTGGACGGGATCGAAACGTTCCTGACAGCGGAGGGCAATGTCGCCCAGGTGGTGTTGACCCGTGAGCACGCGGTGATCGTCGCGCTGAACGGAAAATACCGGCTTGGGCGCGGGGTTTCAGTGGCCGACGCGCCCAAGACCTGACTGATTCCGACGCCGCGGGCCCGCCTGACCGAAGGCCGGCGGCGTCCGCTTCACGGCCGATCGCCGTAACGGGTTTCCAGTTTCAACCAGAACGACAGCAGTCCATGCTGGTTGAGCACATGCACGCGCGGTACCCGCAGCGGATCCACGCCCATGCGCGCGCAGCCACGCACGATGGTGGTCGCGCCCTCGAATCCCGCGGCACGCACCGCCTCCACCACCCGATCATCGTGCGCGCCCCAGGGATAGCAGAACTGGGAGACGCGGACGCCGAAGCGGTCTTCCAGCGCGCGCTTGCCGCCGCCCACTTCGTCCTCCAGGGTCGCGTCGTCCAGGGTGGGCAGGCGGGCGTGGGTGCGGGTATGCGCGCCCAGTTCCATGCCGGAGTCGATCCATTCGCGCAGCGCGCCTTCCCCGGCCAGGGGGCTGCTCACGCCCAGCACGTCCTCGGACCAGACATTGCGCTGGCCGATCCGCTCGGACACCACGTAGCAGGTGGCGCGATGGCCATGCCGTTGCAGGATCGGCAGCGCGGTGTCGATGTTGTCGAGAAAGCCATCGTCGAAGGTCAGCGCGCACAGCTTTTCCCGCGAAGGCACGCCGCCCTGCAGGACCGCATGCGCCTCGTTCATGGTCACGCCGCGATAGCCGCAGTGTGCCAGCAGCCGCATCTGCCGCTCGAACGCCCCGGCGCCGACGAAAATGCTCCGGCGCCGGCTGCCTTTCGGTACCGGGCCGATGCTGTGGTACATCAGGACCGGCAGCACCCCGCTCACGACTGCTCCAGCAGGCGCCGGTACAGCGACACCGTGGCGTGGGTCATGGTCCGGGCGCTGAAGCGCGCCTGCTGGGTTTCGAGCGCGCGCGTTCCCAGCCACAGGCGTTCGGCGGGGTCGAGCAGTTTCTTCAGCTGCCAGGCCAGGTCATGCGCATCGTCGGAGGCAAACAGCAGGCCGTTGTCGCCGTCGGCGATCACTTCCGGCATGCCGCCGGTCCTTGCGGCGATCACCGGCAATCCCACCGACATCGCCTCCAGCAACGACAGCGACAGCGCTTCGCTGCGCGAAGGCTGCACGAACACGTCCATGCCCCGCAGCAACGCCGTCACGTCATCGTGATAGCCGGTCAGGTGCACGCGACCGCCCAGTCCCAGGCGCTCGGCCAGCCGCATCAGCTCGTCCGGCCAGGCACCCACAGGGTCGCCAAGCAGGAAAAGATCGAACGGTGCACCCACCGCGCCGAGCAGGGACAGCGCCCGCACCACCAGGTCGTGGCCCTTGTGCGGCACCATCCGGCCAACCATGCCGATCGCCAACCGGTCCGGCGCCATGCCCAGGCATTCGCGCGCCGCCGTCCGCTCCGCCTCGCGCGTCCCGGCAAGGGTATCGACGCCGTTGTAGATGCGTTCGATCCGCGCCGCCGGCAGTCCCTTGGTGATCAGGAAATCCCGCACGGCCTCGGACACCGCGATCATCCGCTGGTTGCGGCGGAATCCCTTCCAGGTCTGCAACGAGTGGATGGTGGCGACGGAGCGGCAGCGTCCGAAACATCCGGCCAGCGCGCTGTAGAACGCGCTGCGGCGCGAGTGGCCATGGACCACCTGGATGTCGCGCTCACGCACCAGCCGGCGCAGGCGCAGGTGGGTGGCAGGGTCAAACAGGCCACGGAAGCGCAATGGCGTCCACTCCAGGCCCTCGTCATCCGCGCGCCGCTGCAGCCACGATCCGGCCTGCAATGCCAGGGTCACCGTATGGCCCGCATCACGCAGGCCCCGGCTCAGCGACAGCACCTGCCGTTCCAGGCCGCCATAGCCTTGGGTATGGACGACCTGCAGCAATCGAAGAGAGCGAAGTGAAGACATGGGAAGGAAGCGCACAAAAATGTGACGCGACCTTGCCGTCCAGCTCCACGCCAAACCATCGGACGACTCTGAATTTCTCCCCGACGAGGCGCCTATCCCGTTTGAAGCATCACGCGTGTCCCGCCGCGCGATCTCACCGCACCGGGCAGCCGGTGACATATCCGCGATACCCCTTCCGGCTTCGGAACCGTTTTAAGAACAATCCTAGGTCGCAGGGGTGAGCGAGCTCCTACGCTGTGCCCTTTCGCGCGCGCTGTCCGTTGGCTTCGCCCTCCCCGCCGGCGGCTCTTGCCTTCTCCGTTGCGGGCAAACCCGCTGACCCGTGGTCCGCGCGCAAATGCAATTGCCGATACCGTCCGGCTTGCCGCCGGTGTTCCCATGACAAAGGAAATTCACCATGCGCATCCGCCTTCCGCTCGGCGTGCTTGGACTGGTCCTGCTGCTCAGCTTGGCTGGCTGCGCTTCGTTTTCGTCTTCCCGGCGTTCCTCCCTGGACACAACCGGCTGGGTGACCCATTGCTTTGGCCGCTTTCTGGTCGACCTGCCTCCTGATGCGACCCTCAGGACCTACTACCTGTTGGAGGACGGCCACATCGAGCGCCTGTACGACACGCCCGCCGGACTTGCCGAGAGGATTTCCCGCCGCGAGCACGATCTCAGGACACAGGCATACGACCCTCACGATGGTCTGTTCGTTCGTCGCGTCGAGTTCGGTGAAAACTCGACGGGCCTGCTGTCCCGGTCCACTGATGTGGCCAATGCCTATTTGCTGGATACCTATGTCGTGGCCCAGCCGGCAGGCCATGCCTACCACTGGGCGGGACGGCCATCGGCGGACAGGGTGCCGCCGGCCATGGAATTCTCGGCCGCGCTGGCGCGCAATCTTCGCTCCCGCGGCCCCCGGGAGATCCCCGGCGAACCGGGCTTCTGCATCGACCGCGCTTACCTGGCGGGAGACAGCGTTCAAACGGAGAGATACGGCGTGGGGATCATTTTTTCCGGCCACCCAGGCGTGAACTTCGAGTTTCGCGTCTATCCGCGGAACGTCCGGAAAGGCCGATCGCGGCGGATCGGCAGCCTCAAGGAGCTGCTGCCGCCCAGTTCGACCGACATGAAAAAGCTGCGAAACGGGAAGCGCCGGGGCGGGCATCTTCGCGCGGAACAGTATCTGGTGGCGGGCGGCGACCAGGGCCAGCGCGGTTACACCTTCCTGTGGCGGGTCCCAGGCAAGGAGGGCTCACGGAACGAGCCACGCCTCACCGCCGTGATGGGGACCGCGGAACGCAGCGACGTGGGCAGCGGTCATCCGCCGCCGGCCTTCACGTCGGACCACGAGGCACTGGCGTTGTGGAACGCGATCGTCGGCTCGATCCGTGCGCGTCCGACTTCACCGCCATTGCCGCGGCCGCATTGATGCGGGGAAAGGTCGCGATGGGCGACCGACGACACCCTGCGCCGCCCATCGCAGATGATACGAGGCCTCCGGCGCGGGCGATCAGTCCTCCCCCGCCGCTTCGTCAGTGTCTCCGCGCGGGGCTTGCAACGCATCCGCCAGCGCCAGCGGCAACGGCAGATTGCCCAGGTACTCGGCCAGTTCGTGGCCCAGCAGGTCCTCGTGATCGCGGAAGAACACCGGGCCGCTCGTCAGCGTCCACCCGTCCTCGATGCGACGCCAGCCGCGCGCGCTGCGCACCAGCAAGCCGCCCATGTCCAGCGCGCCGGCAAGCGTGATGTTGTCCTCGCTGATGTGCAGCGTGATATCGGCCGAGACACGGGCCCGCGTGGCTTCGGGGGTAGTTGGACGGTGCGTGACGGGAGCGCTCTGGATGTCCTCAGGGTCCGGTTGCTGCGGATGACGCGGGTGTTTCGCGAGAACGGCTGGGGCGCGATCACGTTCCCGGGCCTTGCGAAGGCAATCATGGATCTGGCGCAGCGTCAGGTTGCCAACCGGCGTGCCGGATGCCCGCAGGCGGTCGCACAGGATCCACCATGCGTCGGGATTCCAATCCAGGGTGTCGGCGATGGCGTTGAAGTAGGTCGTCAGTTGCGTAGATGGGTGGCTGCCCTGGGCAGCTCGAGCGTGCTTGCGCATGGTGCGGGGACTCCGTAGGTGGACTGAGTTCCACCGCCCCGACTGCAATCAGGGCGGCGGACGGCACGGGTTGCAGTACCGGCCTACGGACCGGCGGGGCCGAAGCCCCCCACGTACCGCCCGCCATGAAGCTGGCAGGGCTGCGCCCATCAAATGCAAGGGAAACAAAATGCGCCGTGCATTTTTCTGATGGGCGCTGGTGCGCCGTAGGAGTCGAGACTGCAATCCCGGTCGCCGAATTTGAGGCGACGCGGGGATGCTGGATCCGCTCCCCTGCGCCCGTCAACGCACATTGAATCAATGATCTGCCTCTGACATTTATGACGTCAAGGGTGAGAAATGCCGCGCGAAAAGTGGCGCTGGTGGTTCCGGCGGGCCCCCACCCCAGCCCTCCCCCGCAAGCGGAGGAGGGAGCCGTGTGCGTGTTTCGCTCATTTCACGCGAGCGGTGAACGCTGAGGAAAGAGCCCGCCTCGCCGACGTCCTGCCCCTTCCCCCGCGCGCGGGGGAAGGCTGGGATGGGGGCACCTTCCGCGCGCCATCCTGCGAAGAAAAAGTGGCGCTCATGGGTTCCCGCTTGCCCCCACCCCAGCCCTCCCCCGCAAGCGGAGGAGGGAGCTGTTTGCGTGTTTCGCTCGTTTCCCGCGAGCGGTGAACGCTGAGGAAAGAGCCCGCCTCGCCGACGCTCCTGCCCCTTCCCCCGCGCGCGGGGGAAGGCTGGGATGGGGGCGCTTTCCGCGCGCCATCCTGCGAAGAAAAAGTGGCGCTCATGGGTTCCCGCTTGCCCCCACCCCAGCCC
>NZ_JANJUE010000279.1 GCF_024710765.1 Pseudoxanthomonas sp.
ATGGTGCCGACCGAGTTTGCCCACTCCGAGAAATTCGTCCCGGACATACTCGCCACGTCTGTTGCGCGAGTGGCGGCTGAGGATGTTGTTGGGATGACAGAACTTGCAAACGCGCCAAGCTCACACTGCGGCATTCCGATACGCAGTGTGAAATCAATTGGGGCGCCTGCTGTGTATCCGATGCGGACGCGTGGCTGCAGGTACACGGCTCCGGCTGCGTCTATTGTCGTGGTCAGCGCGTATCTCTGTAGAGAGAGATCGGCGGCTGTCGGGGATATGGCTACGCTGTTTTCACCAACGCCTGCCCCGCCAGTGTCCGTTTCCAGTAGCGACAACGTAGGCGAGGTATTCGTCAGAGATCCCGCAACAAGCCGAACAAACGCGGTGCCGGTCCATGTCTGACCAGCCGAAACTCCGATTGCCGTAGGGCCGACAAATCCGACTGACGCATTTGACGTGGCAATAGGGGTGCCGCTGAATTTAATATCCAAATAACTGATTCCTGCTTCCGTTCCGTAGCCAACAATCTCCCGAGTAACGCCATTTCCCGTCGAGCTGATAGGCCACCCGGTGGGAGGTGTCCCAGGTACGCCCGCCGCTACGCCCTGCATTGTGTTATTTGGGATCGAGTTCGTGCGCGCTTCCTCAATCAGCAACCCCTTGCATTCGCCAGTCGTGGGGTCGTGGTCAATGCGCGGCACTCCGGAAGCAGCACTACGCAACACCCCATTCGCGTCGAAGTACGTCGCGGTGCTGGCGCGGGTGAACGAAATGCGCGGATCGACCTGCTTGCTGTTCGCAAAGTCAAGCAGCAGCGATGGGCGGATGGTTGGGAAGTTGGGAAGATTGCTCACGGCTTAACTCAGGGTGAGTGTGGTGGAGCGCGCAACACCGTCGCTGCCACGCATGAACAGCTTTATCGAGGTGTCGCTGACACGCTCGACCCATACGGCACCGATGGCCTGTGGTTGCGTCAACGTTGCCCGCAGGGATGCAAGTTCGTCCATGTAGGCCAGCTTGCCGAGGTGCTGCCCCGCTGGGACTTGCGCTGGAGATGCGCCAACGTCCAGGCGTTTCACCATGTTCGCGGCGTTGTCGCTTACCTGCGCTTGCAGCTTCCCTAGTGCCGCGAGCAAAGTGTCCGTAGCGGCGATGGCTGCATTTGTCGCCGTGCTCAGGCCGGTCAGCGTGGCGGCGCGGACATCAGTGAAGAAATCGCGCCAGCTCTTGTCGCCGCGCCAGTATTGGGATGTTGAACCTGTGGAGATGGCGGGTTCTTTCCCCGAGAGCGCGGCATCCAGCCCGGTCACATCGCTGGTTGCGTGGCTGTGCGCCGATGGCGCCTGAGGTGGCAGCGTGTCCCCCGCAGGCAGCTCTTTGAGTTGCCCGCCCACCAGCACGACCGGCTTGCGCTCTGCCATGTCTGTCCCTTACGCCAGCACCACAGGGGCACCGCGCTCAAAGTTCACGGCGGTTGCGCTCACTGCCACGCCGACTTGCTGCACGACGTTGCCCGATGCGCTGGGCACGGTGGCAGCACCTGCGCCTGCGGTGGTTTGCAGGTACACGGCACCGGGGGTCTGACCGGTCACCTGCGTGTTTGTGCCTTCAAAGTACACGGTGGCCGGGTTTCCGGAACTGACGGACGCGAGTACGAACCCATGTGCCTCCTTGCCCGCAGCAGTGGCGTCTGCCTTGCGCACTTTGGCCGTGCCAGCGTCGTTCCAGACGTTCACCCAATCCCCAGCCGCAAGGCCCTCACTGGCGTTGACGACGGCGGTGTCTGCACCGATGCCCACGGGCATCATGCTGTTGTCGATGCGCCCGGTGTCGTCCAGAGAAACGAGGTCGCCAGCATTGCCCGCGCCTGCCGAAGTCTGCACGCCGAAGATTTCAGTGAGCACGCCGTTCACAAGGCGTAGGAATTTCTTTGCAGCCATGGTGGCGCTCCTTCAGGTTAAAACAATGGGGGGTTGGACATCAATGCGGATGCGGGTTGGTGCCAGCGCGTAGCCGATGACCTGGGCGAACACTGCGCCCACTGGTAGCACCTGCACCAGCGCGCCAGACGTGCCGACAAAAACAGGGCCGGTAGCGAACGCCCACCCGGCATGCGTCAGGTCGAAGTCTGTCTGCACT
>NZ_JANJUE010000048.1 GCF_024710765.1 Pseudoxanthomonas sp.
ACGACGATCGCGCCAAAGACGATGGCCGCCCAGGGGCGGCCATCGCGATTGCCCTGCAACGGCAGGTTCGGCTCAGAAGTCGTACTGCACCATGAAACGCACCGAGCGCGGCGGCTGGTAGGCGGTCGGCAGCAGATAGACATCCGACGGCAAGCCCGTGTCCGGATCTTCCGCCTGTTCAACCACCGATACGACCCGCTGCTTGTTCAGCACGTTGAACACGTCGACCTTGAACGACAGCCCCTTGGCCCAGGCGGGCGCGTAGCGCAGGTTCAGATCCAGCGAATAGCTCCAGGGCAACCGCCCCTTGGTGCCACGCGGCACCGCCGCCACCGGCCCGTTCAGTTCGCCGGTCTCGGAATCGACCGACTGTCCCGCCGAGGTGGTGCCGCAACGCATGAACGAGGATCCGTAGGGGTGGAAATCGCCGTGGTACGGATAGAGCACGCCCAGGCAGTTGATCGGCCGGCCCGACTGGACCAGCAGGTTGCCGCCCACCGACCACTCGTCGTTGAACTCGTAGTTGCCGAACAGCTTCAGGCTGTGGCGGCGATCATTGGGGAGATAGCCGAAGGTATCGGTGGTCAGCTCGAGATAGTCGAAATCCTGGGTGGCATTGGTGTTCACCTGGCCGATGTCCGACTTCACGCCGCCCTCGGTGTTGCCCTTGCTTTTGGCGTAGGTGTACGAGCCCTGCAGGAACACCTTGTCCCAGTTGCCGTCCAGGAAGATCTCCACGGCCTGGTACGAACGCTTGGCCTTGGGTGCCAGGCGATCGCCCTTGACGCGCACCTCGGTCAGATTGCCGTCGCCGTACAGATCGGTCAGGAACACCGCGTCCTTGCCCGGGTTGAACATGCGGCAGTACGGGAAGCCCGCGCTCGGCAGCGCCGGGCTGCGGCCCTGTCCATCGAGCCAGCCGTCATCCTCGTCCAGGTGGAAGCCCGCCGCCTCCAGGATCGCGGTGTAGTCGCAGTTGTCGTCGATCGCCGCCTTCAGCTTGCGGTAGATGCCGCGCACGCCCAGTGACAGGTGATCGCTGAGCGCGGCCTGGAAGCCGAGGATGAACTCGTCCTGGTACATCGGGTCGAGATCCTTGGCCGCCACGGTCAACGGGTTCTTGGGCTGGCCGAATTCGCCGTTGATGTACTGCAACTGGCCGGCCGGTCCCACGCGCGGCACCAGGCCCAGCGGCGCGCCGGTTTCCGGATCCACGCCGGAGAAGGTGAACTGCTGGCGGGTGAACAACGAGGCCGAGGCGCCGCGGGTGGCCACGTCCGAGGTCAGTGGCAGCGCATAGCGGCCGGCGTTGCCGAACAGCTTGAAGGTCGAGTCGCCGTTGACGTCCCAGGCGAAACCCAGGCGCGGGCCGAACTGGTTGCTCACCTTGACGAAGGTGTTGCCGAAGCCGTCGCGGTTGTCGAAGGTGTCCCAGCGCCCGCCCAGGTAGGCGACGAAGTTCTCGGTGACGTTCCAGCTGTCCTGGACGTAGAGCGCACGCTGCTTGACCTCGTTCACCGAACCCTGGTTGACGATCTGCTCGCGCACGATGTCGGTGCCGTCGGCCAGGGTCGAGTAGCGCCACACGCGGCCGCCCTCGGTCGAGGTGCC
The DNA here is from genome assembly GCF_024710765.1 of Pseudoxanthomonas sp. Classification (GTDB taxonomy): domain Bacteria; phylum Pseudomonadota; class Gammaproteobacteria; order Xanthomonadales; family Xanthomonadaceae; genus Pseudoxanthomonas_A. The sequence goes on from NZ_JANJUE010000048.1 coordinate 1,612, forward strand.
CGCCACCGACTCGAAGTTGTCGATGTCCAGGCCGAACTGCAGGCGATGGTCACCCAGCAGCCATTCCGCGTCGATGCGGAACTGGTCGCGGGTATCGCCCGAATCCGAGCGCGGAATCGCGCCACCGGTCAGGTTGCACTGGCTGGCGTAGACGCCGGTGGCCTGCTGGCGCGAGGACGGACGCGCGTCGACGATGATCGGACAGCCGGTGGCGGGCTGGTGCAGATCGCCGTTGTAGCGGACATCGACCCCGGAGGCGGTGCGCAGGTATTGGCCGCGCGAGAACTCGCCATGCCCGTACAGCGCCGACAGGGTGAACGTGTCGGTCAGGTAGCCGGTGTACTTCAGCACATAGTTCTCGCCGCCCTGCTCGCCGTACGAGGTGCCGATCAGGGCCTGCCGATCCAGCACGCCGATGGTATTTCCATAGACCGCGGTCTCGGTATCGGCCTTGTCGGAGAAGCCGGTGAACTCGAGCAGGTGGTTGTCGCTGATCTGCCAGTCCATCTTCAGCAGCCAGGTCGGCGTCTTGACCGAGTTGTCGACGTTGGTGCTGGACAACACGTTGCCCCAGAGCTTCTGCTCCTGCCGCTTGTAGCCGATCAGGCCATAGGCGAACAGGCGATCCTGGATCAGCGCGCCGCTGGCCCAGACCGAACCTTCCACGTCCCAGGTGCTGTCGCGACTGCTGTCCTGGCGCAGCTGTCCCTTGGTGCAGGCGGTGTACGGCGCGGGGCCGCAGGCCAGCGGATTGGCCAGGTAGGTGTTGCGGGTCTTCTCGCGCAGCGAATCCGGGGTGTAGTAGACGCTCGCGCCGGCATGGAAATCGTTGCTGCCGCGCTTGGTCACCTGGTTGATCACGCCACCCAGCGAACGACCGAACTCCGCACCATAGCCACCGGTCTTGACCTGCTGCTCGGCAATCGCCTCGAACGGCACCTGCGAGAAATTGAGGCTGCGGAACGAATTGGTGATGTTGAAGCCGTTGATGAAGTATTGGTTCTCGGCCACCGACGAGCCACCGAACGACGCCAGGTTGCCGAACGCCACGTCGCCGCGCACCGTGCCCGGCGCCAGCAGCGCCACGCTGGTGGCGTCACGCGCCACCGGCACCTTGGCGATCTGTTCGGCGGTCAGGATGGTGGTGGATTCGACCGAGGAGACGTCGATGGGGTTGATGGACGATCCACCGACCACCGTGATGGTGTCCAGGGTCGAGGCATCGCGCGCGGCGAAGTCGACGGTCGACGCCGTGCCGACGCTGACGTTCACGGTGCGGTTGCCGCCGCTGCTGGACGTGATGGTGTACTGGCCCGTCGGCAGCGCGGAGAACCGGTAACTGCCGTCGCTGCCGGCGGTGATGGCACGGCTGAAGCCGGTGGCCGGATTGGTGATGGTGATGGTCTCGCCCGCGGCGGCGCGGCCCACGATCGCACCCGAGGAATTGGACTGTGCGTGCACCCCGCCCGCGAAGCACAGGCCAAGCGCGGCACACAGGGCGGTACGGCGCAGTCCCCTGGAAAGGTGTTTCTGGTTCCGATGGTTGATCATTGGCGCTCCCGGCAGTGAATCGATGGATGAAGGTGGACGGCGCCGGCCATGCGGCATACGGGCATGCGAGTGGCGGCGTCCTGCCGAAGGAAACTAACGGGAACTTCACAATGACGTTGTGCAAGAAAGACGAATTGGCACCGCAGATTCCATCAGGAACAGAGGCGTCCCCCGCGCACGCGCGCATCCCGTCCTGGATGCAGGACCGGCATGCACGAACGCGCTATCGCGGCACAGTCATTCCGCTTTTCCGGGATAACCCCGGCGACCATCGCGGCGGCACAGTGGCCACACCCCGGCCACACTCTCTCGGTCGAGCCAGGCTCGGCGTTCCCATGATGGACACCAGCCTGCCACCTGCCCGGCCCCCAGCCGGGCTTTTTTTTCAACGCCGGTTCGAGAAATAGCGCGCCGGCGAGTCGCCGAAGGCGCGCCGGAACATGGCGATGAAGTTGCTGGGCGAGGCGTAGCCGAGGGCGTCGGCGACGTCGGTCACGCCGGCGCCACGCGCCAGCATTTCCAGCGCATGGGTCAACTGCGCCTGCTGGCGCCACTGGGCGAAGGTCAAACCCGTCTCCGCGAGAATCAACCGGCGCATCGTCCGCGGCGACATCGCGCCGAACGCAGCCCATTCATCCAGGGTGCGCGGACTGCCCGGTTCGGCCAGCAGCGCGCGCGTCACGCGCAGCATGCGCGCATCCCGCGGCATCGGCAGGTGCAACGGTTCGCGCGGCGCGCGCGCGATCTCGTCGCGAATGACCGTGGCGATGCGCTCTTGCTCCGGCGCCAGCGCCTCCCGTTTGTCCCACTCCGCCGCCCGTCTCGCCAGCGCCTGCAGCACCTCGCTGATTCCGATCACGCAAGGATGCGCCGGCAATCCATCGCAGGCATCCGGCGCGACAAAGAGCGTCCACCCGATCAGCCTGCCGCTGATGCCCACCTTGTGCTGCACGCCAGCGGGCATCCATCCGGCCCGATGCGGAGGAAGCAACCAGGAGCCATGCGATGTCTGCACGTGGATCAGGCCGGCCTCGACGCAGAACACCTGGCCCCGGAGATGGTGATGCCATTCGTATTCACGGACACCCAGCCTGTACTCGCCGCCCGGTGCGATGTCCCCTCGGACCGCGATAAGCCAGGGACCTTCGCTCCATTCGCTGTAGTCCCTGCCATCCGTCCCGCGGGCATCATCACGCTTGGCCATATTTCACTATTTATAGACCAGATGCCGCTATCGCTCCAGTACCCCATGCGGCGATATTGGCCCGGCCAATCGCTCCGGGCTTCCCGGAGATGTGTTCGTCGCTACTGTCGCGGGTTTTCCGCGCCGCCCGGCCACATGCATGACCCGCGCGATCGCCCGCCACCCGCCGGCCGCCAGCCTCCGCGTCCTTTCCAGACCTGGATACAGGAGACACCCGCATGACCGACGATGGATTCCGCTTCGAGCTTCACGACGATTCCCGTTTTCCCTTCGTACGCGCGACCCCCAAGGAGAAACAGGCCGGCACCGCCCCCCAGTGGCAACGGGAAATGGAAGCGCTGATCGCGCGCGCGCAGCCCTTCGTGATCATCTTCCCGCCCGATCATCACGCCGATCTGGAACAACTCGATGGCAACGCGATGCGGCAGGCCCAGGAAGAACGCAAGCAAAGGGCGCTGTGGCTCAAGCGCAACCGCGAAGTCCTCGCCGGATCCTGTCGGGGAATGATCACGATCGAATTGGACGGGGCCCGGCGCAGCGCGGAAAGGGCCCGGGCCACCCAACTGGAGAAGGCCTTCGGAGTGCCGCTGCGGGTAGCCGACTCCGGGGGCATGGCCGATGAGCTGGCGGACGCCTTGCTCGGACAGCGCTAGGCGCGCCGTGGGGGAGCGGACAAACCATACTTATACGTATGGTAGGCTGGAAACCCGTCCGCCCCCACGCCCGGCCATGAAAGCATCGACCCTGCGCCACATCTTCAATCTCTGGCCGCCCTTCCTGTTCAGCGGCATCCACGTCACCCGCCTGGCCGACGACTGGCGCGGCGCGCGGGTGGAGATGCGCATGCGCCCCTGGAACCGCAACTACGTCGGCACCCATTTCGGCGGCAGCCTGTTCGCCATGACGGACCCGTTCTGGATGATCCTGGCCAAGGAGCGCCTGGGCCGCGACTACTACGTGTGGGACAAGGCAGCCGAGATCGAGTTCGTGAAGCCGGGCCAGGGCACGCTGCACGCCGAGTTCCGCCTGGACCCGCACGTGCTGGACGAGATACGCGCCGAAACC
>NZ_JANJUE010000290.1 GCF_024710765.1 Pseudoxanthomonas sp.
TGTGCAGAAACAATAATACGCTTTGCGTTTCTCGATCAATTGACGGACATGATCGCGGTAGATCGGCAGCCGCTGCGACTGGATGTACGGTCCATGACCGCCATCCTTTCCGGGACCTTCATCGAAGTGAATATCAGCCCAGTGCAGAGCGTCGATCAGCTTTTCCGTCGCCCCTTCTACTTTTCTCGATTGATCGGTATCCTCGATCCGTAGAATGAACGATCCGCCGTTCTGCCGGGCAAAGAGGAACGCATACAGAGCAGTGCGAAGACCGCCGACATGGAGATAACCGGTGGGAGATGGTGCGAAGCGAGTACGGACAGCCATGCAGAGGAACGCCTTTCCGAAAAACAGCGACACATGAGATTCAATGCACAAAAATACCAAACTTTTGCTATACTTCAAAGACCATGATCCGCACACTTCGTCACATCACTTCGCTTGACCATCCTGACCTTCAGCCGTTCCGGACGCTGCGGCGTCCCGAAGAACACCGGCAGCAGGGGATCTTCGTTGCCGAGGGTGAGAAAGTGACGCTCCGGCTACTGCACAGCGGACTGACGGTCCGCTCACTGATGCTCTCTGAGGATTGGTTCACACTCCATCGTCCGGCGATCGATGCACATCGGGATCCGATCGACGTGCATGTGGGCCCGAAGAAACTCCTGGAAACGATCGTCGGTCACGATCTGCACCAGTCCATGATGGGGATCGGCGAAGTCCCTCCGCCGGCGACGATCGACGGACTCCTGCGCCGTCTCCCGGACCGTGCAGTGCTGGTGATGGCGGACGGGATCACGAACGCAGAGAATATGGGTGTGATCGTCCGGAATTGTGTCTGCTTCGGCGTCGATGCACTCCTGGTCCTTTCCTCATCATGCGATCCTTATCTCCGGCGATCGGTCCGTAACTCGATGGGAAACATCTTCCGGCTCCCGATCGTCTATTTTGAAAGAGGAACAGAACCGGATCATGTTCCGGCCGATAACTTCGGTGACGGCATCCGAACATTGAAAGATGCCGGTGTCCGGATCATCGGTGCTCATCCCCGACAGGAGAGCATCGACCTCCGAAGCTTATCTGCACACGGAAGAGTGTGCATCGTTCTGGGTGCGGAAGGCCACGGCATCTCACAGCTGACACTCGACATGTGCGATGCAACCACGGTGATCCCGATGCCGGCGGGGGTCGATTCGTTGAATGTTGCGAGCGCCAGTGCCGTTCTGCTGTGGGAGTTATGGAAAACACAACAGCCGCGGTAAGTGCTCCGCGGCTGTCAGTGACCTGCAATCGAACAATATTCCCGTCACGCGATCTTCTTCACTCCGATCCCCGGTCCGTCGCTCAGCACCAGTTTCCC
>NZ_JANJUE010000101.1 GCF_024710765.1 Pseudoxanthomonas sp.
TCCCAGTTGCCGAAGAACGGCAGCGCGCCCCAGCTCTTGGCGTAGACCACGTCCGCGCCGCGGTAGGCGCTCTCGACGTCATGGCTGACGATCAGCGAACCGCCGCTCTCGGCCACGTTCTGCTCGGCCCAGCCCATGTAGCGCTCATCCAGCACGTAGTCCGGCGTCGGGCAGAGCAGGGTCACGTCCATGCCCAGGCGGGTGGCGATGGTCAGCGCCGAATTGGCCACCGCGGTGTTCAGCGGCTTGGGATGGTAGGTCCAGGTCAGCACGTACTTCTTGCCACGCAGATCGGTGGTGCCGAAATGTTCCTGCAGCGCCAGTGCGTGGGCCAGTTCCTGGCAGGGATGGGTGATCGTCTCCATGTTGATCACCGGCACCGGCGAGTACTTGGCGAAGGACTTCAGCACGATGTCCTCGCGGTCATAGGCCCAGTCGACGAACTTCGGGAACGCGCGCACGCCGATCAGGTCGACATAGCGCCCCAGCACCTTCGCCACCTCGGCGATGTGCTCCTCGGTATCGCCGTCCATCACCGTGCCCAGGTTGAACTCGATCGGCCAGGCGTCCTTGCCCGGCTGCAGGACCACCGCGTGTCCGCCCAGCTGGAAGGCGCCCAGCTCGAAGCTGGTGCGGGTGCGCATGGACGGATTGAAGAACACCAGGGCAATCGATTTGCCCTTGAGCGCCTCGCCCAGCTTGTCCTGCTTGTATCGCGCCGCCTCCGCCAGCAAGGCATCCAGTTCGGCGCGGCTCCAGTCCTGCGTGTTCAAGAAGTGCTTCATTACGGCATCCTGGTTCGGGAATGTTGCGGAAATTCGGGGGACGGAAACGAAAAAACCCAGCCTCTGGCTGGGTTCCGTCAAGACAGGCGAAAACGTCCGGGCGACCCAGCTAGGAGCAGGATTCCGGTCGACGCGCACGCGAAGTCATGCCCGAGGCCTGGCGGGCCGCGCTGTCAGCGTGAGCGTGTGCGTTCATCTTCATAGGGGGCGCATCGTCGCATGTGCTGCGGCGCAGCGCAAGATTCAGGGCGCGGGCGCCTCGACCGGGGGCACGGTCGGCACGAAGGGCATCACCGAGATCCGGATCCGGAGGCGGTTGCCGGGGTCCTCGGCCAGGCGGGATCGATACTTGGTGCCCTTGTAGACGTAGTCCACGTCATAGGCGATGGGGCGACGGAATTCACGCTCCACCGGCACGCTGCGACAGTTGAGCCGGGCCGGCTCGGTGGACTGGCCCGCTTCCGCCCTGGCGTCCTCGGCCTGGGCCTTGGCTTCGTCGTCGCCGGAGAACACGCCCTTGATCGATTCCAGGAACCGCGCCCAGCGGCTCTGCTCCCTGGTCGGATGGACCGTAGTGGTCGGCAGCGTGGGCAACTCGTCGCAGACCTCTTCGGTCCGGCTGGCCCGCAGGGTCTGGTAGACCGGCTCGACGTTGAGCACCTGGGCGTAGTCCAGCCGCACGTTCTCCGCCTGGACCACACGCTCCTGCGCCATCGCGCCCATGGCGATCGGCAACATCAGCAGTGGCAGCAAGCAATGACGGAAACGAACCATGCGACCCGTTGGTGGAAATCCCTGCGCGCTAGTGTAGGCGACCAGGCTGGAGAGGGGCTGAACCATCCCCCTCGCGCCGGGCCAGGGGCCGTCCCGGCCCCGCCAGGCTGTAGAATCACCCGGCTTCCCCATGCCCCAGCCTGATGAGCCTGCGCCTCCACAACAACCTCACCCGCCGGGTCGAGGATTTCGTTCCCCTCGACCCCGCCTGCCCCACTCTGTATGTGTGCGGGCCGACCGTCTACAACTACGTCCATATCGGCAACGCCCGCGGCCCGGTCGTGTTCGGGGTGCTGGCGGCCCTGCTGCGGCGGCGCCATGGCGCGCTGCGCTACGCCCGCAACATCACCGACGTGGACGACAAGATCAACGCGGCCGCGCTGGAACAGGGCGTACCGATCAGCACCATCACCGAGCGCTTCGCCGCCGCCTACCGGCAGGACATGGCCCGGCTGGGCGTCGCCCCGCCGGACATCGAGCCGGAAGCGACCGCGCACATTCCCCAGATCATCGCGATGATCCAGGACCTGATCGCTGGCGGCCACGCCTACGCGGCCGAGGGACACGTGTTGTTCGCGGTGGCTTCGTTCCCGGGCTACGGCAAGCTCTCGCGCCGGGATCCGGAGGAGATGCTGGCCGGCGCCCGCGTCGACGTGGCGCCCTACAAGCGGGATCCCGGCGACTTCGTGCTGTGGAAACCCTCCAGCGACGAGTTGCCGGGATGGGAGTCCCCCTGGGGCCGCGGCCGTCCGGGATGGCACATCGAATGCTCGGCGATGGCCGCCGCCCACCTGGGCCAGACCATCGACATCCATGCCGGCGGCGTGGACCTGCAGTTCCCGCACCACGAGAACGAAATCGCGCAGAGCGAATGCGCGCACGGGGGCCAGACCTTCGCCCGGTTCTGGCTGCACAACGGCATGCTCAACTTCGGCGGCGCCAAGATGAGCAAATCGCTGGGCAACATCGAGCGTGTCCACGACCTGCTGGAACAGCATCCCCCGGAAGCCTTGCGCTATGCCCTGCTGTCGGCGCACTACCGACAGCCGCTGGACTGGTCGGATGCGTTGATCGAACAGTCCGTGCGCACGCTGGACCGGCTGTACGGCACCCTGCGCGACCTCCAGGACGCCGGTGCGCCGCGTTCCGGTCAGGCCGCGATCCCGGTCGCGATCGAGGAAGCGCTCGACGACGATCTCAACACCCCGCTGGCGCTGGCCGAAATCGCCCGCATTGCCGCCGATGCGCGCAAGGCCGCCACGCCCGCCGAGCGTGCGCGCCTGCACGCCGAACTGCTCGGTGCCGGTTTCGCCCTGGGCCTGCTCCAGCAGGATCCGGCCGGGTGGTTCGCGCGTGGCGCGTCCGGCGACGACGACGCGCGCATCCAGGCGCTGATCGAGGAACGCGCCGCGGCCAAGCAGGCGCGCGACTTCGCCCGTTCCGACGCGATCCGCGATCAGCTCGCCAGCGAGGGCATCCTGCTGGAAGATACCCCGCAGGGTGTCCGCTGGAAGCGGGCCTGAGCCTTCCCTCCACCCCGGCGCCTGCCGCGCCGGGACAGGCGACCGACGTGTGTCGCCGCCCCCCTTCCCCGGAAGGGCGCATCCTCAACCGCCATGACCGACACCGCCTTCCCGCTCGAACCCACCGCCGCCGAGGCCCAGCAGGCCATCAAGGACGAATTCGCGTTCTTCGGCGACTGGGCCGAGCGCTACCAGTACCTCATCGACCTGGGCCGCAAGCTGCCGCCATTCCCGGAGGAGTGGAAGACCGAGGAGCATCGCCTGCTCGGCTGCCAATCGCTGGTCTGGATCGTTCCGCAGGGCGACGCCGATCGGCTGGAGTTCCGGGCGATCAGTGATTCGGCCATCGTGTCCGGGCTGATCTTCCTGGCCCTGCGGGTGTATTCGGGACGGCCGGCGGCGGAAATCCTCGCCACCGACGCCGACTACATCGCCGACATCGGCCTGGCCAAGCATCTGTCGCCTACCCGCAGCAACGGCCTGGCCTCGTTGCTGGCCTTCATCCGCGAGACCGCCGCGGCGGCCCGGTGAGCGCGGCGGGCAACTCCTCTCCGGTCAGGGCGCTGCTGCGCAATCGCGGGTTCACCACGGTCCTGGCCTACCGCATCCTGGCCCTGCTGTCCTACCAGATCGTCGCGGTGACGGTTGGTTGGCATATCTACGAACTGACCCGCAACCCGTTCTCGCTCGGCCTGATCGGCCTGGCCGAAGTGCTGCCGTTCTTCTGCGTGGCGCCCTTCGCCGGTTACCTGGTCGATCACCTGCCCCGCCGCAAGCTGGGCATGGCCGCATGCGCGGCCCTGACCCTGACCGCGGTGATCCTGGTGTTGGCCGCGACCGGCTGGCTGCCAACCACGCGGCTGTGGCCGATCTACGCGGCGATCGCCCTCACCGGCATGGCGCGCTCGTTCCTGAGCCCGATCTACAACGCCCTGTTCGCCAAGGTGCTGGCGCGCGGGGACTTCGTGCGCGGCGCCGGCCTGGGCACGGTGATCTTCCAGGCGGCGATGGTCACCGGCCCGGCCATCGGCGGGTTGCTGGTCGGTTTCGGCGGCAACGCCCTGTCGTACGGCGTTGCGGCGATGCTGGCGGTGCTCGCCGGCGGCGTCCTCGCGCGGCTGCGGGTGGAGGAACCCGGTCCGCCGGAAACCAGCCTGCCGATTTTCGCCAGCATCGCCGAAGGTGCGCGCTTCGTCTGGGGCAACCAGATCATGCTGGGCGCGATGGCGCTGGACATGTTCTCGGTCCTGCTGGGCGGCGTGGTGGCGATGTTGCCCGCCTTCATCCACGACATCCTCCAGCATGGCCCGGAGGGCCTGGGCATCCTGCGCGCGGCGCCGGCGCTGGGCTCGGTTTGCGTGGGCGTGTGGCTGGCGCGGCGGCCGCTGCAGCAGCACGCCGGCCGCGTGCTGATGTTCGCGGTGGCCGGGTTCGGCCTGTGCGTGATCGCGTTCGGACTGTCGCGCAGCTTCTGGCTGTCTGCGCTGATCCTGCTGGCCTACGGCATGTGCGATGGCGTGTCGGTGGTGGTGCGTTCGACCATCCTGCAATTGTCCACGCCGGACGAGATGCGCGGCCGGGTGTCCTCGATCAACGGCATCTTCATCAGTTCATCCAACGAACTGGGCGCCTTCTATGCCGGCACCATGGCACGGGTGCTGGGCTTGATTCCGGCGGTGCTGCTGGGCGGCTGCGCGATTCTCGCGGTGGTCGCCACCACCGCCTGGCGCGCCCCCCGCCTGCGCCGGCTGGATCTCAAGGATCTGCATTGAGCCGGCCGATCACCTGCGCGGCTCAGAACGTGCAGGCATCCCAGCCTTGCGGGGTCGCGGTGGTCGAGGGGCCATTGAAGTTCTCCTTGAAGGCCGTCTGCGCCCAGCGGTCGGCTTCGTAGCGCTCTTCCGGAGGCAGATTGGCCGCGACCGCGGCGATCTGCCGATCGAGCTGGGCGGTGCGATGGGATTCCGCGCCCAGCCGGTACAGCTTCAGATAGCGGTAGTGTTGTGCCGGATCCGGTCCCAGCATGCCGGCCAGCATGCCCTGCGCGCCCGGTTCATAGGCCCGCTGCAACAAATCCACCACCCTCCAGTCACCCGCGGCGACACCGCTCTCGATCATCGCGGTGGCATCACGGCGATAGCTCTGCAGGATGCCCGGGTTTTCAAGCAGGCTGCGGACGTCGTACAGCGGCCCCTGGCCGAGATAGCACGCGCGCGCATCGGCATCGCCGAGCCGGGCGGCCTGGGCGATGTTCGCCACCAGGGTGCCGAGCATCTTGTCATCCACGCCGGCACACAGTTCCCGGCTCTTGCCCGCGGTCTGCCGGCGCACGTCCATCGCGTCCAGCAAAGCCTGGTAGGTACGAAGCTGGGCTGCATTCATGCCTTCGGTCCTGCGTTCGAGCAAGGTGTTGGTCGTGCCTGCGTTGTTCCATTCCGCGGCGCGCAGGCGACTGCAGCGATCCAGATCGTGGACCAGTCGTCGCGCCGCGTCGGCATCGCCCGCGTTCGCGCGGGCCTGCAGATCGGTGAACGTCGTCCCGAGCGGCTGCGTGGGCGGCGGCAACGGGCCTCCTTTTCGCACCTGTACCGGCGATGTCGCCAGATCGGGCGCGGAAACGGCGGCCGCCGGCACGCCCCTGCCATCCGCTCCGGAGGCAAGTGGCGAGGCCGGCATCGCGCTCCAGCGTCCGAGTGCGTAGACGCCCGCGACCGCCACCAGTGCGGTGCAGGCCATGATCAGGTGCTTTCGCTTCATGTGCCGCTTCGCTCCATCGCCCTGTCCTCACCCATGTCCATCATCACCCCGCGTCAGTCCTGCGGGAACACGCAGGGATCCCGATCCAGGCCCGGCGCGTCGACCGACGATCGCCCATTGAAGTCCCGGCGGAACGTGGTTTCCGCCCAGTTCTCCGCTTCCGAGCGCTGCTCCGGCGAGAGACGGGCGGCAGCCACCGCCAGTTGCTGGTCCAGCGCGGCGATGTCACCGGGCCCGGCGCCAAGCCGGTACAACTTGAGATAGCGGAAATGGCGCGCGGGGTCGGGCCCCAGCACGCCGGCCAACAATCCTCCGGCGTCGGGCTGGTAGGCGTTGCGCAGGATGTTCACCACCGTCCAGTCGCCCGCCGCCATGCCGGCGTCGATCAAGCCCGGAACACTGCCCCGGAACTGATCAAGCCATTCGGGATGCCGGGCGAGTGCGCGGCCGTCGAAGCCCGGGCCCATCGCCAGGTAGCAGGCACGGGCATGGGGCTCGCCGAGCTGGGCGGCGCGCCTCATGCTGGGCACCAGGGTGTCCAGGGTTGCCGCATCCGCACCGGCGCAGCGCTCGTTGATCCGCTGCGCATTCCGTTTGCGCGATTCGATGCCGTCGAGCTGCGCCCGATAGTTTTCCAGTTCCGTCGGCGTCATGCCGCGGGTCTGTGCTTCCAGCAGTTCGTTGGCCAGCAGCGCGTTGCTCCAGTCCGAGGCGCGCAGGCGATGGCACAGGTCCAGGCTGCGATACAACCGGGTCGATGCGGTGAGATCACCGGCATCCGCGGCCGCCTGGAGTTCGGCGAAGTAACCCCGTGCGGCGCCGCGGCCCGGCACGGCGGACAAGGCCCGTTCCGGATCCCACCGGCCCGCCGCTTCCACGGATGCGCCGACATCCACTCCCTCCGCGCCACTCCTTGCCAGTCGTGGCTGCGAACGTCCCAGCCAATAGGCGCCGGCGAGCGCCAGCAGGATCAATGGAACGATGAGATGGATCTTGCGCATGGATCAGCAGCATACGCGCAGGGCGGCCATCCCTGGCCGCCCTCCGCCACCGTTCCCTGGTAATGGCATCCTGCCCTGCCGGCCTTTCGTGCCGTGCATCCGTTTACTGCTCGCTCCCCAGCACGAAGGCCGATGCCGCGATCGCGGCATCGCTGTTGAGCACCGCGGTGTTCTTGCCGGCCGCCGATGGCAGGCCCACCTTCAGGTTGACCGCGCCGGAGACCAGCGATTCCAGGATCGGCGTGAGGATCGGCAAGCCGAGCGCGATGTTGCCGCAGCCCGTGGCCGCGGGCACCGAGAACGCGTTGTCGACGAACGTGGCATCGGTGATCTGCAGGTAGCCGATGAAATTCTCTTCATCGGTGATGATCGTCTCGACCGTGCCGGGGCTGCCCGCAATGGGCTGATTGGGCGCTGGCGGCTGGGTGGTGCCGGTCTGCAGTTTGATCAGGATCGGGTTCTGCGGCGATCCGATGTAGCAGTTGTTGCCCAGGAACGGGTTCTGCAGGCGCACGCGCACCGCCAGTTGCGCCGCGGTGGGATCGCTGCCGTCGGTCGGCGGAAACAGTGCGTTGCTGAAATTGGTCTGCGCCGGCGCCACCGGTTCCATCGTGGCGGTCACGTCATTGACGGTGGCCACGATCGCCCAGAACGCGGTCCACAACGGGCCGGGCCAGTTGGGCGCCGGATTCATGATGCCCAGCAAGCCGCCCGGCACCTTGGCCGGTGACGACGAAAGCGTCGGCGCGCCGACCGCCTGGTACAGCGGCGAGGGTCCCAGGTTCTCCACTCCTCCCTGCAGCACGATGGGCTTGTCGATCGGCAAGGTGGTGTTGCCGATGACGAACACACCCGAATGGGTGGTGTTGATCACGCAGGATCCCACCATGGGATTCGTGTAGGGACAATACTTGAACATCGCGTACGGGCCCGAAGGCGTCCCGGCGTGGGCGGCGGGGACGGCGGCGAGGCCTGCCAGCACCGCGGCGAGCGCGAGGGGAAACGAAGCTTTCGACATGACGAACTCCGGCGTGGTGATCCGGTCTGCCCGGATCGGCGATGGGACGGAAAGTTGCTCAGGGGGCTGCCTCGATGCGTGGGACCGTGGCGGGAGGGGCGCGCCACGGGCGGCATCGCCCCTGGGGCAGCCCCCTGGCAGTGAACGCGCTAGATCACGGAATCACCCGTGCCGCCGGATAGCCGGTGGTGCGCAGATGGGTGGGCGCCGTCGATGCGACGGCGCAGGCGCCGAGGGTTCCGCTGAACTGGATGCTCGCGGCCGTGCTGGACGAGCCGTTGGTCAGAGCCACGTTGGGCAGCGGCACGCGCCCGCCAGCGCTCGGACAGTTCGCGTTGAGCGGCGCGGGAATGAACACGTTCACGCCACCGGCCGTCGTCGTCGTGCTGGCGGTATCGCCGATGGTGAGGGTGGCGCCGGAGCCGCTGGTCGCGGTGACACTGACCTTCCACGGCAGGCCACGCGGCACGATCGCCGCGCAGGCGGCGCTGCCGCCGAAGCTGACGGCGGTGATGCTGGCGACGCCGCCACTCACCACGACGGTGAAGTCCGCCGAAGCGCACGGCAGGTTGTTGCCGAAGTAGGACGCGGTGGTGGTGCCGACGAAATGGGTCGTGCCGTCACCCCAGGTGCTGCCGGTCAAGACCTGGAAAGTGGCTGCGGATGCCGATGCGGCGCCGAACAGCGCGGCAGCGGATACGACTGCGAGCATGCTTACCTTGAACTTTGACATGGTGCCTTCTCCGATGGAGGGTTGCTGGTGTATTTGAATGCGGACGCACCCAAATGGCTGTTTCCTGTTTGAAGCGCATCGTGTCGCCGGGTGGCTGCGCGATGACATCATCGGCGCACGGTGCCTGGCGTTTTTTTCCGATTCCGCGTCGACCTGTGCAGGCATCTCCCTTGCTCAGAAGAATCCCTTGCGGATGGACAATCCGATGATCCGCGGATCCTGGATGAACACGTTGGAGGTCAAGCCGGTGTCGTCGCTGTTGAGGAAGGTGCCGGTGATGGCTTCCTCGTCCAGCGCGTTCTTCACGTACAACTGCACGGTCAGATCGGTGGCGGGCTTGTACCAGGTCAACGACAGGTTGACGTTGCCCCACTCCTTGAGCCGATCGATCCGATCCTGGTAAATGCGCGCCCAGCTCCTGCCCTGGTAGTACAGGTCCGCGCGCAGGGTCAGCTCGCTGTCGGCCAGCAGGAACGTGTACTGAGGGCTCAGGCTGACCGTAATGTGCGGTGCGTTGGGCAGTTCATTGCCACCGACATTCTTGGCGAACCCCGCGCCGCCGTTGGGCGCGTCGGTTTCCGGGTCGTAGTACGCGCCGTCCAGCAGATAGGCATATTGGCCCGGCCCTCCGTTGACACCGCGGTTCGCCGTGAAGCCGCCCGTCGCGGTGTAGTAGTTGAGGGTGCAGAAGCTGTTGAGGAAGCCGGCGTTGCTGTACATCTGATTGAACGGGTCGGCGAAGTAGTTCTCCAGCGCCAGCGCCACCAGCGCGGTGGGCGCGATGCAGTTCGACGCCATCTGCATCCAGGGGCGCACGGTGGTCCATTCCGGATTTCCCGCGGTCCGGTCCATCACGTCGATCGAGTACTGGTTGGCGCCGATGCGGCTGCGCAGCAGGCCCACGTTGCCGCTGAGCTGGAAGGCGTCGGTCGGCCGCCATACCAGTTCGAACTCGGCACCCCAGGTGCGCGCATCGAAGTTCTCGTTGAGGGTGGCGCGATCCTGGATCTGCGAGACCTGGTAGTCCTTGTAGTCGTTGTAGAACGCGGTGGCATTGAACATCAACTGCCCGTCCGCCAGCACGTTCTTGGTGCCGATCTCGAACGCATTGACGTATTCCGGCTGGAATACGGGATTGCGCTGTTCGAAACTGAGCGACCTGGGATCCGCACCAACACCCGGCGAGTTGGTGCCGCCAGCCTTGTAGCCACGCGACACAGAGGCATAGACCAGGGTGCTGTCGGTGAACGACAGGTCCGGCGACCAATCCAGCACCAGGCGTCCGGTCGGCTTGGTCCAGGTCTGGCGGATGTCCGGACTGGCCGGATAGCCGTAGCCGGTGTAGCCGCCGAACAAGGGGTTGTCGCCGCCATTCGAATTGCCCAACAGGGTCTGACTCAGATAGGGCGTGGTGGTCTTGCGGTCGCGGGTGATGCGCAGGCCCGCGGTCAGGCGCAAGGTATCGGACAACTGCCAGTACCCTTCGCCGAAAATCGCTGCCGACCTTGTCTTGGCGACATTGCGGCTGCGGAAATAGTTGTGCCCCTGTCCATCGATGGCGCGCAGCGGGTTGGGGTCCATGTACACGCAAGGGACCTCGATGCCCTGGTTCGGGTCGAACCGGGTCGCGCTTCCGGCCGGGCAGTTGCCTGGCGCGGTGCCGCCGCCGTTGCCATTGAAGAACAACTGCGTCAGCGCGCTGAACACGTTGTTGAACACGTAGTAGCTTTCATCAATCTCGTATTCCAGGTAGTTGGCACCGACGCTGAAGTTGAACTTGCCGTCAAACGCCGATTGCAACCGGAACTCCTGCGACCACTGCGTGCTGTAGGCGTCGACCAGATCCACGCTCAACATCCGGTTCGAACAGCCCAACTGCGGATCGCAATAAACCCCGCCCGGCGTGGCCGGATAGGCCGGCCCCAGGGTGAAGTCCGGCAGGAACTGCTGAGCATCGTTGCTGTCGTTGAAAATCGGATTGGACTGGAACCTTCCATAGTCCTGGGTGGAGTAGTAGCGATCACGCGTGTACAACGTCTGCGATACCAGATCCAACTGGTCGGTCAGGCCGAAATCGAGGTTGATCTGCACGACGTCGTTCTTCGCCTCGAAGCGAGGATCGTAGGTCGTGGCGATTTCGCGCAGATCGGTCGACTGGCGCAAACCGGCATAGGGATCGACGCCCAATGGCAGCAGCGGCACGCCGCCTACCGGAAACCCATTCTCGTCCAGCAGCAAACCCAGGATCACCGGTGACGCACCCAGGATGTAAGGCAGACTCGCGGCATTGGGCACGCCGAACGCGTCGTTGCCATACAGCGAGCCGTCCCTGCAGGACTGGCTGAGATAGTTGCGGGCATTGCCGAAGGTCGGCTCGTAGCCGCCGATGCTCGTCGGTCCGGGATCGTTGTGGCAGATCTGCTTGCCGGTGCGGGCACGCATGTCGTCTTCCTGGAAATGCTCCCAGGCCAGGCTGGCGCCGAACCGATCGCTGGGTCGGAAGGTCGCCGACAACCGCGTGGTCATCAGGTCGCGGTCATTGACGTCCTTTCCGGTGACCGTGTTGTGATCGTAGCCATCGCGCTTGGTGTACTGCGCCGCCACGCGGAAGGCGAAGGTTTCGCTCAGCGGCACGTTGACCATCGCGTTGACCCGGCGCGAATCGTAATTGCCGAGTTCGGCCTTCACGCTGGCATCGAAGCCTTCCGGGTCGGCCAGGTTCGGGATCATGTTGACCACGCCCGCGGTGGCGTTGCGCCCGTACAGCGTGCCCTGCGGGCCGCGCAGCACTTCCACGCGTTCCACGTCCAGGTACTCCTGCTCGAACAGGCGGTTGCGGATCATCGGTGTGCTGTTGAAGCTGACCGCGACCGCCGGATCGGTGGTCACCGACAGCGCCTGGGTGCCGATGCCGCGGATCTGGAAGTTGTAGCTGGCGAAATTGGTCTTGGAGAAGGTGACGTTCGGCGTGGCGGTCACCAGATCGCCGCCGGTCTCGATCTTGCGATCATTGAGATCATCACCGCTGAACGCGCTGATGGCGATGGGAACCTTCTGGATGTTCTCCACCTTCTTCTGCGCGGTGACCACGAGGGTGTCCAGCGTGGTCTCGCCACGTCCTTCAACAGCCTTTGTCGCGGCTTCGCTTGCAGTCTGCTGGGCCACCGTCCCGGAGGTCGTCACCGACTGCAGGGCGGCGACCTCCTGTCCGTTTCCCTGCGGCCCGCCCGGCTTGTCCCGCCTCGCCGCCGCTTCGCGGGCAGCCTGCGCGGGGTCCTTGATCAGGATCGCCCCCGACGGACTGACGGTATAGGTCAGCCCGGTACCTTCGAGCAGTTCTTCCAGCGCCTGCGTCGGCGCCTTGCTGCCGACGACCGCGCGCCCGCTCCTGCCGACGGCCAGTTCAGGCGAGTACAACAGTTGCTTGCCGCTCTGGCGCGCGTAGTCGGACAGGGCCGCACTGAGGGTCTGCTGGGGTATCTCGAATCGCGCCGGTGGGTCCGTGCCGTCACGCGCCTGCGCCGCGAGTATGGGCGACAGGGCCAGTGCCAGGGCGCAGGGCCTGAGCACGCGCTTTGCGAATCGAGACGAACGGACTCCCATGCTTCCTCCCCGAGTTTTTCCGATGGCGCGTGCGCATCGTCATGGCGACGCACTTCCATACAGACGCGCACCCGCGCGAAACCCGAACCATGATCGGAAAAAAAGATCATCGTCCGGAATACTGGACTCGCGAGGACTGTTTTGCGGCGCAGCAATGGCTGCTCGCGCCACCGGCTGCAACCGCAACCGGGTCATCCCATGCGCATGACGGCGCCGGACGCGCGCGCTTATCGGGGTCGCGATTCGAGCACCACGCGCTCGTCGTCGCGTGGATCGCGCTGGATCGGAAAATAGCTCGTCAACGCCTCGACGAAAGTGTGGGTGTCGCCGGCATTGAACGCCCCGCTGATCTTCAGCGAAGCCAGTTGCGGATCGCCCAGCACCACCTTCCTTCGCGAATAGCGGTTCATCTCGGCCACCGCGGCATCCAGCCGTTCGTTCTCGAACACGATCTGGCCATTGCGCCAGCTGACCACGCGACCGACATCGGCAACCCGCACCAATGGACGCGCTCCGCCCGCGGCAACGAATTGCTGCCCGGGATGCAGTTCGGCCAGGGTCGCGACATTCGCGCCCGCCGACGCCGCGCCCTTCTCCGTCGAGACGCCCACGCGGCCTTCCAGCAGCGTGACCTCGAACAGGCGTTCCCCGACCCGGACGTCGAATTCGGTGCCCAGCGCGGTCACCCGCTTTCCACCCGCGGTGACCACGAACGGTCGCGAACGGTCCTTGGCGACCTTGAACAGCGCCTGCCCGCGTTCAAGGGTGACCGCGCGCAGGTCGTCGCGGTAATGCACGGACAGCCGGCTGTCGGTATTGAGGGTCACCACCGACCCGTCATCCATCGTCACCACGCTGCGCTGGCCAACAGCCGTCTGGTAGACGTTGCCGGCCAGAGTGTCACCCGTGCCGGAAAACACGCGGCGGGCGGACTCCGGCCGCAATGCGATGAAGCCGATGCCGACGAGCAGCAGCACCGATGCGGCCAACGACAGCCGTCGCCACCGTCGCGAGGAACGCAGCCGTCCCTCGGCCACGCGCGCCAGCGTCTCCCTGCGCAGCGATTGCATTTCTGGCGAATCCGAGAGCGTCCGTACCCAATGATTCGCGGCCTGGACGCGACGCCAGGCCGCCGCGTTCTCCGGCGCCCGCGCATACCAGGCCTCGAACTCCTCGCGCGGGCGCGCCTGGTCGGGCGCGTCGCGCAGGATCTCGCTCCAGCGCGCGGCCGCCTCATCGGCGTTGTCCGCCGTGAAGTCCATCGCCCAGGTCGTTGGAGGATTCCGCGGGTTCATGGATGCGTTTCGTCAGCCTCTGGTGTTTCCTTGTCCGGCGAAGGTCATTCGCCCCCCGGTGTCCCGCCCAATGCCCCGCCCAACCGGGCCAGCGCCTTGGCCATGTGCTTCTCGGCAGCCCGGACGGAGATGCCCAGCATGACCGAGATTTCAGTGTATTTGCGCTTTTCCATGGTCCGCAGCACGAAAACATCGCGGGTCCGTTCGGGCAGGCTCCGCAGGACGGCGGTCATCACCCGGACCGCCTCCTCCCCCAGTAAGACGCGCTCCGGCGAAATATCCGTAGCCGGCTGGTGAAGATCCTCGTCGAACGACTCCTGGACATCCATCGCCCGGACCTTGCGCCGGCGAGCCCAGTCGCGCAGCACATTGGCCGCCACCTGGAAGACGTACTGCTCCACGTGCTCGATGGCGCCGCCGCGGGCGCGCCTCAGCAGATGCAGGAACACCTCCTGGGTCAGGTCGTCCACCTCGCTGGCATCCCTGACCCGCTTGGCGAAGAAACCGCGCAGCGGCGCCCGGTAGCGAAGCGAAATGGCGTGCAGCAGCTCGTCGCGTCCGTCATTGCCCTCGTCGGCACGGGGATTGCCCTGGGCGAATGGCGAAGGATCGGACACCGGCAACCCCTGTCTGGCGATCGTTTCCAACGGGAGGACATCCGACCTCGCCGGCGGCTTTCGGGCCATGCCGGGACGCTGCATACGGTCGGGTACGTGCCCAGACTCTAGGCCCACATCCACGACCGGCGCACGTTGCGCCGCAATAACCGGTTGCCCAGGGGCCATATCGACTGGCCCACCCAACGGCCGACCGTGCGCGGCCGGGCGCCGGACAGCGGGCGTCAGCCCTGCCACTCCCGGTAAAGACCTTCCTCGCCCGGCGGCCGCAGCGCGGCCAGGCGCAGGTGGGCGTGCGCGGTCGGCGCCCGCGCCATTTCCTGGTAGATCGCGCCGGTGGACAGCCCGTAGGGCTCGCCATCCTCGTTCGAGTAGGCGAACCAGGCTTCGCGGATGCCGCACAGGTGCATCGCCGCCAGGCACATCGGACAGGGATGGCCGCTGGCGTAGATCACGCAGCCGTCCAGCCGCGGGGTTCCCAGGCGCTGGCCGGCCTGGCGTATCGCCAGCAGTTCGGCATGCGCGGTCGGATCGTGATCGCGGTGGATGCCGTTGCCGGCACGGGCGATCACCTCGCCCCCGCGGACCAGCACCGCGCCGAACGGGCGTCCGCCTTCGGCGATGTTGGCGCGCGCCAGGGCCAGGGCCTCGCGCATGAAGTCTTCGTGGTCCATGTCGCCTCCTGTGCGGTTCGCGCAAAAAGCAAACCCCGCCAGGGCGGGGTCTGCACGGGTTCGACAGCCGACGCCGGTCAGTCGCCCTGCTGCTTCTGCATGTGTTCCCAGCGTTCCTGCGCGTCGATGGTGCGCTCGGCGGTCAGGCGCGCTTCCAGGCGCTCCAGGCCGATTTCCTCGCCGGTGTCGACGCAGTAGCCGTAGTCGCCGGCGTCCAGGCGCTTGAGCGTGCTGTCGATCTTGCCGATCAGCTTGCGGTAGCGATCACGGGTGCGCAGTTCCAGCGAGTTCTCGGTTTCACGGGTGGCGCGCTCGGCTTCGTCGCCGATGTCGCGGACCTCGTCCTTCAGGTTCTCGATGGTCTGCTTGGATTCCTCGACCAGATCCGCACGCCACTGCAGCAGGCGCTGGCGGAAATATTCGAGCTGGAGCGGACTCATGTACTCCTCGTCCACGGTGGGCTTGTAGCCCTGGGGAACGATCGGGCGACCGGTGGCATCGTCGGTCTTGTACGGCACCACCTTGAATTTTTCCCGGACGACGGGAGCCTGCGGCTTGGCGGCCACGGCCACGGCAACCTTGCCGGTGGAACGGGGAGCGATGGCAGGCTTGCTGGTCACGGGGGCGGGATTGGCGGTCTTGCTGGTCGTTTTCGGTGCGGGCACTGGCTTTGCGGGGGATGGAGCCTTGGCCACCGGTGCGGGCTTGGCGTCCTGCCGGGGTGCGGCAGGTGCGCTCGGGCGCGGTGCGGGGGCCTTCGGGGGAGCAGTCTTGGCCGGAGCCGGCTTGGGGGCGGGCTTCGGTGCGGATTTGGTCTTCGGTGCTGCGACGGGAGCGCTCTTCTTGGCCACGGCCTTCTTCGCCACCGGTTTGGCGGCGGGTTTGGCTGGTGCCGGCTTGGCCTTGGCGACGGCAGGCTTGGGCGCGGCCTTCTTCGCTACCGGCTTGGCGGCCGGCTTCTTGGCCACGGCCTTCTTGGCGACGGGTTTGGGCGCCGCCTTCTTGGCCACCGGCTTGGCGGCCGGCTTCTTGGCGACAGCCTTCTTCACGACAGGCTTCTTGGCGACGGGCTTGGCGGTTTTCTTGGCGGCCTTGGCGGCCTTCTTTGCAGGTTTCTTAGCAGCCACGAACAGCGCTTCCTTGTTCTTCCCGAGCATCGGGAAAGCGCGACTTTATAGCCTACCCTGCGGGCAGCGGCAACCCAACACGGTTATCATCCGGACATGATCGGCCAGGTACTCATTGCTGTCCTGCGGGTATACAAGCGCTTCATCAGCCCGCTGCTGGGTCCGCGCTGCCGTTTCGTCCCGTCCTGCTCGGAATACGCGATGGAAGCCATCGCCCGTTTCGGTCCGATGAAAGGCGGCTGGCTGGCCGCCCGGCGCATCGGCCGCTGCCATCCCCTCCACCCGGGCGGCCACGATCCGGTGCCCCCCGCGCATGCCGATTCCCCCTCCTCCGCCCCTTGTCCAGGAAAGCACTGATGCCCTCTACCCTCATCGTCAATGCCCGGATGGCCAGCGAAGGCCGCGAATTCGAAGGCGACCTGCGCATCGAGAACGGCCGGATCGCCCGCATCGGCAGCGGCCTGTCGGCCGGCGCGGATGAAAAGGTCGTCGACGCCGCCGGACGCTGGCTGTTGCCGGGCATGATCGACGACCAGGTCCACTTCCGCGAGCCCGGCATGCCACACAAGGGCGACATCGCCACCGAATCGGCCGCCGCCGTGGCCGGTGGCCTGACCTCGTTCATGGACATGCCCAATACGGTGCCGCCCACCCTGGATTCGGACGCGCTGGAAGCCAAGTACCAGCGCGCCGCCGGACGCGCCTGGGGCAACTACGGGTTCTACCTGGGCGCCAGCAACGACAACCTGGAGGCCATCCGCGCCCTGGATCCGAAGACCGCGCCGGGCATCAAGGTGTTCATGGGCGCATCCACCGGCAACATGCTGGTCGACAACCCGGAAACCCTGGACGCGATTTTCCGCGAGGCGCCCACTCCCATCATCACCCACTGCGAGGACACGCCGACCATCGACGCCAACATGGCGGCGTTCCAGGCCCGCTACGGCGATGCGCTGGGGGTCGAACACCACCCGGACATCCGCAGCCGCGAAGCCTGCATCAAGTCGACCCGGCTGGCGCTGGAACTGGCGCGCCGGCACGACACCCGCCTGCACGTGCTGCACATCTCCACCGCCGACGAACTGGCCCTGTTCACCCCTGGCCCGCTGATCGATGCCTCCGGCAAGCGCAAGCGGATCACCGCCGAGACCTGCATCCACTTCCTGCGCTTCGACCGCGCCGACTACGCGCGCCTGGGCAACTTCATCAAGTGCAATCCGGCGATCAAGGACGCCAGCGACCGCGAGGCGCTGATCAAGGCGCTGGCCGACGATGTCATCGACGTGCTGGCGACCGACCACGCCCCGCACACCCTGGAGGAGAAATCCAGGCCCTACGCGCAGGCACCGTCCGGCCTGCCGCTGGTGCAGTACGCGCTGGTGGCGGCGCTGGAACTGGTCCACGAGGGCCGCGCCACGATGACCGAGATCGTGCAGAAGGTGTCGCATGCGCCGGCACAATTGTTCGACGTGCGCGAACGCGGCTTCCTGCGCGAGGGTTACTGGGCGGATCTGGTGCTGGTGGACGACACCGAATTCACCGTGCGCCGCGAGGATGTGCTGTCCAAGTGCGGCTGGTCGCCTTTCGAAGGCACCACTTTCCGTTCGCGCATCGGCGCGACCTGGGTCAACGGTCGCCTGGTCTGGAACGGCGAACACCTGGTCGGCACGCCGAACGGGCAGCGACTGGAGTTCGATCGGTGAGCTGGCGTGCCGGCGCCGCCGGCGCGCTGGCGCTGCTCGCCATGTGGTCACCGGTACGGCTGCCGGCCCAGGAAGTACTCGCCGAGGGCACCTACGGCACCGCGTCTCCCGCCCCCGCCCCGCAGGACGAACGGGTGGTGTTTCCTGCGCAGGTTTCGCAGGGTGCGCTGGTGTTCGGCAAGGTGCCCGCCGGCAGCCAGGTGCGCTATGCGGGCCGCTCCCTGCGCACCAGTGCCTACGGCACGGTGGTGTTCGGCGTGGGCCGTGACGAAGCCGGCCCGTTGGTGGTCGAGTTGACGATGCCGTCCGGGCGCCGGGAGACCGCGCGCATCGCGGTGACCCCGCGTGACTGGCCGCTGGAACGGATCAACGGCGTGCCGCCCAAAACGGTCAACCCTCCGCCGGCCATCGCCGAGCGGATCCGGCGTGAGCAGGCGCGGGTCACCTCCGCGCGCGTGCGCGACGACGATCGCACCGATTTCGCGCAGGCATTCATCTGGCCGGTGCAGGGCCGCATCAGCGGCCGCTTCGGCAACGCACGCGTGTACAACGGACAGCCCGGCGCCGGCCATTCGGGCATGGACATCGCCGCGCCCAGCGGTACGCCGGTGAAGGCGCCGGCCGCGGGCGTGGTGACCTTCGCCGCGCCGGACCTGTACCTGACCGGCGGCACCCTGCTGCTGGATCACGGCTACGGCGTCAGCTCCAACTTCCTGCACCTGTCGCGGATCGACGTCAACGTCGGCGACCGGGTCGCACAGGGCCAGGTCATCGGCGCGGTCGGCGCGACCGGGCGTGCGACCGGCCCCCACCTGCACTGGGGCATGAACTGGTTCGATGTGCGCATCGATCCGCTGCTGGTGCTGGAGCGCGCGCAGGCGGCCGCGGCGAAGTAGGCCCTTGCCGCGCGGCGCGCGGTCTGCCAGCAAGCCATGATGCGTCGGGCGCCATCCCGTGTTTGCAGGGGACGCGATTCATTTCATCGGCGACGAGAGAATCACCGTATGCGCCGCAACATGCGGCCGCGACTGGCCGTTGCTC
The DNA here is from genome assembly GCF_024710765.1 of Pseudoxanthomonas sp. Lineage (GTDB taxonomy): Bacteria > Pseudomonadota > Gammaproteobacteria > Xanthomonadales > Xanthomonadaceae > Pseudoxanthomonas_A. The sequence goes on from NZ_JANJUE010000101.1 coordinate 18,652, forward strand.
CCACAGGCGTTGTTCCCCCTTGTAGGAGCGACGTCAGTCGCGAGCCCTGCCAGCAGGCCACGATGAATCGGGCAGCATCCGATGTTTGCAGTAACGCGATTCATTCCATTTGCAGCGGAAAAATTACCGCGTGCGGCGTGATGTGCGGTCGCGACTGACGTCGCTCCTACGAGAGTTGTTCCCGTGTGGGAGCGACGTGAGTCGCGAGCTTTCCCGGGGAGCGGCCGACGAAGCCGGGGGGTTCAGCCGTTGCTGCCGCTGACGCGGGCGACCGCGTCGTGCGGATGCAGGCTCTCGAAATGGGCGACGGTGGCGTCGAAGCGAGCCACGTGCGGGTCCTGCGACAGGGCGGCGGCGACCCGGCGTGCGGCGTCCTCGCAGAACATCAGGTTCTCCGCGTTGAGGCGCGCGAAGGCCTGCTCGTCGACGCGCTTGACCGCGGTCTGCACCGGCGTGCCCAGGGCCGCCTCGATCGCGTCGATCAGCGCCACCAGCGGCAGTTCGTCGAACTGCGGGCGCAGTTCCACCCGCACGCTGGCGCGGCTGCGCTGGGCATGCGGCGTGGCCGCCAGTCCGCGTTCAGACGCCAGCCAGTCGCGGACCACGCCGACCGACAGCGGATGCGCGGCGGCGAAGTCATCGGCGAAGCGCTCGGCATTGGCCTGGCGCGACAGCGCGGCGGACGCCGGACAGGTGCTGGAATATTCCACCGAGAACGACAACGCCAGATGCAGATGGCCGTCCGCCAGGGTGGCGTCGATCTCGACCGGATAGCGCTTCCAGCCGGCGTTCCCGCTTTCCAGCGCACGCCGGCGCAGCAGCGCGTCGTAACGCAGGCGGATGCGGGCCTGGTCCGCCAGTCCCTGCTGGGACGTCACGCCTTCCTGCAGCAGGTGGCGCAGTCCGGCCGGGGTGATCGCCTCACGCGACAGGCCTTCCTGCAGGTGCAGGTACAGGCGCGACATGTGGATGCCGCGGGCGTCCGGGTTGGTCAGGTTGACGAACACATCGATGGTGGCGGGCACCTGCAACTGCCCGCCCTCGCCATCGGTGATGCGCACCGGCAGGGCAATGCCTTCCATGCCGACCCAGTCCAGCGCGCGCGCCAGCGGCACGCTCTGGTGGGCGACATCGGGAAGATCGGCGCGCGGCGCCACGGGGGGAACGGAAGCCATGTCGATACGGGGGAGGTCGATACGGGGAGACAACAGGCCGGCATTGTACCCCCTGCCCCGAATCACCAGATGAAACAGACCGTTACGACGGGTCGGGATGCCTATCGCGCCGATGGGCTCCCTCCATCGATGCGTGCCCGACGTGGTGTCAGCCGCCGCGTGCCGCGCTCCAGGCGGTGAGCAGCAGGCGCAGCCGCGACGGCAGCGCGGTGGCCTCGCCGGTCCTGGCGAAGCGGCGCAGGCGCCCCCGGGCGAACGCGGCGACGATGCGCCGCTCGCGGGCCGCGACGGAGGCGGAGGGCCAGCGCCGCGCCAGCGTCCGCGCCCAATCGCGCAGGCGCGCGCGGTCGTCGTCGCCCTGGACTTCATGTGGCACGGCCGCGGTCGCGGATTCCGCCAGCCGCGTCGCCAGCGCCTGCGCGACCACCGCCTGTGGATCCGGCCGGCGCCCGAGGATCGCCGCTTCCACCGCCGCGGCGGCGGCACCGTAGCCGCGCAGTCCCGCGAACGCGGCGTCAGCATCGGTGGCGGCCTCGCGCGCGCCGATCAGCGCAGGCAACGCATCGGCAAGTTCCGCCCACGGTGCCGGCACCGGTTCCAGTCGCCGACCCAGCGGATGGCGCGAGCGGCGATTGGCCCACCCGCGCAATTCCTCGCCCCACCAGGCCAGCTTGGCATCGGCGGGCAGCGGATCGCCGGCGATGTTGAGGATGTCGTCGAATTCCTGCAGCAGCGAGAACCAGGCTTCCGCGAGCGCGCGCCGCTCGGGCGGGACGAAAATCTCGGCCACCTGCCATTCCGGCCAGCGGTGGCGCCATTTGTCGAGGAAGCTGTCGAGGGCGGAGGAATCGGACACGGCAGGTGACGGCGGCGGAATCGGAGGGATGGATCAGGCCGCGTTCGTGGCCAGCGACCAGGCTTCGGGCGCGGCCAGTTCGCCGGGCTCGGCGCACATGCGCCCGGCCTGCCAGCTTTCCGGATCATCGCCGTCCAGGCGATAACCCCACAGCGCGGCGATCGAGGGCATGCCGGCCGCGCGCGCGGCGACGATGTCGCGTTCGTCATCGCCGACATAGACGCACTCGGCGCAACTCACGCCCAGCCGCTCGGCGGCCACCTGCAGCGGCAGCGGATGCGGTTTGCGTTCGGCCAGCGTGTCGCCGCCGATCAGCACCGCGCAACGTTCCTGCCAGCCTTCGGCCGGCAGCACGTCGCGGGCCAGGTATTCGGGCTTGTTGGTGACGATGCCCCAGCGCGTGCCGGCGGCTTCCAGCGCGGCCAGCATCGCCTCCACGCCATCGAACGGACGGCTGTGGCGCCCCAGTTCCTCCTGGTAGATCACCAGGAATTCCGGCACCAGCGCATCGCGTGCGGCGACGTCCAGATCCGGGAATGCCGCGCCCACCATCGCCCGCGATCCCTTGGACACGTGGGGACGCAGGTCGGCCAGGGTCACCGGCGCGCGTCCGCGCGCGGCGAGCATGCGATTGGCGGTGGCGACGAAGTCCGGCGCGCTGTCCAGCAGGGTACCGTCGAGGTCGAACAGCGCCACCCGCGGGAATCCGGCGCGTGCCTGCGGGTCGTTGCGATCCATCAGGCTCATGCCACCTTCACCGCGCAGGCCAGGTAGTTGACGTCGGTGCGGCGCGCCAGCCGCGCGCGCTGGCGCCAGGGCTCGTAGGCCAGGCCGCTGACGTCCTCCAACTGGAGCCGGGACTGGCGCAGCCAGGCGGCCAGTTCGGACGGCTTGATGAAGTCCTGGTAGTGATGGGTGCCGGTAGGCAGCAGGCGGGCGACGTATTCGGCTCCCACGATCGCCAGCGCGAACGCAGCCGGAGTGCGGTTGAGGGTGGACAGAAACAGGCGACCACCGGGTTTCAGCAGGCGTGCGCAGGCCTCGATGATCGCGGCCGGATCCGGCACGTGCTCCAGCATTTCCATGCAGGTGACCACGTCGAAGCCGCCCGGACGCTCTTCGGCCAGTGATTCGACCGAACGCAGCTGGTAATCGACCTGCACCCCGGATTCGAGCTTGTGCAGTCGCGCGACCTTGATCAGTTCCGGCGCAAGATCGATGGCGGTGACCTGCGCGCCGGCCTTCGCCAGCGCCTCGCTGAGCAGGCCGCCGCCACAGCCCACGTCCAATGCCTGTGCGCCGGCCAGCGACGCGCGCTGGCGCACGTAGTCCAGGCGGACCGGGTTGAGCGCGTGCAGCGCCTTCTGCGGGCCCTGCTCGTCCCACCAGCGGTTGGCCAGTGCGCCGAACTTGTCGAGCTCGGCCTGATCGAAGTTGTCGCCGGAAGGCGCGGAGGAAGCGGTGGAGGTCATGGGGTCACCTCGGCAGGTGCCGTTGGCCGCATCGGATGCGGACGCCGGCGGGAGAACAATCATCATCCGCCATGCAGCGTGCGGATGCGCTCGCGCCATTGGCGCGCGTTGGCGATCAGGGCGGCCGTGTCCATGTCGACCAGTTCACGCTGCGCCAGCCGCGGCTGGCCGGCGATCCAGACGTCGCTGACCTGGTGGCGGCCGGTGGCATAGATGAGCTGGGAGACCACGTGGTGCAGCGGCTGGGTCTCCAGCGCGCCCAGGTCCACGCAAATCAGATCGGCCTGCTTGCCCGGTTCGATCGAACCGATGCGATCGCCATAACCCAGCGCGCGCGCGCCGCCCAGGGTGGCGGCATGCAGCGCGGTCGCCGCGTCCAGCGCGGTGGCATCGTTGGCCACCGCCTTGGCCAGCTGCGCAGCGGTGCGGGTCTCGCTGAACATGTCCAGATCGTTGTTGCTGGCGCAGCCGTCGGTGCCGATGGCCAGGTTGATGCCCGCGCGTTGCAGCGCGCACGCCGGGCAGAATCCCGAGGCCAGCTTGAGGTTGGATTCCGGGCAATGCACCACCGACACGCCGCGCTCGGCGCACAGGTGGATTTCCGCCTCGGTCAGCTGGGTCATGTGCACCGCGATCAGGCGATCGTTGACCAGGCCCAGGCGATCCAGGCGCGCCAGCGGACGCTGCCCGTACTGCTTCAGCGAGTCGGCGATTTCCTGCGCGGTCTCGTGGGTGTGCAGGTGAACCGGCACGTCGAGTTGGTCCGACAGCATGCGCACCCGCTCGAAGTTGGCGTCGCTGACCGTATACGGCGCATGCGGCGCGAACGCGGTGTCCACCAGCGAATCGCCGCGCCACTGGTCATGGACCTCGCCGGCACGGTCGAAATACTCGTCGCTGGTTTTCGCCCACGCGGTCGGGAAGTCGATCACCGGCAGGCCCACCCGCGCGCGGAAGCCGTGGCGCTTGTACACCGCGGCCTGCACGTCGGGGAAGAAATAGTTCTCGTTGGCGCAGGTGGTGCCGCCGCGCAGCATCTCGGCGATCGCCAGGGCGGTGCCGTCGGCCACGAACTCCGGACCGATCACCGCCGCTTCCACCGGCCAGATATGGTTCTGCAGCCATTCCATCAGCGGCAGATCGTCGGCGATGCCGCGCAGCAGCGTCATCGGATTATGGGTATGCGCGTTGACCAGGCCCGGCAGCAGCGCCGCGTCGGGCCGGGCAACCGTCCTGGCGGGAGCGAAACGCCGGCGGGCCTCGGCAACCGGCAGGATCGCGAGAATCACGCCGCCCTTCACCGCCACCGCATGGTCTTCCAGCACCACGCCGTGGGGCATCACCGGGATCACGAAACCGGCTTCGATGAGGAGATCACAGGCTTCGGGCTGGATGTCGTGGGTCATGCGTCCTCGTATCCGTGGTTCCGCGGGGCGCCGGAACCCGACCGGAGATTCCGGCTTCGGGTTTCCGGTCGGAGGCGGTTCGGTTCGCGTGGTGCGCTCACCTCGCCGCCGCCGGGGATTTTCATCTCGTCGTCCCCGCGCAGGTGGGGACCCATCTTGATGCCATGTGTGCTTCGGGCTTTCAAACGCAAAAGCAACGGCAAAAGCAAAAATGGATCCCGGCCTGCGCCGGGATGACGCAACGGCAAGGGCGCCCGCGTGCGGGCGCGCCGTTGCGTCACTTCACGCGGCTGACGTAGTCGCCGGTGCGGGTGTCGACCTTGATGATTTCCTCCTGGCCGACGAACAGCGGCACGCGCACGACCGCGCCAGTTTCCAGGGTGGCCGGCTTGCCACCGCCGCCGGACGTGTCGCCGCGGACGCCCGGATCGGTCTCGACGATCTTCAGCTCGACGAAGTTCGGCGGGGTGACCTGGATCGGGGTGCCGTTGAACAGGGTCACCACGCACTCTTCCTCGCCCTTCAGCCACTTCTCGGCGCCGGCCATGCCGGCCTTGTCGGCCTGGACCTGCTCGAAGGTTTCCTGCTGCATGAAATGCCAGTACTCGCCATCGGAGTACAGGTACTGCATGTCGGTATCCACCACGTCGGCGGCCTCGACCGAGTCGGTGCTCTTCATGGTGATTTCCTGCACGCGGCCGGTGCGGATCTGGCGGTACTTCACGCGGGTGAAGGCCTGGCCCTTGCCCGGCTTCACGTATTCGGTGTCGGTGATGATGGACGGTTCGTTGTTGACCAGGATCTTCATCCCGTTCTTGACGTCGTTCATGCCGTAACTGGCCATGGGGTACTCCTTGGGGTAAGACAAACCCGCCGCGGGAGGCGGCTGGCCGGATAGAATGGGGAACCCGCCGGGACCGGCGGGCGTTTTGTTTTTCAGACCCGCACATGATAACCGCAGCCCCCCTTCCCATGCAGCCCGCCCCCCTGCCCCGCGCCCGCTGGCAGGAGGCCTGGCGCGACGCCGTGCGCGACCCGCGCGAACTGCTGGCGATGCTGGGACTGGAGCGGCTGGCCGGCCGCCTGTCGGACGCCGCCGCCGCCCAGTTCCCGCTGCGGGTGCCGCGCGGCTTCGTCGCCCGCATGGTCCCGGGGGATGCGAACGATCCGTTGCTGCGACAGGTGCTGCCACTGGACGAGGAAATGCGGCCGGTGCCCGGCTTCGGCCTGGACGCGGTCGGCGACGCCGCCGCCCGGACCGCCACCGGGGTGTTGCAGAAATACCGGGGCCGCGCCCTGCTGGTGGCCACCGGCAGTTGCGCGGTGCATTGCCGCTACTGCTTCCGCCGGCATTTCCCCTATGCCGAGGAAACCGCCGCCCGCGAGGGCTGGCGCGACGCCGTGGAGGCCATCCGCGCCGACACCGCGGTCGAGGAAGTCCTGCTGTCCGGCGGCGACCCGCTGTCGCTGGCCACGCCCAAGCTGGCCGAACTGACCGACGCGCTGGCCGGAATCCCGCATGTCCGGCGCCTGCGCATCCACAGCCGCCTGCCGGTGGTGCTGCCGGAACGGGTCGACGACGGGCTGGCGCGCTGGCTGGCCGGGCTGCCCTGGCCGATGGCCTTCGTCATCCACGCCAACCACGCCAACGAGTTCGACCCCGGCGTCGACGCCGCGCTGGCCCGCCTGCGCGGCGCGGGGGCGCAACTGCTCAACCAGGCCGTGCTGCTGCGGGGCGTCAACGACAGCGTGGACGCGCTGGCCGCCCTGGGCGAGCGCAGTTTCGCCGCCGGCGTCCTGCCCTATTACCTGCACCAGTTGGACCGGGTCGCGGGCGTGGCCCATTTCGAGGTTCCCGACGAGCAGGCACTGGCCCTGCATGCCGGGCTGCGCGCGCGCCTGTCCGGCTACCTGGTACCCCGGCTGGTCCGCGAAATCCCCGGCGACACCGGCAAGCGTCCCCTCTGAACCCGCCGCCGTGACGCGCCCGTCCCGCTTTTTTGCGACGCCCGCATTGGACGCTCCCGCCCCCTTCGTGTATTAAACGCCCTCCCAAGGCGGAACCGCTGCATGCAGATCGGCAAAGACTCCACCCTCCGTTTGATGATCGTCGATGACAGCGGCGAGGACGCCGAAGCGATCGTCAGTACGCTGCGGAACGGAGGCATTGCCGTGCGGCCGCTGCGGCCGCTGGACGCCGACGAACTGGCGCAGATGGTCGCTTCCCAGCCGATGGACCTGGTCCTGGCCGCGCGCTCGGCCCGCGGGATTCCCCTGGCCGGCGTCCTTTCCACCGTCGACGCCAGCGGCAAGGACATCCCGGTCATCGTGCTGGCCGAGGCCATCAACGAGGCCGACTGGTTGTCCGACCAGGCCGGCGGCGCCCGCGGCATGGTCCTGCGCGGCCGCGCCGAACACCTGCTCCATGTGCTGCGCAGCGAATGGTCGGATCTGGAGACGCGCCGCGCGGTCCGCCGCCTGGACGTGCAGCTGCGCGAGTTCGAGCGGCGCTGCGACGCCCTGATTTCGTCCTCGCGCGATCCGATCGCCTACATCCACGAAGGCATGCACATCCGGGCCAACGAGGCCTACCTGGAAATGCTGGGCTTCGAGTCCTTCGACGAGGTCGAGGGCCTGTCGCTGCTGGATCTCGTCGCCCCCCAGTACGTCAACGACTTCAAGCAGCTGCTGAAGGGACTGAGCAAGGGCGAGCCGCCACCGCCGCGTTTCGAACTGGAGGCCCGCAGCCTGGACGGCGACCAGTTCCCGGCCACGCTCGAATTCACCACCGCCACCTACGAAGGCGAACCCTGCGTGCAGGTGGTGTTCCGCCGCCGCGAGGAGTTCGACCCGGAACTGGCGCGCGAGGTCGAGGACCTGCGCCAGCGCGACGTGGTCACCGGCCTGCTCAACCGTCCGACCTTCCTGCAGGCGCTGGAAGAAGCGGTCAGCCAGGTCGCGCGCGGCGAGCACTACTCGTTGCTGCTGCTGGAACCCGACCACTACCAGCGCCTCCTGCAGGACATCGGCATCGATTCGGCCGATGCCCTGATCGCGGCGATGGCCAAGCGCCTGGCCGAGCACCTGGATGCCAGCGCCACCGCCGCCCGCTTCGGCGAACGTACCTTCGCGGTGCTGCTCAAGGGCAACCATGCGCGGACCGCGGCCCTGGCCGACACCCTGCGCGCGGCGTTCGCGTCGCACGTGTTCAGTGCGGGCGAACGCTCCACCGCGGTCACCGCCAGTGTCGGCGGCGTGCAGATCGGCGAGAAAATCGCCAGCATCGGCCTGGTCCTCACCCGCGCCACCGACAGCCTGCAGACCGCCACCAGCCTGGGCGGCAACCGCATCGAGATTTTCGACCCCGGCGCGGTGGATCGCGCCGAGGAGGAGCGGGTGCAGAACTGGATCGCGCGCCTGCGCGACGCGCTGGACAATGACCACTTCCTGCTGCACTACCAGCCGGTGGTCAGCCTGCAGGGCGAGGCCGGCGAGGTCTACGAGGTGCTGCTGCGGCTGGATTCCAACGGCGAGACGGTGATGCCGCCGGCCTTCATGGGCATCGCCGAGGAACACGGCCTGCTCGACGCCATCGACCGCTGGGTGGTCAATCGCGCCATCGAGGTGCTGGGCGAGCGCCGCCGCAACGGCTACCTGACCCGGCTGCTGGTCAAGGTCAGTCCCGGCTCGTTCGGCGACGAACGCCTGCTCCAGCTCATCGCCAGGCAGCTGGCCGCGCACGACGTGCCCGGTGACAGCCTGTGGCTGGAAGCCTCCGAGGCCAAGGTCTTCACCCACCTGCGCCAGGCCCAGGCGTTCCAGACCGGCGCGTCCAAGCTGGGCTGCAAGGTCGGCCTGGAACATTTCGGCGCCGGCCTGGATTCGTTCCAGCTGCTGGCCCATTTCCAGCCGGCGTTCCTGAAGATCGACCGGGTCTTCAGCGCGGATCTGGCGAAGACGCCCGAGCATCAGCAGAAGATCCGCGAGATTGCCGAGCGTGCGCAGTCGCAGGGCATCCTGACCATCGCCGATCACGTGGCCGATGCGGCGACGATGAGTTTCCTGTTCACGGCGATGGTGGATTACGTCGAGGGTGAGTTCCTGGCGCCGCCGGGACCGCAGATGAGTTACGACTTCTCGTAGTTCCGCGAGGGAGCTTCGCTCCCTGCCATGCCAGGGTCACCGATAGTCCGCTGGAGAATGCCGCGGGCGCCTGCGCTTTGCTGCATGCGTCATCCCAAAGGATGGGAAGCCAAGGGTCTGGGCTCTCCCTTCTAACGAGGCGGGACGGCTTGGTCCGCCGGCGTCGAAGGGAGTGACTCTATCGCTGTCGCGGCATTTCTGGTCGGGCGCTGGCGCGTGGGTTTGCTATCGGTAGTCGCCGATGGTGCGCTCGCCGCGGGGCCTTACTTTCTTTGCTTGTGCAAAGAAAGTAAGCAAAGAAACACACCCCTGGCGGCGTGCCCTGCGCTTCGCTCCGGGTCCGCAATCGGTCCGGGAATGTCCGGAAGGGGCATCCTGCCCCTGCCGGAAACGGCGCACATCCCTGTGCGCCGCCCTTCGGGTTTTACCCGGCCCGCTTGCCACGCCGGAACGGGGCCCGAAAGGCCAAAGCAAAAGCAGGGCAACACCAGCAGAGCAGAAGTTCGCGGCCGAAGGCCGCTCCTTCCGACGCTGGCTTTGGGCTTTGGCTTTTGGCTTTTGCTCTATGGGGGCCCCATCCACAGCGGTGGCGACGGTGGGTAAACCCGAAGGGCGCCGCGCACGAC
>NZ_JANJUE010000111.1 GCF_024710765.1 Pseudoxanthomonas sp.
GTACACGGGCGCGGATTTCTTCCCGCCGTTTGCCGGAAAAGACCGAAGCACGGATACAGCCCCCTCCTCCGCTTGCGGGGGAGGGCCGGGGTGGGGGCCAGCGCGCCGTCACCCTCCCGCACGCTCGCACGCATCCAATGCCCCCATCCCAACCTTCCCCCGCACGCGGGGGAAGGGGTGGTACACGGGCGCGGGTTTCTTCCCGTCGTTTGCCGGAAAAGACCGATGCACGGATACAGCCCCCTCCTCCGCTTGCGGGGGAGGGCTGGGGTGGGGGCCAACGCGCGCCGTCAACTAACCCCGGGGCGATCGCCCGCACGCGAAAACGCCTTAAGATCCTCCCCATCCGCAGCGATGCCACGGGCATCGGCACGCACCGGGAAAGGATCCCGCATGGCCAGCAAGCTCAGCACCCTCGCATGGCTGTCCGCCGCCGCACTCGCCGGCTGTGGTTCCTCCCCTCCGCCGAAAGCCACACCGCCCGCCGCGGCCGCGCTCGCGCCCTTGCCACCGCGTTGTGATCCTTCCGCCGCACAGAACGTCATTGGTTTGCCGATCGATGCCGCCGTGATCGAGAAAGCACGCGCCGCCGCCGGTGCCGACATGGCGCGCGCGGTGCGTGCGGATCAGGTCGGCGTGCAGGACTACCGCGCAGGCCGCCTCAACCTTTACCTCGATGCGCAGCGACGCGTCGCGCGCGTCGGCTGCGGTTGAGCACGCACGCGATCCCCACGCTCAGCAGACCAAAGAAAAGCCACTGAAAAGTTGCTTCTGCAACTATCGTTGGGCTTCGTCGGATCCATGTTGCGGCACCGCAACATCTGTGCTTTAGTCGGGCTTCCGGTGACATTTCGAAGTGCCGCTGCGGGGCAGGGCACGGTGTCGCCGTCAGCAAAGGTTTGAGGCAGAGATGGCCCCTCGCAGTCGCCACGGGCTCTACGACCCGAACGACGAACGCGATGCATGCGGTTTCGGCATGATCGCGCAGTTGGATGACCAGCCGTCACGCGCGTTGGTCGACACCGCCATTGCCGCGCTTTCGCGGATGACCCATCGCGGCGGCGTCGCCGCGGACGGACTCACCGGCGATGGCTGCGGCCTGCTGATCCGGAAACCCGATGCCTTCCTGCGCGCGCTGGCCGAAGAAGCCGGCATCGTCGTGGGCGCACGCTTCGCCGCCGGCCTGGTGTTCCTGCCGCATGATGCCGCGCAGGCGGATCGATGTCGCGCCGTGCTGGAAGCCGAACTGCGTCGCGCCGACGTGACGCCGCGCGGCTGGCGCGTGCCGCCGACCGACGACAGCGTCTGCGGCGTGCTGGCCAAGGAAACCCTGCCGCGCATCGAACAGATCTTCGTCGATGCCGGCGATCACCAGGACGACGACGCCTTCGGGCTGGCACTGTTCCTGTCCCGCCGCCGCAGTGAACAGCAACTGCGCGCCGGCATTCCCGACTTCTACGTGGTCACCCTGGCCCAGCACGCCATCGGCTACAAGGGCATGGTGCTGCCGGACAAGCTGCCGATCTTCTATCCGGATCTGCAGCGCAGCGATCTGGCCAGCAGCGCGGTGGTGTTCCACCAGCGCTTCTCCACCAACACCCTGCCGCGCTGGCCGCTGGCGCACCCGTTCCGCCTGCTGGCGCACAACGGCGAAATCAACACCATCGAAGGCAACCGCCGCTGGGCGCAGGCGCGCAGCAAGGTATGGAAGACGCCGCGTTTCGACATCGCCGAATTCGATCCGGTCATCTCCATGCACGGCTCCGACTCGCAGAGCCTGGACAACATGCTGGAGCTGCTGGTCGCCGGCGGCATGGATCTGCTGCAGGCGCTGCGCATCCTGGTCCCGCCGGCGACCCAGTCGCTGGAATTCAAGGACGCCGACCTGGCCGCGTTCTACGAGTTCTATGGCCTCAACACCGAGCCGTGGGACGGCCCCGCCGGCATCGTCGCCTGCGACGGCCGCTACGCCGCCTGCATGCTGGATCGCAACGGCCTGCGACCGGCGCGCTGGATGCTGACCAGCGATCGCCATTTCCTGGTTGCCTCCGAAGCCGGCGTGTGGGAAGTGCCGGCCGAGCGCGTGACCCGCAAGGGCAAGCTCGGTCCCGGCGAGATGATGGCCATCGATCTCAAGCGCGGCGACCTGCTCGACAGCGAGGCGGTGGATCGCATCAACCGGGGACGCGCGCCGTACAAGCAGTGGCTGCACCACGGCGTCACCTACCTGCAGACCGAACTGATCGATCCGTCGCTGACCGACGCGCCGTTCGACGAGAAGACCCTGCGCGGCTTCCACAAGCTGTTCCAGCTGACCAGCGAGGAAGTGGAGCAGGTGCTGCGTCCGCTCGCCGAGACCGAGCAGGAGGCCACCGGATCGATGGGCGACGACACCCCGATGGCGGTGCTGAGCCGGCAGACCCGGCCGTTGTACGACTATTTCCGCCAGGGCTTCGCCCAGGTCACCAATCCACCCATCGATCCGCTGCGCGAAGACTGCGTGATGTCGCTGGCGACCCAGCTCGGCAAGGAGACCAACATCTTCCACGCCGGCCCGGAGACGGTGAACCACGTCATCCTGAATTCGCCGGTGCTCAGCCAGCGCAAGCTGCGCCAGCTGCTGAAGATGGATCCGTACGACCAGAAGCACCGCTACATCGATCTGTCCTACAGCGTCGAGGAAGGGCTGAAGGCGGCCATCGAGCGCATCTGCGCCGAGGTCGAACAGGCCGCGCGCGATGGCATGGTCATGGTGGTGCTGAGCGATCGCCGGCCGCAGCAGGGCCGCCCGATGGTGCATGCGCTGATGGCGACCGGCGCGGTCCACCATCACCTGTGCCGCGAAGGCCTGCGCTGCGACGTCAACCTGATCATCGAGACCGGCACCGCGCGCGACGCGCACCACATCGCCTGCCTGATCGGCTACGGCGCCACCGCCGTGTATCCGTACCTGGCCTACCAGACCCTGTTCGACCTGGGCCGGCGCGGCATCCTGCAACTCAAGAAGGGCGGTGAGCAGGCCCAGATCGGCCGCAGCTACCGCAAGGGCATCTACAAGGGCCTGTCCAAGATCATCTCCAAGATGGGCATCTGCACCATCAGCAGCTACCGCGGCGCGCAGCTGTTCGAGATCGTCGGCCTGGAGCCGGACGTGGTCGACCTCTGCTTCGCGGATACGCCCTCGCGCATCGGCGGCGTCGGCTTCGCACGCCTGGACGCCGAGGCGCGCGAGCTGGAAGCACGCGGCTGGAACGATCGCGCGCAGCCGGAAATCGGCGGACTGCTGAAGTACGTCCACGGCGGCGAGTACCACATGTACAACCCGGACGTGGTGACCACGCTGCAACGCGCCACCCGCACCGGCGATGCCGCCGACTGGCAGGCTTATGCCGACGCGGTGAACTCGCGCCCGCCTTCGGCGTTGCGCGATCTGCTGGCGCTCAAGCGCGCGGAAACGCCGACGCCGCTGTCCGAGGTCGCCGATGCCGGCGATCTGCTGCGCCGTTTCGACACCGCCGCGATCAGCCTGGGCGCGCTGTCGCCGGAAGCGCACGAGGCGCTGGCGATCGCGATGAACCGCCTCGGCGGACGCAGCAACTCCGGCGAAGGTGGCGAGGATCCAGCGCGCTACGGCACCGAGAAGCGCAGCAAGATCAAGCAGGTCGCCTCCGGCCGCTTCGGCGTCACGCCCGAATACCTGGTCAACGCCGAGGTGCTGCAGATCAAGGTGGCCCAGGGCGCCAAGCCCGGCGAGGGTGGCCAGCTGCCCGGCCACAAGGTCAACGAACTGATCGCCCGCCTGCGCTACGCACGCCCGGGCATCGGCCTGATCTCGCCGCCGCCACACCACGACATCTACTCCATCGAGGATCTGGCCCAGCTGATCTACGACCTCAAGCAGGTCAATCCGCAGGCGCTGGTGTCGGTGAAGCTGGTCTCGCACGCGGGCGTCGGCACGATCGCCGCCGGCGTGGTCAAGGCCGGCGCGGATCTCATCACCATCTCCGGCCATGACGGCGGCACCGGTGCCAGCCCGATCAGTTCCATCCGCTACGCCGGCGTGCCGTGGGAACTGGGCGTGGCCGAAGCGCACCAGGCGCTGGTCACCAACCAGCTGCGCGAGCGCACCGTGCTGCAGACCGACGGCGGCCTGAAGACCGGCCTGGACGTGGTCAAGGCGGCGCTGCTGGGCGCGGACAGCTTCGGCTTCGGCACCGGTCCGATGATCGTGCTGGGCTGCAAGTACCTGCGCATCTGCCACCTCAACAACTGCGCCACCGGCGTGGCCACCCAGGACGAGCGCCTGCGCTCGCAGTACTTCACCGGCCTGCCGGAACGGGTGGAGAATTTCTTCCGCCTGCTCAGCGAGGAAGTGCGCCAGTGGCTGTCCTACCTGGGCGCGCGCTCGCTGGACGAAATCGTCGGCCGCACCGATCTGCTGGAGCAGATCGATGCCTCGCCGCGCGCCGGCGTGCGCGTCGACCTGGCCCGCCTGCTGCAGGGCGCGCAGACCGGCAGCGAAAGCTGCGCGGCCCAGCGCCTGTACGAGTCACCCGACAGCCTGGCCACCCAGCTCGACGGCCTGCTGGCCGAGCCGATCCGGCGCAAGGCCGGCGGCGAGCACCGCTTCCTGATCCACAACACCGACCGTTCGATCGGCACCCGCCTGTCCGGCGCCATCGCCCGCACCCACGGCAACCAGGGCATGGCCGACGCGCCGTTGAACCTGCGCTTCCGCGGCACCGCCGGCCAGAGCTTCGGCGCGTTCAACGCCGGCGGCCTGCACATGGAACTGGAAGGCGAAGCCAACGACTACGTCGGCAAGGGCATGGCCGGCGGCCGGCTGGTGGTGCGTCCGCCGCGCGGCGCGCGCTTCGAGGCGCGCAACACGCCGATCCTCGGCAACACCTGCCTGTACGGCGCTACCGGCGGCGAACTGTTCGCCGCGGGCCGCGCGGGCGAACGTTTCGCGGTGCGCAACTCCGGCGCGCTGGCGGTCATCGAAGGCGCCGGCGATCACTGCTGCGAATACATGACCGACGGCATCGTGATGGTGCTGGGCCGGGTAGGCCTGAACTTCGGCGCCGGCTTCACCGGTGGCCTGGCCTACGTGCTGGATCTGGATCGCGATTTCGTCGACCGCTACAACCACGAACTGATCGACATCCACCGGATCTCGCCGGAAGGTTTCGAAAGCCACCGCCAGCACCTGCACAAGCTGATCCAGCGCCATCGCGAACTCACCGGCAGCATCTGGGCGCAGCAGATCCTGGACGAGTTCCGCGACTACGTCGGCAAGTTCTGGTTGGTGAAGCCGAAGGCGGCGAGCCTGGAGTCGTTGACGGATTCGCTGCGCAGGGCGGCGTGATGGATGTCCGGCGCGCCCCCATCCCGACCTTCCCCCGCGCGCGGGGGAAGGGGCGTTGCATCGGCACGGCCACTCCCCGTTTGCAGGGAAAGAAACGACGCACGGATACAGCTCCCTCCCCCGCCTGTGGGGGAGGGCTGGGGTGGGGGCCATCGTGCAGGTCCCGCTCCCGTATCGCTGAAAGTGAAAGCGCCCCCATCCCACCCTTCCCCCGCAAGCGGGGGAAGGGGCAGAGAGTCCACTCATGAGCAAGAAGCACGTCTTCCAATTCCTCGAACTGCCGCGGACCATGCCGCAGCGCATTCCGCTGGAACTGCGCACCTCCGGCGACTGGGGCGAGCTGTACGGCAAGTTCGACAAGCCCGAGGCGCAATACCAGGCTGGTCGCTGCCTGGATTGCGGCAATCCGTATTGCAGCTGGAAATGCCCGGTGCACAACGCGATTCCGCAGTGGCTGCAACTGGTGCAGGAAAACCGCATCGAGGAAGCGGCGGCGTTGTGCCATTCGACCAACCCGCTGCCGGAAGTGTGTGGCCGGGTGTGTCCGCAGGACCGCCTGTGCGAGGGCGCCTGCACGCTGGAGGAATTCGGCGCGGTCACCATCGGCGCGGTCGAGAAGTTCATCACCGACACCGCGCTGGCCAATGGCTGGCGTCCGGACCTGAGCGACGTCAAGCCGACCGGCAAGCGGGTCGCGGTGATTGGCGCGGGACCGGCCGGCATCGGCTGCGCGGATCGGCTGGCGCGCGCCGGCATCCACGCGGTGGTGTATGACCGCTACGAGCAGATCGGCGGCCTGCTGCAGTTCGGCATCCCGACGTTCAAGCTGGAAAAAAACGTCATCGCCCGTCGCCGCGAAGTACTGGAAGGCATGGGGATCGAGTTCCGGCTGGGCGTGGAAGTGGGCCGCGACGTGAGCCTGGAGGAACTGCTGGCCGACTACGACGCGGTGTTCCTCGGCACCGGCGCCTACCGCTACACCGACGGCGGCCTGGCAGGACAGGATCTGGACGGCGTGCTGCCGGCGCTGCCATTCCTGGTGCAGAACGGTCGCATCGTCGGCGGCAACGATCCCTGGGGCCGGCCGATCGCCGGCTGGGAAGACAAGCTCGCGCTGTCGGATCTGGCCGGCAAGCGGGTGGTGGTGCTGGGTGGCGGCGACACCGGCATGGACTGCGTGCGCAGCGCGATCCGACTGGGCGCGGCCAAGGTCACCTGCGCCTATCGCCGCGACGAAGCCAACATGCCCGGCTCGGCGCGCGAAGTCGCCAATGCGCGCGAGGAAGGCGTGCGCTTCCTGTTCAACCGCCAGCCGCTGGCGATCGTCGGTGACGACGACGGCAAGGTCACCGGCGTGCAGGTGGTGGAGACCCGCCTGGGCGAACCCGACGCACGCGGCCGCCAGAACGCGGTGCCGATCGAAGGCAGCGAATCGCTGCTGGAGGCCGACGTCGTGATCATCGCCTTCGGTTTCTCGCCCAGCGTGCCGGAGTGGTTGGCGGCGCAGGGCGTGGAAGGCACGCCGAACGGCCGCATCGTCGCCGGTGGCGCCGATCGCCTGCCGTTCCAGACCACCCATCCGAAGCTGTTCGCCGGTGGCGACGCCGTGCGCGGCGCGGATCTGGTGGTGACCGCGGTGGCCGAAGGGCGGGATGCGGCGGCGAGCATCGCGGAGATGTTGGCCGGGTAGTTCATCGTAGCCACGTCCCATATTCGTTGCGGCGGCGGTGGATTGGTATGGCAATGGTGGGCCGTCGCCCACCTGTGCCGCGCACGCGGGATCGCTAGACTAGGGCTTTCCCCTTCGACGCCTCGTCCATGCGCCTGGGTCTTGCCGCCAACCGCCTGCACCATCACAACGAAGACGCCGCGCTGTTCCGCTGGCTGCGCGCCTGCGAGTCCGGCATCCGCGAGCTGGGACTTGGCCTGCACGCAGTGGGGCGCACCCACGACGCCATCGTCGCCGCCGGGATGCTGGCCAACTATCCCCACCTGCGCCGCTATCCCTATGGCCGCGAGGGCGGACTGATGAAGCTGGTGGCGGAAGTGGTCGGGCTGGAAGGCGCCGAACGCAATCTCGATGGCGCCATCTACCTGATTGATCCCGTCGATCCTTCCTCCATCTTTCCCGAAGCGATCGCGCTGAAGCGGCAGTGCGTGATCCACGGCAAACCATTCCTCTCCACGGTCGCCTCGGCGCGTGACTGGGTGGAGATGGAACGCATCCACGCCGGCTTCGCGCCGGATCCGGCCGCGGATCGCTTCCATGCGCTGGAGGAGCAGACCCTGGCGCTGATCGCGCACGACGCAATGAAGCCGCAGATGCTGGCGTTCGCCGCCGAGCACTTCGATCACCTGTCGCGCTTCGCCCACCGCGTCGCCACCGGCACCACGGGCCAGCGTCTCAACGAACTGGCCTGGAGCCGCGGCTGGCCGCAGGACAAGCACTGGGCCGAGCGCTACCAGAGCGGGCCGATGGGCGGCGACGCGCAGATCGCCGACCGCGTGCTGGAGCGGCGTTGCCAGCGGGTGATTTTCTTCGAGGACCCGCACGTGGCACGCCAGCATGAAGCCGACATCCAGTTGCTGGAGCGCGCGGTCACCACGGTGACGGATCATGCAGTGTGCATGACCTCGCCTGTAGTCGCACGGCGCTGGCTGGCGGCGGTGGAGTTGCGGGCGTCGCGGGGTTGAGAGGATCTGGCGGTTGTCGGGTGTGAGTGACGCGATGGATGGGGGTGGCATGTGGCTTTTCTGTCTCGCCGAAAGCGCCCCCATCCCAGCCTTCCCCCGCGAGCGGGGGAAGGGGCCTAAGCCGGAGCGTCGCTGCATCGGCTGACAGATCAAGTCACCGGCACATCCCGTCGATGAATCCGTCAGCGCCCCATCCCAGCCTTTCCCCGCGAGCGGGGGAAGGGGCCTAAGCCGGAGCGTCGCTGCATCCAGCGGCTGACAGATCAAGTCACCGGCGCATCCCGTCGATGAATCCGTCAGCGCGCGCAACCCGCCCCCGCCCCCGCCGGGGGGGGCGGGTTGGGGTGGGGCCCAACAGGAGAACCCCGCGCCAAGACAACAGCCATCCGATACGCACACCGCCACTGTCGATCAGATAGCGATCCCCCGGAGCGCCCCCATTCCAGCCTTCCCCCGCAAGCGGGGGAAGGGGCAAAAGCCGGGTCACCGGAATGTGGACGGGCGGAAGCGGAAGCCAAAGTGGGCGCGGGCACGCCCGCGTCGTTCCGCTCACGTCATCACATCCAAACGCGCCACGCACTTTCTGCCTCGGCCAGCGTAAGCGACAATCACCCGGTTCCGTCGAGCGGCACCTCCATGTCCAACGCATCCCCGCCGCGCGCCTTGCTGCGCGATCTGTCCCTGTCCGCCATCGCCGCCGGTTTCGTCACCGTGCTGGTCGGTTTCGCCAGTTCGGCGGTCATCGTGTTCCAGGCCGCGCAGTCATTGGGCGCGTCTCCGGAGGAAATCAGTTCCTGGATGTGGGCGCTCGGCCTGGGCATGGGCCTGACCTGCATCGGCTTGTCGCTGCGCTATCGCATGCCGGTGGTGACCGCGTGGTCCACGCCCGGCGCGGCGATGTTGATCAGCAGCGCGGCCGGATTGCCGCTGTCCGACGCCATCGGCGCCTTCATGATTTCGGCGGTGCTGATCACCACTGCGGGTTTTTCCGGCATCTTCGAGAAAACCATCAGCCGCATTCCGGTGTCGCTGGCCTCGGGCATGCTGGCCGGCGTATTGCTGCGTTTCGGCCTGGACGCCTTCGTCGCCATGAAAACCCAACTGGGCATGGCGCTGACCATGTTCGTGGTCTATCTGCTCGCACGCCGGCTGTTGCCGCGTTACGCGGTCATCCTGACCCTGCTGGTCGGCATCGCGTTCGCGGCCGGACTTGGCCAGCTGAAAACCAATGGCCTCAGTTGGGAACTGGCGAAGCCGATCTTCATCTTCCCGACCTTCTCGCTGCCGGCGCTGTTCGGCATAGCGCTGCCCTTGTTCGTGGTGACGATGGCCTCGCAGAACGTGCCCGGCGTGGCGGTGATTCGCGCCTCCGGCTACGCGATCCCGATTTCTCCGGCGGTGGGCTGGACCGGCGTGGCGAACCTGCTGCTCGCGCCGTTCGGCGCGTTCGCGCTCAACCTGGCCGCGATCACCGCCGCGATCTGCATGGGCCGCGAAGCACACGAGGATCCGGATAGGCGCTATGTCGCGGCGATCGCCGCCGGCGTTTTCTACCTGCTGGTCGGCATCTTCGGCGCCACCGTCGCCGCGCTGTTCGCCGCGTTCCCGAAGGAACTGATCATGGCGATCGCCGGCATCGCCCTGCTGGGCACGATCGGCAACAGCCTGTCGGCGGCGCTGCGCGAGGAATCGCATCGCGAACCGGCGTTGATCACCTTCCTGGTGACCGCTTCGGGCCTGACCATCGCCGGCATCGGTTCGGCGTTCTGGGGATTGATCGCAGGTGCGGTGACCTTGCTGATCTGGCGACGCGGATAGAACATCGCGCTCACGCGGTTTTCATGTCGCCGAACGGTTCACGCCGTCTTTCCAGCGGGTTCATCCGCCGGTGAAGTGGACGGCGGCAGTATCGGGTTCCTCCCGACACAGGAGCGAACCATGCAGACGCTTTCCTTCATCCGCCCTTCCCGCAAACTCTGGCTGTTGTCGCTGGCGATGGCTGCCACGCCGCTGCTGGCACAGGCCCAGGCGCAGGATCCCGCCGAGGCGGCGATGACCGAACCGCAGGTGCGGGCGCTTTTGACCGAGAAGGGCTACACCCGCATGGATGATCTCGATTTCGAGGACGGCATGTGGGAGACCGATGCCACCAGTGCGGATGGCAATCGCGTCGACGTGCGCGTGAACCCGGCCAACGGCGACATCAAGGCCGAGGCGCTGGTGTCGAACTTCAGCGAGAACGACATCAAGGCCAAACTCGCCGCGGCCGGTTATTCCAAGGTGCATGACGTCGATTTCGACGACGGCATGTGGAAGGCCGAGGCCGAGCGTGCCGACGGCAACGACGTGGAGATCCATCTGGACGCCACCAGCGGCGCCATCGTCCACGTCGAGAACGACTGACGCGGCATCGCCGGTCCCCGTCCGAATGAAGTCTCTCTCCCATCCGGGAGGTGACCGGCGATGGAGGGAGGTGGCCTCCGGTCCCCTGGCCGGCAGGCTGCCTCCCGGTGCGGAGGAACAGGTTCCCGCCTGGCGGGTGGGTGCCCGCCAGGACGCGGATCAATCGTCCTTCTTCTTCGCCCCGCTCAGATCCAGCGGCTGGCTGCCCTTGTCGTCCTGCGACCAGCGCACGCCGCTGGTGCGTTCACAGTCCTTGGAGACCGGATCATTCGGATTGTCCGGCCGGCTGGCGCACAGCGGATTCATGTCCACCGCCGCGTTGGTGTCGTAGTAATCGGGCGGGCTGGCGCAACCGGCCAGCGCCACGGCAAAGCCCAACAGTATCGTCCTGCGCATGGGGAACCTCGCGTCTCGTGTTCGGCGCGAGCATCTCCCATCCGATGGTCCGCGAACAGTGCCGGAGGTTGAGTTCCCCCCCGGCAGCTCGCTGGATCAGGCGTGCGCGTCCGGCGCCGGCCGGGCGAAGCGCCAACCCACCAGCAGGCCGATGAACAGCAGCAGCGAGGCCAGCATCCATGGCGCGCCCGGCAGGTGCGCCGGGGCATTCTTGCCGATGAACAGGGCAAAGGTACTGGCATACATCATCGGTCCGACGATGCCGGCCAGGCTGACCAGACTCATCAGCGCGCCCTGGATGCGGCCCTGCACTTCCGGCCCGACCTGGCGCGTGATCAGCGCCTGCGTCGCCGGTCCGGCCAGGCCCCACAACGCGCTGATCGGCAGGCCGGCGAGGAAGATCCAGCCCACGTCGGCCAGGCCGTAGATGAAGAAGCCGGCCACGCCGCAGGCCAGACCGAACAGCAGCGTGCGGCGTTCGCCCAGCTTCGGCACGATCCGCCCGACCAGCCCGGCCTGCACGATCACGCTGAACACACCGACGATCGCCAGCACCCATGCCACCTGCCTTTCATTCCACTTGTACTGGTACTCGGCGAACAGCACGAACACGCTCGGGTACACGTAGTGGGCAAGGTTGGCGATCAGCACCACCGCCGCCAGGCCGAACACCTGCGGATAGCGCTTCAGCAGCACCAGCGAACCGATCGGGTTGGCATGCGACCAGTCGAAGCGCGGCGTGCGCTTCTCCTTCGGCAACGACTCAGGCAGCACGAACCAGCCATACAGGAAGTTCAGCAGCGCCAGTCCGGCCGAGAACCAGAACGGCAGGCGCAGGTCGATCGCGCCCAGCTGGCCGCCGATGATCGGACCGATGATGAAGCCCACGCCGAACGCCGCGCCGATCATGCCGAACGCCTGCGCGCGCTTCTCCGGGGGTGTGATGTCGGCGATGTAGGCATTGGCGGTGGTGAAGCTGGCCGAGAACACACCCGAGAAGATGCGCGCGATCAGCAGCCACGGCAGCGACTGCGCCAGCGCCATCAGCAGGAAGTCCACGCCCAGTCCGAAGCACGACAGCAGGATCACCGGCCGGCGGCCGAAGCGATCCGACAGCGCGCCCTGGATCGGCGAGCAGACGAACTGGATGATCGCGAACAGGGTGCCGAAGATGCCGACCCACCAGGCCGCCTTGGCGAAGTCGCCGCCGACGAACTCGCGCACCAGGCCGGGCAGCACGGGGATGATCACGCCGAACGACAGGATGTCGATCAGGACGGTGACGAAAATGAAGATCAGCGCGGCGCGGCGGCCGCTGACGGGCGGGGCTTCGGTCACGGGATACGCACGGCGGAAAAAAGGTGCCGCAGTGTAGTGGATCTCCCGTCTACAAAGGTGAGACTGACAGGCGCTGCCCCAGTCGATCCTCGGCGCCCGGCGCCAGCCGGACCACATCCTCTCCCGCGTTGGCGGTTTCCACGCACACGAATTCCCGCCAGCCCCCTGGCGACAGGTCGGCGATGGCGGCGGCACCGGCCTCGCCCGGATTCCAGATCACCAGCGATCGACTGCCCCGGGTTTCCAGCGCGATGCGGCGCCGGCCGACCGGATCGATCAGGGTGAAGCGCGTCCCCGCGTCTTCATAGATTCGATCGCTGCGGCCGGGGTCGCGTGGTTCGTCCAGCCGCCAGTCACCGGCCTGCCGGTATTCGTTGCCACCGTCGAACTTGTCGGCATAGCGCAGGCCATCCACGCCGGAAACCGACACCTGTTCCACGTCGCCCACCGCGAAATAGCTGTGCAGCGCCTGGGTGAACGCGATCCCGGCGTCGCCGGCATGGGTGGTGATGAGCGTCTGCTCCAGCGCGGCGCCGATGCGCAGCCGCTGGCGCAACCGCAGTGGCGTGCGCGGATCCGGCGGCAGCGCCAGATCCAGGAGCACCGCGTCGTCCTCCTCCACCGCATCGACGAACTGCCACGCCGAGATGCGTGCGTGGCCATGCTGCGGCGCATCGGCGGGTTGCCCGTCGCGGCCGAAGTACGGCCAGCACACCGGCACCCCGCCGCGAATCGCCTGCGGCGGCCGACGGCTGGTCGGCGAGCACCACAGCACCTCGTCGAAGCCGGTCGGCCGCCAGGCCAGCAACTGTCCGCCGTGGACACTGACCGCCGCGCGCGCGGCGGGCGTGTCGATGCACCAGGCGGGAATGCCGTTGAAATCGCCGGAACGGACGGAGGCGGAGGTCGAGGTCATGGTGGACTCTTCGGAAGCGCGACCGGCGGGCCGGCACGCTCGAGGGCGGTGAGGATCTTCAGCCCCGCGCGGCCATCGGCGGGCAGCAGGCCCAGGGCCTGCTGCTCGGCCTGGATGGCGCGACGGGTATTGGCGCCGATCATGCCATCGGCCGCGCCAATCGCGTGGCCCCGGGCCAGCAACAGCGTCTGCAGCTGCCGGCGCTGCGCGCGCGACAGGCCGGGATCATCGGCGGGCCAGGGCGTCCGCAAGCCGGTGCCGCCGCGCAGGCGGTCGGACAGCAGCGCAATGGCCAGCGCGTAGCTCTCGGCCGCGTTGTAGGCGTAGATCGCGTCGTAGTTGCGGAACACCAGAAAGGCCGGTCCCTGCGCGCCTGTTGGCAGGAGCAGCGCTGACGGGGTACCCGCGGGCGCGAGCGGCACGCCATCCGCACGCACGATGCCTCGCACCAGCCAATCCGACAGCGGTCGCCGTTTCGTGCGTCCCGCCAGCGAAGCATCGAAGCCCGGCGGCAGCGTCACCTCGTAACCCCACGGCTCGCCGTTGCGCCAGCCGGCGCGTTGCAGGTAGGCGGCGGTGGACGCGAGCGCGTCGGGAATGCTGCCGACCAGATCGCGCCGGCCATCGCCGTCCTGATCCACCGCGATGCGCGCGTAGGTCGAGGGCATGAACTGGGTATGGCCGAACGCGCCCGCCCAGGAACCGGTCAGGGCCGGATCCCGCAGGTCGCCGGCATGCAGCAGGCCGAGCAGCGACAGGAATTCGCCGCGGAAGAACGACTGCCGGCGTCCGAAGCAGGACAGCGTGGACAGCGAAACCAGCAGCGGACGCTTGCCGGATA
This sequence comes from Pseudoxanthomonas sp., assembly GCF_024710765.1. Lineage (GTDB taxonomy): Bacteria > Pseudomonadota > Gammaproteobacteria > Xanthomonadales > Xanthomonadaceae > Pseudoxanthomonas_A. Next base: position 13,957 of record NZ_JANJUE010000111.1, read on the forward strand.
CCCGGCCGTAGTCGCTCTCCACGCCCCACACCGCGACCACGGTCGCCGCATCCACACCGGACTGCGCGCTCACCGCCGCCAACAGATCCCGGTGCAGGTCGAGCTGGGTCCTGCCGTCGGCGACGCGTTCGTCATCGACCAGTCCGGCCAGGTAGTCCCACAGCGGCGTGGTGAACTCCGGTTGCGCGTCCAGCAGATCCAGCACCGACAGGTCCGGCGCCAGGTTGGCCGTCAGCCGATCGAAACTGTCCGCCGCGATGCCACGCGCGACCGCCTGCGGGCGGATCTTCGCGAGGCAGGCATCGAACACCGGATCGCGCCGCACCGGCACCGGTGGAGATATCGGCGCAGATACGAGTGAGGAAGGCGACGCCGGCATCGTCTGCGCCGGCGGCGTCACCGGAGGTGACGGTGGAATCGGCGGCGGATCCTGCGGCGCCAGCAGCGCCCACAACAGCAGCGGTTTCATCGGATGGCCTCCCTGGCCGGCGGGGGACTCCTACTCTGCCCTGCCCGATGTGGATTGGCGACCACGTGCCTGAACGGCCCCGCAAACGTGGAGCGGAGATTGCTCCGCTACCCAGGCGCCAGCATCGCCACGCCATTGCAACCCACAAGCACAGACCACTCCCGCCTCCGATTGCGGGGAGGGTTGGGTGGGGGCCCGCCGGAAAAAACCGCACTTCCGGCATGAGCCAATGCGGGCATACCGCTGCCACCGGGCTGACACTGATCGCCGAAAGCGCCCCCATCCCAGCCTTCCCCCGCGTGCGGGGGAAGGGGCAACAGCCGAATCGCCGCATGTTTTTCTGCAGGTCCACAAAACAGAGGGAAGAGCAGATGGCGACAGCGGCAGCTTCCGCGAGCGCAGACAGCCCCTTCCCCCGCATGCGGGGGAAGGGGCGCAGGCGGATCGCGGCATGTTTTTCTGCTGGTCG
>NZ_JANJUE010000115.1 GCF_024710765.1 Pseudoxanthomonas sp.
GTTCCTTCGACAACAGCGCCGTGAAGAAGTTCACCTCCACGTACGACAATAAACTTCCCAGCGCGACCATCTTCGATCTGCAGGCCGGCATGTTCTATAACTTCGCGGATTTCAAGTGCCGCGTGTCTGCCCAGATCTCCAACCTCTTTGATTCAGAGTTCCTGGTGAGTGCGAACCGTTCCGGCGTGCTTCCCGGTGTTTCCAGGACCTTCCGTCTGAATCTGGCGGTCGGATACTAAGCAATTCTGGAAAAAGAGTGGAACGCCCCGCCTCGGCGGGGCGTTTTTGTTTTTGGATATGCGCCAAACTTGTGGTAATTTCACTCAGGACAACGCTTCCCGTTGTCCTTATTTTTTGAGGGAAAGTATGAAGATCTATACGAAGACCGGCGGCCGCGGGGAGACCGCACTCTTTGGCGGAGAACGGGTCCCCAAGGATGCGCTGCGCATCGAAGCGTACGGTTCGGTGGATGAATTGAATTGTGTCCTGGGTGTGGTCCGGTCTCTGGTCCCGGCCAAACCTCTGGAAACGATCCTTGGAAAGATCCAGCATCAGCTCTTTGAACTGGGAGCGGACCTCGCCACCCCGAAAGCGCATCACAGCCCGCTCATTCCCAGGATCAAATCGTCGCACGCGCGGGGATTGGAACGGACCATTGATCTCCTGGAGTCGAAACTTCCGCCGCTGAAGACCTTTATCCTCCCCGGCGGTTCGCCCGCCGCATCGCAGCTGCACCTGGCGCGGACGGTCTGCCGGCGCGCCGAACGGAGTGTCGTGCGGCTGTCGCGGAACGAGGATATCGGCGAAGCAGTGATCATCTATCTCAACCGGCTCTCCGATCTGCTCTTCGTGATGGCGCGGTATGCCCATCTGCTGGACGGGAAGGAAGAAGTGAAATGGTTGAGCGGCAGGCGAACCGTGAAGAAGGGATGACGGTGGATACCGTCAAGTGTGTTAACGACAATGGAAGAGAGGAAACAAGGACATCATGCTAAAATTTCTGAGTAATCTGTTCGGCAGCAAAAAAGAGAAGGATATCCAGCTGCTCCAGCCGTTGGTGGAGGAGATCAATGAACAGTTCGCACTGCTCGGTTCGCTGAGTGATGACGAATTGCGCGCCAAGACCGCGGAGTTCCGGCAGCGGATCGCCGATGCGGTCCGGGAAACGAAGGAACGCATCACGGACGTGCAGACCGCCATCAAGAATGAAACGGATGATGCAGCACGGGAATCATTGTATCAGGAATTGGATGACCTGCAGAAGGAAGAACTGGACGTCATCAAAGAGACGCTGAACGAACTGCTCCCCGAGGCATTTGCGGTCGTGAAAGAGACCTGCCGGCGCATGGTCGGACAGGAGTTCGATGTTGTCGGCCACAAACTGAAGTGGGAAATGGTGCCGTACGACGTGCAGCTCATGGGCGGCATCGTCCTGCATCAGGGAAAGATCTCCGAAATGGCGACCGGCGAGGGAAAGACCCTGGTGGCCGTAGCACCGATGTACCTGAACGCTCTTGCCGGGAAAGGTGTCCACCTCGTCACCGTGAACGATTACCTCGCCCGCCGCGACAGTGAATGGATGGGAAAGGTGTTCCAGTTCCACGGCATGACCGTCGGCTGCATCGTCACCAACCAGAATCCCTTCATCCGCCGCGAACAGTACAACTGCGACATCACCTACGGAACGAACAACGAGTTCGGCTTCGATTACCTGCGCGACAACATGGTGCACACGCCGGATGAGATGGTGCAGCGCGGGCATTACTATGCCATCGTGGACGAGGTGGATTCCGTGCTCATCGACGAAGCGCGGACGCCGCTCATCATCAGCGGTCCGGTGGAAGTGGACGACCATAAGTATAACGAGATGAAACCGCGTGTGGAACGCATCGTGAGCACGCAGAAGAACCGGGTGGCGAAGATCATCGCTGAAGCGGAAAAACTTCTCAACGATGGGAAGACGGAGGAAGCCGGGATTTTACTCTTCCGCGCTCACCGAGGCGATCCGAAAAGCAAAAAACTGCAGAAGCTCTTCTCCGAAGGAGCGCCGAAAAAACTGATGCTGGAGACCGAATCGGTCTATATCGCCGAACAGAACAAGCGTCTGCATGAGATCGATGACGAGCTCTATTATTCCATCGACGAGAAGAACCACTCCATCGATCTGACGGAGAAAGGGCGTGAGTTCATGGCGAGCGGGACGGACAAGGATATGTTCGTGCTGCCCGATGTCGGAACGGAAATGAGCGTCATCGAGAACGACGAGACGATCAGTTATGAACAGAAACAGCTCCGCAAGGATGAAGTGAACAAGATCTACGCGGAACGGAGCGACCGGGTCCATACCGTCCGCCAGCTGCTCCGCGCATATTCGCTCTATGACAAGGATGTGGAATATGTCGTCACCGATGACGGCAAAGTGCAGATCGTCGATGAGTTCACGGGACGTATCCTTCACGGCCGGCGTTATTCGGACGGCCTCCATCAGGCGATCGAAGCGAAGGAAGGGGTCCATGTCGAGCGCGATACGCAGACCCTGGCCACCGTCACGCTGCAGAACTATTTCCGCCTCTATAAAAAGCTCGCCGGCATGACCGG
>NZ_JANJUE010000116.1 GCF_024710765.1 Pseudoxanthomonas sp.
CCATGCCCGCCGGCAACGCCGCGCCGGTCATGATTTCCCACGCGCCCTCGCCCGCCGCGCCGGCCCGCATGCCCGCGGCGACCGAACCGCACACGGACAACGCCTGCCCGGGCGCGAAGGGTGCGCGCCCCCGCAGGGCCAATGCGAATCCGTCCATCGCCGCGTTGTCGAACCGGGGCAACGCCACCGGACTGACGACATCCGCGGCCAGTACCCGATCGACGGCATCGGCGGATGCCACCGTTTCGCTGTCCCGCCTCGCCACCCCTTCCAGCAGCAGGGCCAGGGCCTGTTCGTATCCGATCACGCATGCTCCCGGAAAAGACTTCCGCCCCGGGGCTCCGGCGGCCAGCGAGGCCAACGGGAATCCGCGGGTGCGGACGCCGCATCCTCACATAGCTGAAGCCTTCCGGCCAACTGGCGCGGGGTTGATTCAGGTCAAGGCAACGGCCATCGCCACTGACTAGCCTTTGTCCATGCCAGCCCTTTCCGCCCTCTTCGACCCCGAACTGCTCCGCCGCTATGACAAGCCGGGGCCGCGCTACACCTCCTATCCGACCGCGCCGCAATTCTCGGCGCAGTTCCAGGAGACCGAGCTCCGCGAGGTGGCGGCGATCACCAATGGCGACCCGATTCCGCGCCCGCTGTCGCTGTACCTGCACATCCCGTTCTGCACCAGCCCGTGCTTCTACTGCGGCTGCAATCGCATCATCACCCGCGAGAAGGCGCGCGGCGACGCCTACCTGACCCGGCTGTACCGCGAAATCGCGCTGGTCTCGCCGCTGTTCGACCGCGACCGCGACGTCAACCAGGTGCACTTCGGCGGCGGCACGCCCAACTTCCTGTCGCCCGACCAGATCACCGAGGTCGTCGACGTCCTGCGCCGCCATTTTTCGTTCGCTTCGGGCACGGGCTTCGACTGCTCGATCGAACTGGATCCGCGCTTCATCAGCCCGGACGAGGTCGGTCAACTGGCCCGCGCCGGCTTCAACCGCGCCAGCCTGGGCGTGCAGGACTTCGACCCCGACGTGCAGCAGGCGGTCAACCGCGTGCAGGGCGTCGACGACACCCTGGCGATCATCGACGCCTGCCGCACCCACGGCATGCGCTCGGTGAATGTCGATCTGATCTACGGCCTGCCCCGGCAGACCCTGGCCGGGTTCTCCCGCACCCTCGACATCACCCTGAAGGCGCGCCCGGACCGGCTGGCGATCTACAGCTATGCACACCTGCCGGCGCTGTTCCGCCCGCAGCAGCGCATCAACGCCGAGGAGCTGCCCTCCCCCGAACAGAAGCTGGACCTGCTGCGTTGCGCGATCGACAAGCTGGGCGAAGCCGGCTACGTCTACATCGGCATGGATCACTTCGCCCTGCCCGGCGACGATCTGGCGCAGGCGCAGCAGCGCGGCGACCTGCACCGCAATTTCATGGGCTATTCGACCCACGCCGAGAGCGACCTGATCGGCCTGGGCGTGAGCGCGATCAGCCACGTGGGCGCCAGCTTCAGCCAGAACCCGCGCGACATCGGCAGCTGGGAACAGGCGATCGACAGCGGCCGCCTGCCGGTCTGGCGCGGCATGCGCCTGGACGAGGACGATCTGCTTCGCGCGGACGTGATCCAGCAGCTGATGTGCCACGGGCGGATCGATTTCGACGCGGTCGAACGCCGCCACGTCATCGACTTCCGCGATTATTTCGCCGACGCCCTGGCCCGCCTGGAGCCGTTGCAGGTCGACGGGCTGGTCGAGGTCGGTCCCCGGGAAGTGTGCGCCACCTCGCGTGGACGCCTGCTGTTGCGTATCATCGCCATGTGCTTCGACCGATACCTGCCCGCCGCCGCGGACACCGCGACCACGCGGTTCTCGCGAACCATCTGACCTCATCCGGGGCGTCCGCATGAGCTCGCCGGTCGTTTTCCCACGCACCGACGCCACCATCCTCTCCGACGACGGCGATTCGCTGACGTTCTGTTCCACCTGCGCGTTCTCCCAGGCCTGCCTCAGCGAGGGCATGGACAAGCGTGCGCTGATGGATCTGCATGTCCTGGTGGAGCATGTCGGCCCGCTGCAACCGGGCGAACACGTATTCCGCGAAGGCGACAGTTTCAGCGCCATCGCCGCGGTACGCGCCGGCACGGTCAAGACCTACCAGGTGGATCGCGATGGCCACGAGCAGGTCCTGGGCTTCCACCTGCCTGGCGAGGTGATCGGTCTCAACGCCATCCACGGCGATCGCTATCCTTGCAACGCGGTGGCGCTGGACACGGTGATGCTGTGCCGGTTCTCGTTTCCCAAGATCGCCCTGCTCGCCACCCGCCTGCCCAACCTGCAGCAGCACCTGTTCCGGCTGATGAGCCATGACATCGGCGTGGCCTCGCTGTTCGCCCGCGACAACAGCGCCGACGAGCGCATGGCCGCGTTTCTCATCGGCCTGTCGCGGCGGCTGGCCGCGCGCGGTTATTCCTCGCGCCGCTTCCAGCTGACCATGTCGCGCACCGATATCGCCAATTACCTGCGCCAGGCGCCGGAAACGGTGAGCCGGGTGCTGCGCCGCTTCGAGCGCGAAGGGCTGGTCCACATCAAGCAGCGCGACGTCGAGATCCTCGACATGGATCGCCTGCACGCACTCGCCGCCACGGTGCTGCGCGACTGATGCCGGCCGCGGCGCGAGCCGCATGCCCGGAAGAAGTCGGCTGGCAGCGCGATGGACGGAAGGCGCCTGCCGAAAGCCGCGGCCTGCAATGCCCGTCCGCATCCAGCCCGCACGCGCGCACGCGAATGAACATCGGCTTGACGTAGGTCATGGAGGGGATCCGGACGCGGGCGGAACATGCCTGCGGTTCCCACGGAGTCCCGCATCATGAATTCCACACGCAAGCTGTGGGCAGGGTTGGCCGCCCTGCTCATCGCCTCGTTCGCCGTCCTGCTCTGGGTCGGCAGCGAGGTCCACCGACAGGCGCCACCCCTGCCCGAACAGGTGGTCGATGCCGATGGCCAGGTTCTCTACACCCGCCAGGACATCGAGACCGGCCGCCAGGTCTGGCAGTCCATCGGCGGCCAGCAACTGGGCTCCATCTGGGGCCACGGCGGCTACGTTGCTCCCGACTGGGGCGCGGACTGGTTGCATCGCGAAGCCGAAGCCATCCTCGACATCTGGGCCAAGCGCGAAGCCGGCGTCGCCAGCTACAAGGACCTGGACGCGCCCACCCAGGCCGCTTACGCCAAGCGCGTGCAGGCGCTGATGCGTCCGAACACCTACGACGCCGCCACCGGCACGGTGACGGTCGATGCCGATCGCGCCGCGGCCATCCGCACCGTCGCCGCGCACTACGAACAGTTGTTCGGCAAGGACCCGGCGATGGCCAACCTGCGCGAGGCCTACGCCATGCGCAACGACACCGTGCCCGACGCCGGCCATCGCCATCAGCTCACCGGGTTCTACTGGTGGGCCGCCTGGTCGTCGGTGACCCTGCGCCCGGGCGCCGAGATCACCTACACCGCCAACTGGCCGGCCGACGAACTGGTCGGCAACACACCGCCGCCCAGCGCGTTCCTGTGGACGGTGTTCAGCGTGCTGTTCCTGATCGCCGGTGTCGCCCTGCTCGGCTGGCACTACGCGGTCAACCACGGCGACGAACTGGCGCACGTGCTGCCCAAGCGGGATCCGCTGGCCGACATCAAGATCACCCCGTCGATGCGCGCCACCGCCAAGTATTTCTGGGTGGTGATCGCGTTGTTCCTGGTCCAGATCCTGCTCGGCGCGATCACCGCGCACTACCAGGTCGAAGGCCAGGAAGCCTACGGTTTCGCCTTGGCCGACGTGCTGCCCTACGCGCTCACCCGCACCTGGCATACCCAGTTGGCGGTGCTGTGGATCGCCACCGCCTGGCTGGGCATGGGCCTGTACATCGGTCCGGCGATTTCCGGGCATGAGCCGAAGTTCCAGCGCCTGGGCGTGAACCTGCTGTGGGTCTGCCTCTTGATCATCGTGGTGGGCGCATTCACCGGCCAGTGGTTCGCGGTGATGCAGAAGCTTGGCCTGAAGCACAACTTCTGGTTCGGTCACCAGGGCTGGGAGTACGTCGATCTCGGCCGGTTCTGGCAGTGGTTCCTGTTCATCGGCCTGGCCCTGTGGCTGGTGCTGGTGGGCCGCGCCCTGTGGCCGGCGATGCGCAACGGCGGCGATTCGCGCTCCATCGTCTCCCTGCTGTTCCTGTCCACCGTGGCCATCGGCGTGTTCTACGCGGCCGGCCTGATGTGGGGCGAACACACGCACCTGTCGATGGTCGAATATTGGCGCTGGTGGGTCGTGCACCTGTGGGTGGAAGGCTTCTTCGAGGTGTTCGCGGTGGCGGTCATCGCCTTCCTGTTCACCCGCCTGGGCCTGCTGCAGGTCAAGTCGGCCACGGTGGCGGTGCTGTTCGCGACCATCGTGTTCATGGCCGGCGGCGTGCTCGGCACCCTGCACCATCTGTACTTCACCGGTACCCCGACCGCGGTCATCGCCATCGGCGCCAGCTTCTCGGCGCTGGAAGTGGTGCCGCTGGCCTACGTCGGCTTCGAGGCGTACCACAGCTACCGGATGGGCAAGGCCACGCCGTGGATGCAGCGCTATCGCTGGCCGATCCTGTTCTTCATCGCGGTCGCGTTCTGGAACCTCGTCGGCGCCGGCCTGTTCGGCTTCCTGATCAACCCGCCGCTGCCGCTGTACTACATGCAGGGCCTGAACCTGACGCCGACCCACGGCCACACCGCGCTGTTCGGCGTGTACGGCATGCTCGGCATCGGCCTGATGCTGTTCTGCCTGCGCGGCCTCAAGCCGGAAGTGCAGTGGAACGAGAAGGTGCTGAAGACCGCGTTCTGGTCGCTCAACATCGGTCTGGCGGGCATGGCCGCGCTCACCCTGCTGCCATTGGGCATCCTGCAGTTGAACGCCGCGCTCAAGCACGGTTACTGGTATGCCCGCTCGGCCGAGTTCATGCAGCAGCCGATCGTGGACATGCTGGTGTGGATGCGTGTTCCGGCCGACACGCTGTTCAGCGTCGGCGCGGTCGCCCTGGCCTGGTTCGTGTTCCGCCTGTGGGTGGCGCCGCGCCGGGAGGCACTGCCGGCGGCGGTGCCAGCGGAGGGCTGACTCACGGCGGTTTCCAAGCGCAATGAAAAAGAGCCGCGAAAGCGGCTCTTTTTTGTTCGCGCATCCGGTGCGACGCGCGGAGGACGGGGACGCGGACGGGGATTCAGCCCGAACAGCCGCATCCGCCGCAGCCGCAACCACCCCGGCGCGCCTCTTGCGGGACGTCCTCGACCTGCTCGCCGACGATGGAAAGGATCTCGCGCACGCGCTCGGGCGAGAGCGTGGTCAGGATCGCCAGGCGCCCGCTGGCGGACTCGAACTGGACCTCCGCATCGGGATCCCATTCGCGCAGGGCGTGGGTCATGGCGCGGGTGCGCTGCTGGAATGGTTCGTCAGTGGGTTCGGGAGTGGACATCGATTTTTCCTTGCAATGTGTGGGCCGGGGCGAGCGCCCCGGTGTCGGCAAGGTAAGCAGCGCCGGCGAGCCCGGCATTGACCCGCATCAAGTCGCGACCGTTCCCCCGGACATCAGGAGCCGTCCCCGCCCCACATTCCCGCCGTCATTCCAGCGCAAGCTGGAATCCATTGAGGTCCCCGACCGCCGGGAACGCGGACCGAACGTCAACCTGGGTCCCGGCCTACGCCGGGACGATGGGCTGGAGTCTCCCTTTCCCACGCCGCCCTTTCCGCCGTCATTCCAGCGCAAGCTGGAATCCATCCAGCTTCCCGACCACCGGGAACGCGGACCGAACGTCAACCTGGGTCCCGGCCTACGCCGGGACGACGGGCTGGAGTCTCACTTTCCCATGCCGTCATTCCCGTCGTCATTCCAGCGCAAGCTGGAATCCATTGGGATTCCGGGCTGCCGCGAACGCTGGCCGAACGTCAACCCGGGTCCCAGCGTGCGCCGGGATGACGGTGCCGGTACTTCATCGGCGTAACGATGCCGTGGGATTCCACCGGCGTTGATCCGCATTCCGCCTGATCCAGGTCAAGGAAGGCCCCGACGCCCCGGCGCAGACTGCCGTCATGCGACCGATTCCCGTTTCCAACCCGTCCTCTTCCGCCGGCATGTCCGTGCGCCAATTGCTGCAGGCGCCGCACCGGCTGATGTTCTTCATCGGCGCCGGCAACGTGCTGCTGGCGATGCTGTGGTGGGCGGCCTGGCTGGCCGCGCAGTACAGCGGCGCCTGGCGCATGCCCGACACCGCGGTGCCGCCGGGCTGGCTGCACGCCTTCCTGATGCAGTACCTGGTGCTGCCGAGTTTCATCTTCGGTTTCCTGCTCACCGTGTTCCCGCGCTGGATGGGCATGCCGGATCTGCCGCGCTGGCGCTATGCGCCGGTCGGCGCCGGACTGATGGGCGGGCAATTGGCGATCCTGTTGTCCACCCTGGGCTGGGAAGCCGGCTTCACGGTCGGCCTGTGGATGGCGCTGGCCGGCTGGCTGGCCGGTGTCGCCACGCTCGGACGCCTGTTGCTGCGCGACACCGCGCGCACCTGGCATGCGCGTTCCTGCTTCGCCGCGCTGCTGCTCGGCTGCGCCGGACTTGCCTGCTTCCTGGTGTTCGTGCTGACCGGCGACGCGTGGTATGCCTTCGCCAGCATCAAACTCGGCGGCGTGGTGATGCTGCTGCCGATTTACCTGACCGTCGCCCACCGCATGTTCCCGTTCTTCGCCGCCAATGCCGTGCCGGGTTACACGCCATGGCGACCGATGGCGTGGCTGGGTGCGATGTGGGGCTTCCTGCTGCTGCACCTGATGCTGGAACTGCGGCATGCCTATACCTGGCTGTGGCTGCCGGACGCGGCGCTGTTGATCGCCAGCGGCGTGGCGTTGTGGCACTGGTGGCCGCGCGGACGCATGCCCGGATTGCTGGCAGTGCTGTTCGTGGGCACCGCATGGTTGCCGATCACCTTCGCGCTGTATACCACCCAGAGCGTCATCTACCTGCTCACCGGCGAGTTCATGCTGGGGCGCGCGCCGATGCACGCGATGTTCATCGGCTTCTTCGGCAGCGTGCTGGTGGCCATGGTCACCCGGGTGACCCAGGGCCATTCCGGGCGGCCGCTGAAAATGCCGGCGCTGGCGTGGTTCGCCTTCGCCGCGCTGCAGGCGGTGGCGGTGATGCGGGTGGTCGCCGAGATCGCGCCGGACGCCTTGTTCTGGCAGGTCGCCTCGGCGGTGGGCTGGCTGGTCGCGCTGCTGCCGTGGGTGGCCCGCATCGGCAGCATCTACCTGAGTCCGCGTGCCGACGGACGACCGGGTTGACGCCATGATCACCTTCTACCCGGACATCAAGCTCGTGCATCTCGGCGCCGCCCTCACCAGCGGCACGCTGTTCGCGCTGCGCGGGCTCGGCCTGTCGCTGGGCATGCGCTGGCCGCGCGTGGCGCCACTGCGCTACCTCAGCTACACCATCGACACGGTGCTGCTGACCGCGGCGATGATGCTGCTGACGATCCTGCCGGCCGGCCTGTTCGCCAACGGCTGGCTGGTCGTGAAGGTCGGTTTCATCCTCGCCTATGTCGTACTGGGCGTGCTCGCCTTCCAGCCGGCGCGCGCAAGGCTGTCCCGCGTCGCGCTGTACGCCGCCGCGCTGCTGTGCTTCCTGCAGGTCTACGGCATCGCGCGCACCCACCATCCGATGGGCCTGCTGGCCCTGCTGGGGTAATCGCCATGAACGAAGCGCTGCTGCCGCCGGATCCCTGCTCGCCCTGCGCCGGCTGGATACGCGAATCCTTCGACGCCGCCGGCGCCACGCTGGACTGCCCGGCAGGCGAAGGCGGCGAAGACGGGGACGCACACGGAGATCGGCCATGTTGCTGACCCGGCTGGATCTGCGCGAACTGGCGCCGCCGGAACCGATGCAGCGGATTCTCGCCAGCCTGGAAACCCTGCCGCGTGGCGGACGGCTCGTCGCGTTCACGCCGTTCCGCCCGCTGCCGCTGATGTCGCTGCTCGATGCCTGGGGCTACGCCTATCGCGTGCATGATCTGCCCGCCGGCGACGCCTGCATCGCCATCTGCCACGGCGATGATCACGCGGCGCTGGATCCACCGCGGATCGCATGAGCGGGCTGGCGTTCGCCCAGGCGCCGCCTCCCGGCCAACCGCTGCGTTTCCTGCTGTCCGCCTTGGCCTGGGGCGCCTTCGCGGGGCTGTGGCTGCTGTGGACCGGTGAAACCGCATTGCTGACGCGCTGGGCGCCGCGCACGCTGGTGCTGGTGCACCTGTTCACCCTGGGGGTGTTGGGCAACGCGATGGTCGGCAGCCTGTTCCAGTTCCTGCCGGTGGCCGCCGGCTGTCCCTTGCCGTTGCCGCGCCAGGCCGCGTGGCTGCACGCCGCGTTCAACGCCGGGTTGTTGCTGCTGCTGGCATCGCTGGTGTTTCCGTCGCACGCGCTTGCCGGCGGCGCCAGCCTGCTGCTGGTGCCGCCGCTGGCGCTGTTCGCCCTGTGCGGGCTGATCGCGGTGGCGCGCGGCAATGGACCGCGCGCGCCGCGGCTGGGCATCGGCATCGCACTGGCCAGCCTGCTCGCGACCATCGGCCTGGGCCTGGCACTGCTGGCCGCGCTGGCCGGACTGTGGGCCCTGCCGCTGGATCGGATCGCCAATCTGCATGCCGCGCTGGGGCTGGCGGGCTGGGCGCTCGCGCTGCTGGGCGCGGTGGCCAGCATCACCGTTCCCATGCTGCAGGGAACCCGGCGCATTCCCGCCGCCTGGTTGCTGGCGTGGCTGTGCGTGCTGGTGCTGGCGCTGGCCTGGGCCGGATTCACCCTGCTGTGGGGCGAATCCGCATCGCCGGCACGCGCGCTGGCCCTGCCCGGCCTGGTGTTCTGCATCGCGGTGCTGATCCTGCAACGGCGCGCGCCGCATCCGCGCAATCCGGTATTGCGGCGCTTCTGGCAGGCCGGCTGCGCGGCCCTCGCGCTGGCCTGCCTGCTGGCGCTGGCCGCGCCGCCGTCGCCGCGTGGACTGCTGCTGATCGGCGCGCTGGTGATCGCGATCGGCCTGCCCCTGCTGGTGCTGGGCATGCTGCTGGAGATCATCGGCTTCCTGGCCTGGATCGAACTGCGCAGGCGTCATCCGCGCGGTGTCCGCGTGCCCGGCGTGGACCGGCTGCTGGACGACGCGCGCAAGCAATGGCTGCTGTACCTGCACCTGTTCGCCGCATGCCTGTTGCTGGCGGCCATCTGGCAACCTCCCGCGCTTGCCCGGCCGGCCGGGGCGGCGCTGGCGCTGGCCTGGGGCGCCAGCGGCTGGGCGGTGCTGGACTGCTGGCGGCGGGCGCTGCGCTTCAGGCCGGCGGCGGGCGTGGATCGGTCCGCTTGATCTGGGTCAATGGCAGCGCCGGTCACGCTGCCTAGCATGTGGCCACCGCACAGGTGAGCCACCATGCCGTCGTTCCTGCCGCAGACCCCGCCGGGCCCATCCGGTTTTCATCGTTCGCTTGCGGGCGGCGCGCCGTGCTGAGCCGGATGGCCCTGGGCGGTACCCGTGCCGCGATCGATCGGGTCGACGACGCGATGGTGATCCTGCTGGGCGGGCGCCAGCGCCTGGCCGGCCTCGCCGGCCGGATCAAGCGCCAGGCCAGCCTGCGCCAGGTCGACGAGCAGCGCGAACACCAGGTCCGGCTGCGTGCCAGCCGGCTGGCGCGGCGCTGCGGCATTTCCCCCGCGAGCGCGGAACGGCTGATGCGCCTGCTGATCGCCGAGGCGCATCGCTGGCAGGCGCGTCCTTCCCCCTTCACTTCCGAGCCATTCCGTCCCATGGCAATTTCCGGCCTGTCGTCTTCGCGCGGTGAATCCGCCGCCGCCTCCCTGCTCCGCTGGCTGCCGCCGCCGCGTCGCTTGCGTCCCTGGCTGGCGCGACTGCCGCGTCCGCTGCGCGAGCGGATGCTGCTGCGGCTGCTGGCGCCGGCCCTCGCCGCGTCCGAGGTGCGGCGGATCCTGGAACCGATCAACGGCCGCCGGCTCGGCATCGAAGTGCAGGATCTGGATCTGCGCTGGGTGTTCACGCTGGACGCCGATGGTCTGCGCCTGGGCGACGGCGCCGCCGAGGCCACCGTCAGCGGCACCACCACCGATCTGTTGCTGCTCGCCAGCCGGCTGGAGGATGCCGACACCCTGTTCTTCCAGCGCCGGCTGATGCTGACCGGCGACACCGAGTTGGGCCTGACCGTGCGCAACCTGCTGGACCGGCTGCCGTGGGAATCCTTCCCGCTGGGGTCGCGCATCCTGCTCCAGCGCGGCGCCCGCCTGGCCCGCGATGCGCGCGGCGCGCATCGCCGCCACCGCGGACAGGCCGCATGAACGCCGCCTTCCGCCCCCGCTGGAGTCCGGAACTGGAGGACCGCTACGCCGACCTGACCGCACGCGTCGGCGACACCGTGCCGTGCCTGGAATGGCCGCTGCACCTGCCATGGATCGACGCCATCCAGGCGCTCAAGCGCGAACGCGGCGCCGTGATCATGGCGCACAGCTACCAGTCCCCGGAGATCTTCCACGGCGTGGCAGACGTCACCGGTGATTCGCTGGCGCTGGCGCAGGCGGCGGCGGATTGCGACGCGGAGATCATCGTGCTGTGCGGCGTCCACTTCATGGCCGAGACCGCGAAAATCCTCGCGCCGCAGCGCACGGTGCTGATTCCGGATCCCGAGGCCGGCTGTTCGCTGGCGTCCTCCATCACCGCCGCCGACGTGCGCGCGCTGCGGGCGCGCCATCCCGGCGCGCCGGTGGTCAGCTACGTCAACACCAGCGCGGCGGTGAAGGCCGAATCCGATGCCTGCTGCACCTCGGCCAACGCGGTGCGGGTGGTCGAGGCGATGAACGCCGACAAGGTGATCTTCCTGCCCGACGCCTTCCTGGGCCACCACGTCGCCGCCCGGACCGGTGTCGAACTGGTCCTGTGGGACGGCCGCTGCGAAGTGCACGAGCAGTTCACAGCGCAGCAGGCCCGGCACACGCGCGAGACCTTCGACGCCCGCCTGGTCGCGCATCCGGAATGTCCGCCGGAGGTGCAGCGCGAAGCCGACTTCGTCGGTTCGACCACCGCCATGGGCGCATGGCTGGAACGCGAGCGCCCGCGCCGGGTCGCCCTGATCACCGAATGCTCGATGGCCGACAACCTGCGCCATCGCTTCCCGGACGTGGAGTTCATCAAGCCCTGCAACCTGTGCCCGCACATGAAGCGGATCACGCTGCCGAACATCCACGCCTGCCTGCAGGATCTGCGTCACCCGGTCGAAGTGCCGACGGACGTGGCCGAACGCGCGCGCGCGGCGCTGGCGCGCATGCTCGCGGTGGGCCGGGGCGAACGCGCATGAGCCTCGGCGCGCCGCCGCTGGTGGTGGTGGGCTGCGGCGTCGCCGGCCTGGCCACGGCGCTGTCGGCCGCGCCGCGGCGGGTGCTGCTGATCGGCCGCGCGCCGGCCGGCGTCGACTGCTGCACGGCGCTGGCGCAGGGCGGCATCGCCGCCGCCCTGGACACCGGCGACAGCGCCGATGCGCACGCCCATGACACCCTCGCCGCCGGCGCCGATCACAATGACTACGATGCGGTCCGCTACCTGGTCGACAACGCGGTGATGGCGGTGCGCTGGCTGCAGGCGCAGGGCGTGCCCTTCGACCTGGAAGGCACCCGCTTCCTGCTCGGCCGCGAAGGCGGCCATCGTCGCCATCGCATCGTCCACGCCGGTGGCGACGCCAGCGGTGCGTCGCTGCTGCTGGCGCTGATCCGGGCGGCGCAGAATTCACCGCACATCGACTGGCGGCCGCCGGCGATGCTGGACGCGCTGCGCGTCGGCGCCCACGGCGTCAGCGGCCTGCGCCTGCGCTGGCCCGGCGAACCGCGCGGCGAGGAGATCGATTGCGCCGAGGTGGTGCTGGCCACCGGTGGCTGTGGCGCGCTGTTCGCCGCCAGCACCAATCCTTCCGGCGCCGACGGCAACGGCCTGGCGCTGGCGCTGGCCGCGGGCGCGCAGGCGCGCGATCTGGAATTCATCCAGTTCCATCCGACCGCGCTGTCGGTGGCGGTCAACGGCGCGCTGCCGCTGATCACCGAGGCGCTGCGTGGGGCCGGCGCGCGCCTGTTCGACGACGACGGCGTCGCGATCATGTCCGATCAGCATCCCCTGGGCGATCTCGCGCCGCGCGACGTGGTGGCGCGCCAGGTCTGGCTGGCCCAGCAGGACGGCCGGCGCATCTGGCTGGACGCCACCCACCTGCATGAAACCTGGTTGCTGCAGTTCCCCACCGTCTACGCGCTGTGCCGCGCGCATGGCATCGATCCGCGCGTCCAGCGCATCCCGGTCACCCCGGCCGCGCATTTCCACATGGGCGGCATCGCCGTGGATCTGGACGGACGCACCACGGTGGAAGGCCTGTACGCGGTGGGCGAAGCCGCTTGCAATGGCGTGCATGGCGCCAACCGGCTGGCCAGCAATTCGCTGCTGGAAGGCGTGGTCTACGGCCGCCGCCTGGGCCAGTCGCTGGCCGGCATCCGCCGGCATGTGCCCGCGGGCGGCGGAGATTGGGTCGAGCGCGGGTGCGACGCGGACGCCGCCGCGCTTATCGGCCTGCGTGCGCTGAGCTGGCGTGCGCTGGGGCCGGTGCGCGACGGCGCGATCATGCGCGAGGCGCTGGACGAACTGGCGCAGGATGCCGGCATGGGCGGCAGTTGGCAGGGTGGACTGGTGGGCCGCCTGCTGCACGCGGCGCTGGCGCGCACGCACAGCCTCGGCGCGCACTTCCGCTGTGACTCACCCGTCGACTGAGCGCACGTCCGCGCGGCCTCCCGCGTGCGCCGGCCATCGCGTACAGGCAAGCCCGCGTCGCGCTCAGGCAATCGTCGGCGCCGACAGCGACGCGCGCCCGGGCCTGCCTTCCCAGTAGCCGTTGCGCGCGCCCAGCCGTGGCGGCGGCAGCGGCGCGCCGAGCATGCGCCGGAAGTGATCGACCACGCCGGCCATGTCCTCCTGCACCGGCGACAGCCGCAGGATGTCCACGCCGCAGGCGATCAGCTGGTCGCGCTCCGGCGCCATGTCGACCACTTCCATGCCCTGGATCTGCACGCCGTTGATGACCATGAACGGCTCGCCCTCGCGGGTCGCCATCGGCAGGCCGTCCGGGTGATGGATGCAGCGGAAACCGCAATCATCCTTGGGCACGTCGTAGGCGCGCGCGGTGAAACAGCGCGCCGAATACGCCAGCGGCAACCGTCCCCAGGCCAGCACTTCCAGTTCCGGCATCGGCGTGCCCTGCTCCGCCATCGCCGCGCGCAGTTCCCGCAGCAGTTCGCGCCCCTGTTCCACCCCGGGCACCCAGCGCACCAGGCCATCCTCGATCAGCAGGCCCAGCGCCACCTGGTTGTAGACGTTCAGGGTGGGCCCGGCCACGAACGGCAGGCCGCGCTCGCGGCAGACCTGCACGGCGGACAGATCATTGGCCTCCAGCAGGAAGCGGCCGTTTTCGGCCAGCCGCACCACCGTCGACAGTTCCGATTCGGCTTCGATCAGCGCCAGCGACGACAGCACGATCTGCTTGCCGCTGCCGGCCAGTTCCTCCGCCAGCGCCAGCCAGTCGCGCGTGCGCAGTTCACGCCGTTTGCTGCAGACGGTTTCGCCCAGGTAGAGGATGTCCAGCGGCCACTGCGCGGCGTCGCGGTAGAAGGAAAGCACCCGCTCGCGCGGCCAGAAGTATTGCAGGGGTCCAAGACTGAGTTTCATCGTTCAATGCCAGGCGCGGTGGTAGGGTCCAAGGGTGGTCTGCTGGCCTTCGGCGTGCGCCGACAGGTCGGTCTGCCAGTCCTCGCGTACGCGCCACGCCTTGGGCGTGCGCAGCTGCGCGTCGATCGCTTCGCGCCAGACCCGGGTCACCGTGCGCACGTAGGCCACGCCGCGCTGGCGTCCCTCGATTTTCAGCGCCGCCACGCCGGCCGCGGCCAGCCGCGGCAGCAGTTCCAGGGTGTTGAGGCTGGTCGGCTCTTCCAGCGCATGGAAGACCTCGCCGCCGACGTCGTAGCGGCCCTTGCAGACGGTGGGATAGCCGGCCGGTTCGGTCGCGCCGAAGCGATCGATGAGCATGCCGTTGAGGCGCACGCTGCGGCCCTGGTCGGCGTGCTCCTCCCAGCGCACGAAGCTGGCCGGCGAGCACACGCCATGGCGGTTGGGCGAAGCGCCGGTGACATAACTCGACAACTGGCAACGGCCTTCGACCATGATGCACAGGCTGCCGAATGCGAACACCTCCAGCGGCACCGGCGCGGCCTGGCACAGGCGTTCGACCTGCTGCACCGACAGCACCCGCGGCAGCACCGCGCGCGCGATGCCGAAGCGATCATGCGCGTAGCGCAAGGCCGCCGCGGAGGTCGCCGAACCCTGCACCGACAGATGCCGCGCCAGATCCGGGTGGCGGACCGACGCGTAGTGCAGCACCGCCATCTCGGCGGCGATGATGGCGTCGGCGCCGAACGCGGCCGCCTGGTCCACCGCCCGATGCCATTGCGGCAGGCGCGCGCTGTCCGGATAGGTGTTCAGCGCCAGGTACACCTTGCGCCCGCGCGCATGCGCATAGGCGATGCCTTCGCGCATCTCCACGTCGTCGAAGTTCAGCCCCGGGAACGCGCGGGCGTTGGTCTGGTCGCGGAAGCCCGCGTAGACCGCGTCGGCGCCGGCATCGATGGCGGCCTTCAGGGCCGGCAGGTTGCCGGCCGGACATACCAGTTGCATCAGGAATTTCTCCAGGCGGGGGAAGACCGGCGGCGCGGTGCCCAGGCGTCGATCGTGTCGGGTTCGGCGTCCTGTCCGGCCTCGGATTCGGCGGTCCGGCAGATCTGCCGCCACAGGGTGTCCACGCGCCGCTCGACCTGCGGATCCAGGGTGATGGGCCGGCCCCATTCGCGCGCGCTTTCGCCGGCCCACTTGCGGGTCGCGTCCAGCCCCAGCTTGGAACCCACGCCCGACACCGGGGTAGCGAAATCGAGGTAATCGATCGGGGTGTTCTCCACCAGCAGGCTGTCGCGCGCCGGATCCACCCGGGTCGACACCGCCCAGATCACCTGCGACCAGTCGCGCACGTCGATGTCCTCGTCGGTGACGATGACGAACTTGGTGTAGGTGAACTGGCGCAGGTACGACCAGACCCCCATCATCACCCGCCGCGCATGTCCGGCGTACTGCTTGCGGATGCTGACCACCGCCACCCGGTACGAGCACGCTTCCGGCGGCAGGTAGAAATCCACGATCTCCGGAAATACCTTGCGCAGGATCGGCACGAAGATGTCGTTCAGCGCCATCGACAGCACCGAGGGCTCGTCGAACGGCGCGCGGCCCATGTAACTGCCATGGTAGATGGCGCCGGCCCGCAGGCGCATGCGTTCGATGGTGAGCACCGGGAAATGCGCCTGCGCGTTGTAATAGCCGGTGTGATCGCCGAACGGGCCTTCCAGCGCGGTGTCGCCGGGATGGATGAAGCCCTCCAGCAGGATCTCCGCGCCCGCCGGCGCATCCAGCCCGGTCAGCGCGCTGCGCCAGACCCGCGTGCGCGCGGCCCGCAGCAGTCCGGCGAATTCGTACTCGGACAACGTGTCCGGCACCGGCGCCACCGCGGCCAGCAGGGTGGCCGGATCCGCGCCGATCGCCACCAGCACCGGAAAGGGTTTGTGCGGATGCGCGGCCTGCCAGCTGGCGTAATCGAGCGCGCCGCCGCGATGCGGAAGCCAGCGCATGATCACGCGGTTGCGGCCGATCACCTGCTGCCGGTAGATCGCCACGTTCTGGCGCTCCTGGCGGGTGCCGCGGGTGATCACCAGGCCGAAGGTGATCAGACGGTCGGCATCCTCCGGCCAGCAGCGCTGGATCGGCAGCCGCCCCAGATCGATGTCCTCGCCTTCCAGCACCTGCTCGTTGAAGGCCGCGTCCTGGACCACGCGCGGGGCCACGTAGGCCAGTTGCGCCAGCCCCGGCCAGTCGGCCAGCGCGCTGCGCAGGTTGCCGGGCCAGCGCGGTTCCTTCACGCAGGCCAGCAGTTCGCCGAGCTCGCGCAGCGAGGCCAGCGGGCGGCCATCCAGCGCCATTTCGATGCGCCGGCGGTGGCCAAACAGGTTGCCCAACAGCGGATGCGCCGAGCCGGCGTTGTTCATCAGCAGCGCCGGCCCGGATTCGCGCAGGGCGCGCAGACTCAAGGCGGTGCTTTCCAGCTCGGGTTCGACGCGGGCGTCGATGCCCAGCAGCTCGCCCTGCCCGCTCAGGTGATCCAGGAAATCGCGCAGATCGTGGAAAGGCATGCCGCTTCCGATGGCGGGGGAAGAGGCCGCATTGTCCTCACGCCCCGCCACCGGCCACATTGATCCACGTCAAGTCGAAACGGCTCAGTAGCTGTACTGCACCTGCACCCAGAACTTGTCGGTATCCACCGTGCGGACGCCGTCCGCGCTGCGGTAGCTGGCGAGCTTGAGCATGCCGTCCAAGCCTTTCACCCGGGGAATCGCGCGACGCCAGGACAGATCCAGTTCGCGGCCGAAGCGATGTCCGCCGCGATCGCTGCGGAAATCGTGGTACCACGCCTGCCATTCGCCGCCCCCCAGCGGCAGGCTGAAACCGGCGTAGGCGTCGCGCAGACCGTCCGCGGGCGTGGTCAGGAACTGATCCGCCCAGCCCTGGAACGCGTGCTTGGTCGCCAGCGGTGTCTGGAACGCCCGGTTTCCCGCGCCGCCGCGACCGGCGCCCAGCACTTCGTAGCCGGCCTTCCACTGGATGTCCTGCCAGCGATAGCCACCTTCGGCCAGCCAGTAACGGCCATCGAGTTGCCAGGGATTGCCATCGAGCTCGCGCTGGCGCGCATGTTCCAGAACATAAGAGAACGCACCGGCCTTGCCCTGCAGGCGCAGGCCGCTGGTGCGGCTGGACAGCGTGCCCAGCGGCGCGCCCGCGGCCACCGCGAGGTTGTCCAGTCCGAGGCGGTAGTGGTAGCCGATCGCGGTCAGATGGGGCGAGAACGCGTACTGCGCCTGCAACAGATGACTGTGCCCCTCGATGTCGGCGGGCGCGGTGCGGCTGATCGGACGGGTGTCATCCGGGCCGAACACGCTGTTGATGTTGTCCAGGTAGGCGTAGGTCAGCTTCCAGGCCGGCGCGGGGGTCAGTTCGATCATCGCGCCGTCGTAGGTCTGCTCGTTCTGGCGCCAGCCCACTCCGCCGACGAAGCGCTGGTTCGCCAGGTTGATGCGCTGCCGACCGACCTGCAGGTTGCTCCAGTCGGCGGTGTACCGCAGCAGCGCCTGGTTGACCTCGGTGCCTTCCGGATCGCCGACCGTGGCGTAGCGCGCCCGGCCGTTGCGGGTGTCGTTGAAGCGTTCGCCGCCCAGGTGGCGCACGTCGTCGATCTCGACCAGGCCCGACAACCCGTGCCAGCGCGGCGTGCGGTAGCCGATACGGGTGCGCAGGGTATGCGCCCTGGCGTTGTCCAGCGCGTTGTCCTGATCGACCTGCTCGTAGCGGTAGCGCGCATCCAGGATCACCTTGCCGGCGGTGTCGTCCGGTGATGCGGCGACGGCGGGAAGCGCGATGGCGAGGCAGGGAATGCCGAGCAGGCAGCGGATGTGGTGTTTCATGGAGTCCCCTTGTGGTTTTCGTGGGTGGCCATGGCCACGCTCAGTAGGTGAGATTGAGCTTCAGCCATGCGGTGCGGCCGGGCTCGTTGATACGGACCGGATCGGCCGGATAGCCGAAGGCGCTGTTGCCGCCGAGATTCAGGTGTTCGCTGTAGGCCCGATCGAACAGGTTGTCGATGCCGGCGGTCAGCTGCAGGCGGTCGCTGAAGCGATAGCCGCCGTTGACCGAGAACACCGCGAAGCCCGCGCTGGGGCCGAGATCGCGGCCGACCACGTTGCCCTGGCCCGTGCTGACCCGGTGCTGGGAATCGACCAGGCGCAACAGCGCGCCCCACGACCAGCGTTCGTGCTCGCGGCTGGCCGACAGCCGCGCTTCCAGCGGCGTCATCTGCGGCAACGGCGTGCCGCCAGCGCGATCCTCGCCCCAGGCATAGGCCAGCGATCCGCCGAGCTTCCAGCCCGCGCCGGGACGCCATTCCACCCCGGCCTCGCCACCACGGATATCGGCGTCGATATTGCGCGCGCGGGTGGTCGCGCCCATCCCCATCATCCCGGGCAGGTAATCGAACAGGATGTAGTCCTGCATGCGGCCGGCGTAGACCGACACCCACGCATCGAAACGCTCGCCGCGGTATTGCAGGCCCAGATCCAGTTGGGTGGTGCGCTCGGGCTGGATGCCGGCGAAGGCGTTGACCGAACCGGCCGGACCGCGCTTGGGCGAGAACAGTTCCCAATAGTCGGGCATGCGCCGGGTGTGGCCGATGCCGGCGTATGCGCCCAGCTTGCCGGACATGTCGTACTCGTAGCGCACGAAGGCACTGGGCAGGCTTTCGCTGCGCGCCTGCCCGGCGGTGGGATTGGGCATCGGCATCATGCCGCCGGTACTGCGACGCAGATCCTCCACCCGCGCGCGATCCACGCGCAGGCCGCTCATCACATGGTGCTTGTCGGTCAGGTGCCAATGCGATTCGGCGAAGGCGCCGAAGGTACGGAAGCGCGCATCCACGGTCCACGGTTGCTGCTGATAGGTACCGCGGCCCATGCCGCTGCGCTGGCGATGGCGGCTGTCGCGCAGGTCCACGCCCGCGGTGATTTCCCAGTCGTCGCGCTGCCAGGTCGCGGCCACCCGCCCACCCCAGGTGCGGTGGCCGACGTTGCTGGCCATCGGCATGGGCATGCTGCTGGCCGGATCCGGACGCCGCAGCGTGTAGTTGTCCATCACGTGATCGACATCATTGAGGTAGAGGTTGGCCTTGATCGCATCCAGCACGCCGCCGATGTCGCTCTTCTCGAAGCGCAGGCCCAGGCTGTCGCGGCGGAAGCGCGAGCCGTCCATGCCGCGGCCGGCATAGCGGGCCTGCGCATCGCCCGTACCGGCGCTCAACTCCAGCACGGTGTTCTCGTCCGGCGTCCAGCCCAGCGCGACATCGGTGTTCCACTTGCGCCACGCGGACGGCACTTCATCGCCGTTGCCATCCTGGTAGTCATCGGCCTCCGATCGGTTTCCGCCCAGCCGGAGGTAGCCGGTGGCGTTGCCGGCGGTGGCGTCCACCACCTGATCGTTGCGGTTGCGGCTGCCGGCCAGCGCGCTGGCATTGACGCGCACGCCGGGGCGATCGAAGTACGGAATCTCGCGCTCGAAGCGCACCGTGCCCGCCGACGCGCCGCCACCCCACAGCACCGTCTGCGGTCCCTTGATGACAATCAGGCGGTCATAGGTTTCCGGCGCGATGTAGGACATCGCATTGTCCATGCGCGAGGGACACGCCCCGCTCAACGCACCGTCGTTGGTCATCAGGTTCAGGCGTGATCCGAACATGCCGCGCAGCACCGGATCGCCGTTGGTGCCACCGCTGCGCAGCGTGGCGAATCCGGGAATCGTCTTCAGGTAGTCCGCGCCGTCGCTGGCCGGCACCGGCTGGCGCGGCAGTTTCGGATCGGTGACGAAGGTCGTCGCCAATGCCGGCGCCACGCCCACCACCACCACGCCATCGAGTTCGGTCGGCGCGACGGGTCCGGCGTCATGCACATGCTGGCCGGCATCGTTGGGCGGCGCCTCGGCGGCGAACACCATCGAAACCGGTGCGAGCGCGAGGGACAGGGCGACGGCAAGACAATCTCTACGCATGACACGACACTCCGTTTTGGTCGACGCCATTGTCTGGAGCCGCTCCAACGTTGGGATGCGTCAAGTTGTCGCAGGGACGGGTTCGTCGAAAGCGAACTTGATCCATGTCAAGCCGGATGAAGTTGCCGGTGTTTTTCGCCGAATCGGGGGCATCGATTGATGCAAATCAAGGCGACCACGAAGGTGGGACAACTAACGTTCCCCCATCGGCCAAAGGCCATGACAAGGAACGCGCCATGAAGCGCAAGAGCAACTCCCTGCTTTATTACGCCCTCGCCTGCGCGATGGGCGCCACCCTCGCCGGCAACGCCTTCGCCGCCGACAATGGCGCCCCCCAGGGCGAGCCGATCAAGGCGGTCCTGACCGCACCGCCGATGGTGCCGCCGCCGATCACGCGCAGCACGCCGGCCAAGGTCATCGTGGATCTGGAAGTGGTCGAGAAGGAGATGAAGATCTCCGACGGCGTGACCTACAACTTCTGGACCTTCGGCGGTTCGGTGCCCGGCAGCTTCATCCGCGTGCGCCAGGGCGACACGGTGGAGTTCCACCTGAAGAACCACCACAGCTCGCACATGCCGCACAACATCGACCTGCATGCCGTCACCGGCACGGGCGGCGGCGCCGAGGCCACGTTCACCCTGCCCGGCCACGAAACGCAGTTCACCTTCAAGGCGCTGAATCCCGGCCTGTACGTGTACCACTGCGCGATGCCGCCGGTCGGCATGCACATCGCCAACGGCATGTACGGCCTGATCCTGGTCGAGCCGCCGGAAGGCCTGCCGAAGGTGGACAAGGAGTTCTACGTGATGCAGGGCGACTTCTACACCGAAGGCAAGTACGGCGAACCCGGCCTGCAGCCCTTCAGCCTGGAAAAGGCCATCGACGAGCACCCGACCTACGTGGTGTTCAACGGTGCCGAAGGTTCGCTGACCGGTGACAACGCGCTGCAGGCCAAGGCTGGCGAGGCCATCCGAATGTTCGTCGGCAACGGCGGCCCCAACCTGGTGTCCAGCTTCCACGTCATCGGCGAAATCTTCGACAAGGTCTACACGGAGGGCGGCAGCAAGTACCAGGAGAACGTGCAGACCACGCTGGTACCGGCGGGCGGCGCGACCATCGTCGAGTTCAAGGCCGACGTGCCGGGCAACTTCGTGCTGGTCGACCACAGCATCTTCCGCACCTTCCACAAGGGTTCGCTGGGCATCCTGAAGGTCGATGGCGAGGCCAAGCACGACATCTACACCGGCCAGCAGTCCAGCAAGGAGTACCCGCAGGGCGAACCCGCGGGCAAGTAATCGAAAGACCCGTGAGGACGCCCATGTACCGGAGACTGCCCGCCCTGTTGCTTGCATCCCTCGTCGCACCGGCGATGGCGGGTGGTCCCGACTACGTGGGCGTGCCGGGCGGAAGTTTCCGCTCGGCCATCCGCTACGAGGAAAGCAGCGAAGCACGTCCGGTCGCGGCTTTCACCCTGATGGAACGCGCGGTCAGCAACGCCGACTTCGCCCGTTTCGTCGAACGCCAGCCGCAATGGCGGCGTGATCGGGTGCCGGCGCTGTTCGCCGGCCCCGGTTATCTCGGCCACTGGGCCGGGGCCGCGGGCCCGGGCGCTGCGGTCGACTCGGATGCGCCGGTCGTCCAGGTCAGCTGGTATGCCGCCGACGCCTACTGCCGCGCCCAGGATGCGCGCCTGCCCACCTTCCTGGAATGGGAATACGCGGCCGCCGCCGACGCCCATCGCCGCGACGCCCGCGGCGACCAGGGCTGGCAGGCATTGCTGCTCAACGACGCCACCGGCCGCGCCGTCGATGCCGGCGACGCGCCGCCCAACGCCTATGGCATCCACGGCCTGCACGGCGTGGCGTGGGAATGGGTGGACGACTTCGCCACCCTGATGGGCGACGGCGACAAGCGCGGCGCCGAAGACGGCGACAAGCTCAAGTACTGCGGCGCCACCGCGCTGGCCTTCAACGATCGCCAGCACTACGGCGTGATGAAGCGCTTCGCCCTGCTGTCCGCACTGCAACCGGTCAACACCCTCGGCAACCTCGGATTCCGCTGCGCAAGGAGCCAGCCATGAAGATGCCCTTGTCATTCCTGCTGTTCGGGCTGGCGCTGTTCCAGTCCGGTGTCCCGGTCGCCGCGCAGGCGCTGCCGGGCGATTCCCTCTACCAACTCGAGGCGACGGTCACCGACCAGGACGGCAACGCCGGCCAGTGGCGCGACCTGCGCGGCACGCCACGTGTCATGTCGATGTTCTACACGAATTGCCACCTCATGTGCCCCCTCATCATCGAGAACGGCAAGGCGGTGCAGAAACAGCTCACGCCCTCCGAACGCGCGCGCGTCGGGATGGTGATGATCAGCCTGGATCCCGCCCGTGACACGCCGCAGGCCCTGCGCGAGACCGCGCAACGGCACCGGGTGCCGGCGCAGTGGCGATTCCTGCAGCCCGGCGCGAACGACGCCCGCGCGATCGCCAGCGTGCTCGACGTGCGCTATCGCCCCCGCGAGGACGGCAGCATCAACCACACCAGCGTGCTGGTGCTGGTCGACGCGGACGGCCGTGTCCTCGCCCGTTCCGAGGTCGCCAGCGCGATACCGGACCCGGCCTTCGTCGCCGCCGTCCGCACCGCCCTCGCCGCCACTCCCGCCCACTGACCGTTCACTCACACCCCGCAACCACACCAAGGAGTTTCCCATGAAAATCGTTTCCGCTTCGCTGCTCGCCCTGGGCTTGATGGCCGCCACCGGCATGGCCCATGCCGCCAACAACTGCACGGTCAGCCTGAAGGGCGACGATGCGATGAAGTTCGATCTGAAGACGGCGACCGTATCGGCCAGCTGCGCGACCATCACCATCGAACTGGTCCACACCGGCAAGATGCCGGCCGCCGCGATGGGCCACAACGTGGTCATCTCCGCCGCCAAGGACATGGACGGCATCGCCCGCGATGCCATCAAGGCCGGCGTGGGCAACCACTACGTGCCCAAGGGCGATGCCCGCGTGCTCGCCGCCACCACCCTGATCGGCGGCGGCCAGAAAACCAAGATCACCCTGCCGGGCAAGAAGCTGACCGCCGGCGGCGACTACAACTTCTTCTGCAGCTTCCCCGGTCACTCCACCTTGATGAAGGGCAAGTTGGTGGTGACGAAGTAATCCACCGGGGACAGGAGCGCCGGGGCCGGTTTGCCGGCGCTCCTGCTTTCATCGCCGTTCTTTCCTCCCACCCCTCACTGGTGCCGCCCCATGGAATACCACATCCCCCTGCCCGGCCCGTCCGTGGATCCGATCACCATCGAACGGGTACTGCAGGAATTCGATCCCGCCGGCCTGGTCGACCTGGACGCCAAGGCGGGCAAGCTGCGCATCTCCACCGTGGTGATGGACATCGAACTGGTGTTCATCATGGAACAGGCCGGACATCCGGTGCGCCTGACCCAGATCGAACGCATCCCCTCGGTGTGCTGCGGAGGCTGCAGCGGCTGAGCACGGCAAGCCGGCGATCGCATCGGATCGTCCGCCCGTTTTCAGGATTCGGAAGAATCCGATGTTGCGGGGCGAGTCTCATGCGCATGCTCATGGGCTTTCGATTCCCATGATCGTTCATGAAGACCCGCCATCAAGGATTCACCCTTGTCGAATTGATGATCGCCCTGGCCGTCATCTCGCTGCTGCTGGCGCTCGCATTGCCGGCGTATCGCGACTACCGAATCCGTGCCGCCTTCAGCGAGGGCCTGAACGCGGCATCGCAGATCAAGCTGGCGGTGAACGAATATGTCTTCACCGAGGGAAACCCGCGCGATCGGCTGCGCGGTATCGGCTGGCGTCCGGGCGCCATCGGTAGCGCGCCCTGGCGGACGTCGGAGCAGCTGGGCTACCGGCCCTATCAGACCTTCAGAGGCAAACCCGGCAGCTACAATTTCCTGGTCGACGTCAACGCTGGCGGCGAAATATTCGTCCGGATGATGGGAGATGCCGTGGTCCGCTGTCGCCACACCGCCGGCGGTGGAGCACTGACCGTGGTGCTGGTCCCGACCCTGGACGCCAACGCGACCGCGCTGAGCTGGACCTGCCAGGTCCACTACGCCGGAAGCACGGATCCCGCCTGCGTCCCCCCCGTCTGCCAGACGCCCTATACAGGCACGGCCACCTGAACCCGGAAACTTCGGCAAGGTCCAGCGCCGGCAGGACTACGCATGGGCATCCGCCGGGGATCCCGCTTCAGCGCATCGGCAGCGGCAAGGGCGCCACGCCGGGCACCTGCCTGGCCTGGTAGCGTTGCCAGAAATGATTGGCCATGCGCAGCGCGGCGTCATCGGCCTCGCGGCGCATCCCCCCGTTGCCGCATTCGGCGGTGGTCTGCCGGAACAACGCCAGCCAGCGCAGGAACATGGCTTCGGTCAGCCCCTGCATGCCCAGATGGCAACTGACCGGCGCGCCATGAAACCGGCGGGTCCCGCGCAGCAGTGACGACCAGAACGCGACCAGCAGCGAATGGTGCGCGGCCCAGTCGCGCACGCGCGCCTCGAAGAAGGGCCCGAGCAGATCATCCTGGCGCACGCGCAGGTAGAACGTCTCCACCAGCCAGACGACGTCGGCCTCGCTGCACAGCCCGAGACCCGGGCCACCGTCTTCAAGGGGAGGAATGCGCATGACGCCGGACCAGAGTTTCGACCCGGCGCACCGTATCGCATCGTGCGCGGATTCCAATTGATCGCGATCAAGCGGCCGCTGCGCCGTGGACAGTCCATGCGCGCCGCCGTCCCGCGGATGCCCCGGCTATCCCGCCTGCGCGGGTACCTGCGGCAGATCCATCTCGGCGTGCATGGCACGTTGCAGCACGCGGCCGGCCTCCTGCGCTTCGGACAAGGACAGCGACTCCAGGAAACGCACTTCGCCCGCCACCAGCACCGCGACCGCCAGGCCATCGCGATAGAGCACGCGCGAACCGGGGACGCGCGCGACCTTGTCACCGGGCAGCAGCGTGCCCAGCAGGTTGGCCGGATCGGTGGCGGCTATCGCCAGCCATTTGCCGTCGGCCGGGCGCCGCCGCGCCTGCCGCAGCGCCGCGACGGCTTCCGGCAGTGCGAACTGCTCGCCCGGAATGCCGGTGATGAAGCGCCCGCCGCGGATTTCCCCGCGCGCCTCCAGGCGCTGGTAAACCCGTGCCAGTTCCCGCCACGGCGGCAACCAGGCCGCCTCGCGTTCCAGCAGCCGCCAGCAGACCACGCCATAACGGCGCAGCAGCACGCGTGCGACATGTTCGACCGCCTCGGCCTGGGCGTTGCCGCTGCCCGCGGGCGCACCGGTACGGATGAGCGCCCAGCGACCGGCGTCCTGGATGCCGAACATCGGCTTGCGGCGGCGATGGCGGGAGCCGCCGTCGCGCTTGGACGCAGGCACCAGCAAGGCGCGCAATCCGCCGAAGCTGTCGCAATGGACGCGGCCACGCACCACCAGTTCGGCCAGCGCATCCTCCAGCTCGGTGCGCAGCAGGTGCGCACCATCGCCGATCTCGTCGAAAAACGACGCCCCCTGTCCGCCGAGATAGTCCACCACGCGACGTGCGCGCGAGCCGAGTTCTTCATCATCCACCGGTGCGGGCGCCAACCGGTTCCACAACGCCGCCTGCCGGCGCGGCAGCAGCAGGATCGGCGTGCCGCGCAGGGACACATTGCCGCGCCCGCCGCCTTCGTTGGCGGGCGGACGCAGCCGCGTCCACAGGGTGCGTCCGGCGGTGCACAGATCATCCAGCCAGTGGATGGCGTAGCCGCGCACGCGCGCCGGCAGCAGGTCGGCCTCCCAGCTGGCCGCCGGCGCCTCGAACCCTTCCAGTTGCCCCAGCACGCTGGCCAGCGCTTCCGGACCGCTCACGCGCTCGGCTTCGCTCAGATGCTGCCAGTCGAACAGGAACCGCTGGAAGTCACGCGGCTCGACCGGCTCGATTTCGCGTCGCAGTTGCTTGAGGGTGTAGCGGTGGATGCGCGCCAGCAGATGCCGCTCGCACCATTCCTCCTCCGCGCCGCCGGGAGTGAAGTGGCCCTGCATCACGTAACCTTCGGCCTGCAGCGCCAGCAGGGCCTGGTCGACCTCGGCCGGAGGCAACGCCAGGGACCGCGCCAGCGATGACGGCGGCACCGGCCCCAGCGCGGTCAGCCGTGCACGCAGCAGTTCGCGCAATGCGGTCTCGCGCGGCCAGTCGGCCTGCGCGTATTCTTCCGGCGCCTCGATCACCGGGTCGATCGAGGCCTCGGGAAACAGGGCCCGCAGCATCGGCAACTGTTCGGTCGCCAGCCACAGCGCCTGCGATCGGCCGTCCGCCACCTGCATGCGGGTGGCGCGCCCCTCCTTCGCCAGCGCCCGCAGCCAGTCGCGCCAGCCGGCGTTGTCCTCCGCCTCGTCGACGGTGATGGCGCCCACGCCGGTCAGCGCCTCGTGCATCTCGTCGGGGTTGCGCGGTCGCGGCCAGGCTTCCTCGCGCACGGCCTGGATCGCGGCCAGGTCCAGCTTCCCCAGCTCGTCGGCGGACTCGGCCTCGCGGTACAGCCGGCTCTGCACCGCCTGGGTACGGCGTTCCTCCAGTGGCGCATCGTCCAGGAACGCATAGGGACGCGCGTTGATCACCTCGGCGGCCAGCGGCGAAGGCAGCGGCAGGTCGCGCGCGATCACGTCGATTCCGCCCGCCTCCAGCCGGCGCAGCAGGGCAAGCCAGCCCTCGGTATCCATCGCCTCGTGCAGGCAATCGTCCAGGGTCTGCGCCACCAGCGGGTGATCCGGGATCTCGCGCTCGCCGACGATGTTCTCCAGGCAGGCGACCTGATCAGGAAACACCGTCGCCAGCAGGTCCTCGGATTTCATCCGCTGCAGTTGCGGCGGCACCTTGCGGCCGCCGACGAAGCGCGGCAACGCCAGCGCGGTGGTGGCGTTCCAGCGCCAGCGCACGCCGAACAGCGGCGCATCCAGCAGTGCCTGCACCAGCACGTCCTGCGCCGAGGAGGAATGCAGGTAGCGCGACACCTCGATGAGCGGGAAGCTGTGGCTGGTGGACAGCGACAGGATGATCGCGTCCTCGGTCGCCGCCGCCTGCAGCTCGAAATTGAACTGGCGGCAGAAGCGTTTGCGCAGGGCCAGGCCCCAGGCGCGGTTGAGCCGGCTGCCGAACGGCGAATGGATGATCAGCTGGGTGCCGCCGGATTCATCGAAGAACCGCTCCATCACGATGCGCGACTGGGTCGGCAGCTCGCCCAGCGCGGCCACCGCCTTGCCCAGGTAATCGACAATCTGGCGCGCGGCCTCCTCGTCGAATCCCATTTCCGCGACCAGCAGGTGCAGGCCCGCCGCTTCGCCCCCCCCGGCCAGCGCCCGCGCCACCGCCTCGCGCAGGCGCGCCACGCCGGCGGACAGTTCGTCGCTGCGTCCCGGCGCTTCGCCCAGCCAGAACGGAATATTCGGTGGCGCGCCACGCGCGTCCTCCACCCGCACCCGGCCCGGCTCCACCCGCAGGATCCGGTAGCTGGCGTTGCCCAGCTGGAACACGTCGCCGGACAGGCTCTCGACCGCGAAGTCCTCGTTGACCGTGCCGATGGTGTGCGCCTCCGGCTCCAGGATCACCGCGTAGTCGCCGGTGTCGGGGATCGTGCCGCCGGACATCAGCGCGGTCATCCGCGCGCCCTTGCGCTCGCGCAGGCGCCGGTGCACGGCGTCCCGGTGCAGGTAGCCGGCGCGCGGGCCACGGCGGGTGCTGAAGCCGTCGGCGAGCATGCGCACCACCGCCGCGTAGTCCTCGCGCGACAGCGACGCGTACGGCGCCGCCCGCCGCACCAGCGCATACAGATCATCCTCGTCCCATTCGCGACTGGCGGTCTCGGCCACCAGCTGCTGCGCCAGCACGTCCAGCGGCGCGACCGGGATGCGCAGCGCGTCGAGTTCGCCGCGGCGGACGCAGTCCAGCAGCGCCGCGCATTCGATCAGTTCGTCGCGCGACTGCGGGAACAGGCGCGCCTTGGGAATGCCGCCGACCGCATGCCCGGAGCGGCCGGCGCGCTGCAGGAAGGTCGCGATGGAACGCGGCGAGCCCAACTGGCAGACCAGATCCACATCGCCGATGTCCAGGCCCAGTTCCAGCGAAGCGGTCGCCACCAGTACCTGCAGATCGCCGCGCTTGAGCCGTTGTTCGGCATCCAGCCGCGCTTCCCGCGCCAGGCTGCCGTGGTGCGCGGCCACGCCCTGCTTGCCCAGGCGCTCGCCCAGGTGGCGCGCGGCGCGTTCGGCCATGCGGCGCGTGTTGACGAACACCAGCGTGGTGCGATGCTCGCGCACCAGCGCCGCGACCCGGTCATAGACCTGTTCCCATTGATCGTTGGACATCACCGCGCCCAGCGGTGTCGGCGGCAGTTCCAGCGCCAGATCGCGCTGCTTGCCGTAACCAATGTCGACGATTTCGCAGGCGGGCGGCTGCGCGCCCTCGCCCGCGCCGACCAGGAAACGCGCGACCGCCTCGACCGGTTTCTGGGTGGCCGACAGGCCCACCCGCACCGGCGGCTGCGCGCACAGGGCCTGCAATCGCTCCAGTGACAACGCCAGGTGGCTGCCACGCTTGCTGGCGGCCACGGCGTGGATTTCGTCCACGATGACGGTACGCACCGTGGACAGCATGGTCCGGCCCGATGCCGAACCCAGCAGCACGTACAGCGACTCCGGGGTGGTGACCAGCACGTGCGGCGGCGTGCGGAACACTTTCTGGCGCTCGCCCGCGGGCGTGTCACCGGTTCGCACCGCGGTGCGGATGTCCACGTCCGGCAGTTCCATCTCCGCCAGTGCCGCGCGAATGCCGGCCAGCGGCGCTTCCAGGTTCAGGTGGATGTCGTTGGACAACGCTTTCAGCGGCGAGACGTAGACCACCGCGGTCTCGTCCGGCAAGCCGCCGCTTTCCAGCCCGCGCCGCACCAGATCGTCCAGCGCGGCGAGGAACGCGGTCAAGGTCTTGCCCGAGCCGGTCGGGGCCGCCACCAGCGTATGGCGACCGGCACGGATCGCCGGCCACGCGGCCTGCTGGGCCGGGGTCGGTCCGGGGAAAGCGCGCCCGAACCAGCGGGCGACGGCGGGGTGGAAGGCGTCCAGTGGCATGGCGGCGACGATACCGGGAAATTTCCCGGAAAACGGTGAAAACCGGAGGCTGAGATGGTGCCGTTCGCAAGGGGATCCAAGCGCGCGGGGTGAATGGATGCCGTCTGTTGGGTCCGTTTGTCCAGTTGGAAAAACCGGCCAGTTCGCCGTTCCCTTCCCCCGCAGAGCGGGGGAAGGTGCCGAAGGCGGATGGGGGCAAGG
Source organism: Pseudoxanthomonas sp. (assembly GCF_024710765.1). Lineage (GTDB taxonomy): Bacteria > Pseudomonadota > Gammaproteobacteria > Xanthomonadales > Xanthomonadaceae > Pseudoxanthomonas_A. The sequence continues at coordinate 29,142 of NZ_JANJUE010000116.1, forward strand.
GCGCCTGCGAAGAGCGCCCCCATCTGGCGCTGGCGCGCCACCTTCCCCCGCCTTGCGGGGGAATGAACATCGTCCCCGCGCATGGGAAGGCGACCGGCAGGCGGCGGGGTGAATGGATGCCGTCTGTTGGTTCCGTTTGTCCGATTGGGGAAAACGGGTCGGTTCGCCGTTCCCTTCCCCCGCAGAGCGGGGGAAGGTGCCGAAGGCGGATGGGGGCAAGGGGGGCTGCGAAGAGCGCCCCCATCCGGCGCTGGCGCGCCACCTTCCCCCGCGTTGCGGGGGAAGGAACATCGCCCCGCGCGCGGGAAGGTGACCGGCAGGCGGCGTGGCGCCTTGTTCCCTAGCCGGCCGCCGGCAGTTCGATCCGGATCACCGTGCCCTCGCCGACGGCGCTCTGCACGCCGATGCTGCCGCCGGCACGCTGGATCAAGTCGCGCACGACCGACAGGCCCAGGCCGGTGCCCTCGCCCGCCGGCTTGGTGGTGAAGAAAGGCTCGAACACGCGTGCCTGCACCTCCGGTCCCATGCCGGCCCCGCTATCGCGGAAGACAATCGCGATCCTGTCCGGGCCGGTCAGCTCCGCTTCCAGATCGAATAGGCCACCTTCAGGCATCGCGTGATTGGCGTTGGCGGCGATGTTCAGCGTCATCAGTTCGAACTGGGTCCGATCCAATCGAATCGATGGCAAGGGTTCGCGCAGCGACAGCCGCACGTCGACCTGCGGGTTGAACAGTTGGCGCAGCATCGGCTGCAGTTCCTGCAATGCCTGGGCGGGGTCGAACGTTTCCGGCGCGGTCTCGTCCTGGCGGCTGAAAGTCAGCAGCTTGTGGGTCACCAGGGTCGCGCGGCGCGCGGCCGACTCCACGCCCGCCAGCGCCTGTTTCAGGTCGGCCGGTTCGTCCATCCGCCGGCCCCGTCCCGCATAGCCGAGGATCAGGGTGAGCAGGTTGCCGAAATCGTGCGCCACGCCGCTGGCCAGGCGGCCCACCGCTTCCACCTTCTGGGCGTGGATCAACTGTTCCTGCGCGCGTTCGCGTTCGCGGATCTCCTGCTCCAGCCGGCGATTGCTCTCCACCAGCGCATCGCCGCGCGCGGTGGCCTCGCGCAGGCTCTCGCGCAGCGCGGCCGAACTGCGATCCAGCACCACCGCGATCATCAGGAACATCGCCGTGCGCGACAGCAGATCCACCAGCAAGGCGCCACCATCGCCCGATCGGGTGTAATCCACCCACATGCCGCCGCAGAACGCCAGCGCGACGCACAGGAACATGATCCACAGGGCGCGCCGGCCCACGATCAACCCGGCGATGGCCATCCACAGCACCAGGATCGGCTGCTCGTACACCTGCGCCGCGAAACCGGTGGACAGGTAGGACGGCACCACGGTGACCGCGAACACCGCCAGCAACAGGTAGGAAGCGCCGAAGAAGGCGCCGCGCCGGATCAGCCAGAAACTGATGCCCGCGGCCGCGCACACCGTCAGGCTGAACACCATGCTGGCGACCTCGCCGGGACGCCACGGGACATCCATCGATGCCCGGTAGATCCATGCCAGTGGCGGGAGCACCGCCAGCAACAGCGAGATCACCTGGATCATCGGCGCGTTGCGGCGCGCCACCGGATCGGTGATCGGCACGTCCCGCAGCCATCGCAATGGCCTTCGAAGCAGCGGGCCGAACAGGGGAATGCGCGTCAGGAGCGGGGGGGCGGCTGCCGATGACGTTTCGGGCATGGTGATCCTCTCGGGTTGCCGTCGCGGTGATGCCCCCTGACACCCCGACTCCCGGCTTGGCCGGATTATAGGCCGGGTGCGTTATCTGCCGGGCATGGCCTCCGTACCGCCGGAGGCATGCAGCCTCACCTCGACCCGGCGATTCGGAATCAGGCATTCCCGCAGGGCTTCGCGCGGCTTGACCCCGTCGCAGGCCTGGACCTGTTCGGTATCGCCCCGGAAGCTGTAGCGGATCGCATCGGCGGAGACGCCGTTCTCGACCAGCCATTCGTGCACCGTGCGCGCGCGGCGTTCCGACAGGCCCTGGTTGTAGTCGTAGCCCCTGCCCTGCAGGCGATCGGCATGACCCACCAGCTCCACCGACTGCAGGGTCCGGCCTTCCTCGCGCAGCCGCGCCAGTTCACGTGCCAGGCTCTGCAGCGAGTAGGCGCGGATGTCGTTGCGTCCGTCGCGGTCGAACTCGAACAGCACGTTGGCGGTCAGCACCGCATCGGCGGCCGGCGCCGCGGGCACGGCGCCGCATTGCCGGGACAGCGCCTCGGCGTCGCTGACCATGTCCTCGGCGATCTGGATGTAGGGCTTGGCATGGCGCCACTGCTGCTGGTTGAACTCGTTGCCCGCGTGGACCAGTTCCACCTCGCCGCAGGCCACCGCCTGCTGCGCGCAGGTGAAGCCGGGCGTGCCGTGGATGGCGCCCAGGCGCTTCCACAGATCCTCGCGCAGCCGCGCCGCGCCGTTGACCAGCGGCGTGTCGGTCGGCAGCGGCGAAACGCCCTGCTCCATGCCGACGATCAGCTTCTCCGATTCGGTCAGCGCTTCCTGCGGAAAGGCGCTGCGATCGTTGCGCGTATATTCGTGGAAGGACACGTCCAGCCAGCATTGGGCCTTGGACAGGTGGTAGTCGCGCACCGGCCGGCCGCCGTCGTTGAGCGCCTTGATGCGCAACTGGGTGGCCTCGTAGCCGGAAAGATCGGCGTGGATGGCCTCGTCGGTGATGCGCTCGGGTGGCGGGGTCAGCTGGGTCTGCTGCGCGCCGGCGGTGCCGGCCAGGACGGCCAGCACGGCGGCGGCGATGAGCGTGGATTTGGTGATGGTCATATGGGGTTCCTCAGCGCACCGGATCGCGGTAGCGGGCGTCTTCCCTGCGGAAGAGGTCTTCGTCGAACTTGAAGCGCAGGCGGATGAACGCGCCCTGCTGCGTGTACTCGTAGCCGGTCAGGTCCTCGTCGCCGCGGAAACCGGTGGCGTTGTAGCCCACCGACAGCCACAGGTTCTGCCGCAGCAGCCGCCCGACCTCGACGCCGAACGCGTACTGGTTGGCGCCGTACTGGCCACGGAAGGTCGAGGCCAGCACGCCGATGTCCCAGTTCTCGGTGATGTCGTAGACGACCCGGCCCGACAGCAGCACCGCGCGGAAATCGTCGTTGACGCGTCCGGTGTCGGCGTAGAAGAAGCTGTCCTGCTGCCATTTCGCCGCCACCCGGCCGGTCAGCCACCACGGCCGCGAGGGATGCCAGTCGGCGTGCGCGGAGACGATGTGCGCGCTGGTGCGGATGTCCTGGCCGGTGTCGGAACCGAAGCCCGAACCATCCATGCCGCTCTCGTCCTTCTCCAGCTTGTACTCGTAACGCGCCAGCGCGTTGATCCGGTTGGTGTCGGTGTCGCGATAGGCCAGGCCCACCTGGAACCGATCCTGCAGCACGTCGCCGCGGGCCGCGTAGACCGTGCGCAGCAGGTAGTTGCGCGCCAGCACCGTCCAGTCGCGGTTGAGCTTGCGCGCGGCCAGGAACTGCAGCAGCGTGGTGTGGTACGCCTCGTCGGTCGGCGTGTCGGCGACGTCGTCGGAGATGCGGTGCTCCAGGCGGATGTTGCCGCGCCACAGCGGATTGGCGCTGTAGTCCAGGGCCACGCCTATCCCGGTCGAATCGCCGACGTTGCCGGAGATCACGTTGGTGTGCTCCAGCGAGGTATCCAGGCGCAGGCCTTCACTCAGGTCCCAGCGGTTGCGCATGCCCGATGCGGCCTGGATGTCGCGGCCGGCGATGGCGTCGCGCAACCGGTATTCCGAGAACAGCTGGGTATCGCGCAGGAAGCTGGTGTCCACGCCCAGCGCCACCGTGTCGGCTTCGCGACCGTCCTGGGTCAGTCCGTTGACGCCGCTGATGCCGGTCTGCTTCTCGTAGCGGCCGTACAGGCGGCTGCGCTCGCGCAGTTGGTAGTCCAGGCCGAAGGCGACCCGGTTGCGATCCTCGCCATGGATGTCCTGCTCCACCTCGCCGCCCAGGCTCAGGCGATCGCTGGCCCGATAGCCGACGCCGAAGCGCAGCATGTCCGAGGACAGCTCGGTGCCGACCGGCAGGCCGCTGGCGACATCGTTGGGATTGCCGCTGTTGATGATCGGCAGGCCGGTCAGCGGATCCAGCGGTTGCTGGCCGTAGCCCAGCGCGCCGCCGCCGGCGCCGGTCGCGTAGCCGCCGGACAGGCCGCCCAGGTTGCCGTAGCCGCTATTGGTCGCCCAGGTGTAGTAGGCGCCGACGGTCTCGCGGATCGCGCGGTAACCGAAATCCAGGGTCAGCTTGTCGGTGGCCTTGATGCGCGTGCCGACGCTGCCGGCATTGCGCTCGCCGCCATCGGGATTGCGATCCTCGCTGCGCAGGCCCTCGGCATACAGTTCGAAGCGGTCGGTCAGGCGCCAGCGGGTGGTCAGGCTGTATTCGCCGCGACCGCCGTACAGCGGCGAGGCCGGGTTGTTGAACTCCGGATCCGACTGGCCGGCGAACAGTTTCAGGTCCGTCTTCGCGCCGGCATGGCCCAGCTCGATCCGCCAGGCGTTGCCTTCCACCAGGCCGCTCAGTCCCTGCAACGCGGGCGTGCCGTACTGGTTGATGGAATTGGTGTTGACCTCGCTACGGGTGCGCGCGGCCTCGGCCACCAGCCAGGTGTTGGCGCCGAAACGGTAGCCGATGTTGGCACTGCCCATCTCGAAGCTGGCGAAGGGATTGCGGTCGTCCACGTAGGAGCCGCCGACTTCGCCGTTCTCGCCGATCCGCAACTGCGCGTCGCCGCCGACCACCCAGAACTTCTCGGTGCCCTGGTCCAGTTCGTAGGTGATGCGCAGCGACACCGGGTTGAGATCGGCATCGAACGATGGCAGGAAGCTGTTGAGCAGGATGCGGCCGGAGAACGGCTCGAAGCTGTAGTCCACCAGCCGGCCCAGCGGACGCACGGACACGATGCGCGAAGGCTGGTTGCGATCGCGCACCACCACCTCGACCCGCTCGCTGCCTTCCAGCACCGCGTTGTTGCGCAGGCCGTAGGGGCCGCTGCCCTGGCTGGGCAGCTCCTCGATCACCTGGCGCAGCGAATCCTCGATGGCGAACACGTTGCCGCGTATCCGCTCGTTCTCGAAGTGCCAGCCCAGGCCGGTGGCGGTGCGGTTGTAGGTGCCCAGCACCCGCTGCGAGGCACGCGCGCCGAAGTCCACGCCGGTCTGGGTGGCGATGCTGTCGCCGGTCTGGAAGTCGCCGTAGAGCAGATAACTGCGCTCCTTGTCCACCCGCACGTACAGGCGTTCGGCCGAACGCGCGTCGAAGCCGCGCAGCGAGGCGTCGCCATAGACCGGATAGAACTCTTCCGGCTGGATGTCGCGCAGCAGGCGCGCCCGCACTTCCTTGTCCGAGTCGTAGGCGGCGGTCAGCAGGTACTCGCCCTTGATCCGGCCCTTGACGAAGAACGCGGCGCGCGCTGCGCCATTGGCCTTGCCGTTGTTGAACTGCTTTTCCCAACGGCGGATCTCGCGCTCGAATCCATCGCCGCGGGTACCCCCGTCGATCAGGTTGTCACCCTTGCGGCGGAAATTGATCACGCCCTCGATGAGGCCGGTGGCGATCATCTCGCGCATTTCCGGCACGAAGCCGACCACGCCCTCGGCGGTCTCGCCGCCGGCGGTCACCCGCAGCAGTACGTCCTGCGGGTCGTGCGGCGCCAGCAGGTCGAACTCCGCGCGACCATCGCGCACCGGCAACTGCACGCCCGGCGTGACCTTGTCGGCGTCCAGGTGGCCCGGGCCGAGTTCGTCGGTGCGGCCGTCGGGCAGCTTGATGCGCCCGCCGGAGTTTTCGATCGTGGCGAAGGACTCGCCGGCCAGCGGCTTGCCGTCGGCGCCGTACAGGTGGACGACCACATGCACCGGCGACTGGCCATCGGCCGGCGCGCCATCGCGGTCCACTTCCACCACCACCCGCTGCACGCCGGCATTGACCCGGTAGTCGACGTTGCCCGGTTGCGCATACAGGGGTTGCGAGGCGGTCTGCTGGCCCTGTGGCGATTGCGGGAACAGCGGCGCCGCCTGCCCCAGCACCGGCGTGAAGCGCTGATCACCGGAGACGTTCTGCGCCAGCGCCATGGCCGGCATCAGCACCAGCGACAGCGCCAGGCTCAGCGGTTTGCGGGAGAAACGTTGGGGACGCATGGGATTCCTGGCCTGGCGGACGCGGGCGGGACGCGGGGTGCGGCTCATGGCTGCACCTCCGTGCCGGCGGCGGGACTCGGGGCGGTCGTCCTCGGATCCACGATCGGCCGCTGGTTGGCCGAATCGGTGCCCTGCTGCGGGCTGCGTGCCGGCTTGCTCTCGAAGCGCAACGGCGCCTGCCCGGTCTCGGTTTCCGGCGCGCGGATCTCGCCCTGGGTTCGGCGGGCCTTGACCTGCTCGATCACCGGATTGGAGCAACTGCCCTCGATGAAGTCGGCGCGATGCAGCTCGCCGTTCTTGAGGTCGATGAACAGGCTGTCGGCGTCACCCAGGTTGCGGTTGCTGCTGGTGGTCAGGCGCGAGCCGACCGGCAGCGTGGACGCGTCGACCTTCAGGGTGTGGCTCTTCGGCGGCAGGCCGCAGTAGCTGTACTTGCCTTCCGAATCGCTGATCAGCCAGGTGCCGTCCTCGAAGTACATGCGCACGCCGGGGATGCCCAGTTCTTCCTTGTCCTGCACGTGGTTGACGTTGCAGTCCACGAACACCTTGCCCAGCACGCAGCCCTCGTCGGCGAACACGCCACCGCTGACGATCACGCGGTACTCGGCCGGGTTGGATGGCACGGTGCCGCCATCCGGGTACGGCGCCAGCGTGTTCGGATCCACGCAGCCGCCGGTGATCGAACAGCCCCAGGCGCGCGCGCGGTTGATGCCGTCGCCCTGCTGGCTGCCGACGCCCACGCGGACGCGGTAGCTCAGCACCTTCTGCGCACCCACCGCCAGCGAACCGACGTCGAACACCAGGGTCGGACCCGGCTTGCCCAGCGGATCGGCGATGCCGCTGCCGTCCACGCGGGCGGTGCCGGCGATGAAGGTGAATCCATGCGGCAGGCGATCGACCACGTTCACCGTGCCCAGCGCCGCGCCCGCGGTCTGGCGGATGGTGATCGTGTAGACCAGGCTGTCGCCCACTTCCACGGTCTTGCGATCGCCGGTCTTGGTGATGACCAGGCCCGGCGCGACCTGCGGATCCAGCGGGATGTGGTTGTGCACCGGCGCGGCCACGCCCGAGCCCAGGTTGACCTCCAGGTAGTACGTGGTGCCGCTGCCCACCGGGGCGGTCGGCGCGGTCGCATTGGTCTGCACCGGATGACCCACGCCCGGCGTGGCCGGCGGCGTCAGCGGCGAGGTTTCCGCCGGAATCATCCCGGACTGGAACGTGTAGCCCGCCGGCGGCACCACCGCGATCTGGAAGCGGCACGAGGCCGGCGCCGATGGCGCGAGCAGGAACTGGTAGAAGCCTTCCGTGCCCACGGTCATCGAGACACTGCTGCCTTCCACGCTGTAACCACCCGACGCGGCGTTGAGCAGGTGCGCTTCCGGCGAATAGCCCGCGCACGCGCCGATCGGCGTCAGGGTGACCCGCGAACCCGGCACCGGACTGCGGGTGACGGCGTCGTAGATCACGCCGCCCGGATTCAGCGGCAGGCTCTGCTGCGGCAGGTTGGCGCCCGGCGCCAGCACCACGGACAACTCGGTGTTGCCACCTTCGCTGCTGCGGCAGGAACTGGCGCTGCCGTTGCCCATCGCGGTGTCGGCGTCGCACGGCGCCGGCGGTCCGGCCGCGGTTTCACCGCTGACCGGCCAGCCCCAGATCACGCCGGAGGACGGATCCCGGAAGCGGATCGACAGGCGCACGCCGGGCACCAGGTCCGGCACCGCGTAGCTGCCGTCCGCCGCGGTGGTGGTGGTCGCGGCGACGCTGCCGTCGGCATTGACCACTTCCACGGTCCAGCCGGCCAGGCGGCGATCACCGCCATCGATCAGGCCGAAGTCGCTGCCCTGGTCGAACCACACCGTGCCCGAGACCGACGCGGCCAGTTGCACCGGGGTCGGCAGGCGGCAGGCGTTCTGGGTGATGGCCGGATCGCAGGCCGGCAGATCGTCGATGTTGCCTTCGAAATCGGCGCGCTCCTCCGGCGTCGGGGTGCGGAACTCGTTCTCGCCGCCGCCCTCGACCAGCACCGCGTTGTGCACCGGCGATGCCGCCGCCGCGGTCGCCGCCACGCGCACCCGCGCGACGATGGAGTCGGCCGCGGTGGCGCCGGCGGCGAGCACCGTGCTGCTCGCGCAGCGGAAACGGCTGTCGCCCGCGGCGCCGGTGCAGACCCAGCCGGCGCCGGTCGGCGTGGAGGCCAGGGTGAGCCCGGCCGGCAGGCGGTCCTCCACCACGTACTCGCCCGCGCTCGGCTGCTGGCCGATGTTGCGCACGCGGATGGTGTAGGTACCGACGTTGTTGACGGTGAAGGTGGTCGGCGTGGCGGTCTTGCTGACCACCAGGTCCGGCGAATCGCCGATCTCGCCGAAGTTGTTGTCGATCGACTGGCCGCCCGGCGGCAGCACGATGCCGCTGATCGCCGACGGCGTGGTCGCCACGGGGGTCGCGGTACCGGTCGACGTGCCATCGATGGTGCCCGGCGTGGTGATGCCGTTGAGGGTTTCGGCCGGCTGGGTCGGTTCGGTCACCGTGTAGGTGCCCGGACGCAGATCCTCGAAACGGTAGCGACCCTCGCTGTCGGTGGTGACGGTGACGTTGACGGTCTCGCCGAGATCGTTGGTGCCGGTCAGCACGACCTGCACGTTCGGGAAGCCGCCCTCGCCATTGTCGACGACGCCGTTGTTGTTGCCGTCGTTGTAGACCCGGCCGGCGATGGTGCCGGCGGGCACCTCGCCGAAGTTGTTGTCGCGGGCTTCCTCGCCCACCCCCAGGGTGATGCCGTCGATCACCGACGGCGCCGTGGTCGGCGGCGTGGCGGTGCCGCCACCGGTGCCCGGCACGGTGGTGCCGTTGAGCGTGCCGGTCGGCTGCTCGGGTTCGGTGACGGTGTAGGTGCCCGGCGGCAGTTCGGTGAACGCGTAGCCACCGTCCGGTTGGGTGGTGACTTCGCGGGTGATGGTGTTGCCGGCCAGATCGGTGCCGGTCAGGCGCACCACCACCGAGCCTATGCCCTGCTCCGACGGGTCGATGACGCCGTCATTGTCCAGGTCGCGCCAGACCCGGCCGCTGACCGCGCTGTTGAGCGGGATTTCGCCGAACAGGTTGTTCTCCGAGACCGTGCCCGGCGTGGTCAGGTCAATCGCGCTGATCGCGCTCGGCACGGTGGTGATCGGCGTGGCGGTGCCGGACGGCGTGCCGCCGACGGTGCCGGCCATCGTCTGGCCATTGCTGGTGCCGGTCGGCTGCTGCGGTTCGGTCACCGTGTAGGTGCCCGGGCGCAAGCCTTCGAAACGGAAATCGCCGTTGGCATCCGTGGTCGTGGTGAGGGTCACCGATGCGCCGCTGTCGTCGGTGCCGGTGAGGCGGAGGGTCACGCTTTCGATGCCGGTTTCGCTGGCGCCGGCCTGCGCGCCGTCGTTGTTGGCGTCGAAGAACACCCGGCCGGAGACCGACACGCCCAGGGTTTCGCCGAAATCGTTGCGCTGCGAATGGCCACCGGCGGGCAGCACCAGATTGTTCACCGCGCTGGGCACGGTGCCGGTCGTGGTGGCGGTGCCGGTGGCGACGCCGCCGACGTTGCCGGCCACGGTGGTGCCGTTGAGGGTGGTGAGGCCACCGACCACCGGCTGCGCCAGCTGTTCGGTGACGGTGTAGGTCCCCGCCGGCAGATCGATGAAGCGATAGTCGCCGTTGGCGTCGGTGATCGCCTGGGTCACCGGGTTGCCCAGCACGTCCAGGGTGCCGGCAGGCAGCGTGACCACGACGCCGGCGATGCCCGGTTCACCCGCATCGCGCACGCCGTCGTTGTCGGCGTCCAGCCAGACGCTGCCGCTGATGGTGGCGGCCAGTTCGCCGAAGTTGTTGTTGCTGGAGCCGGTCGGCGGCAACTGGGTGAGGTTGATGACGTTGCCGGAGTTTTCCTGGCCATTGGCCAGGCCGCCGGGCTGCTGCTCGGTGACGCGGTAGTTCTGTCCGGCGATGGCGTCCGGATACAGGTAGCCGCCGTTGGCGTCGGTGGTCAGGGCCTCGCGGGTATCGTCGCCGTTGCCAAACACGCCGTCCGGGCCGGCGCCCTCAATGACGATCTGCACGCCCGGCAAGCCGGGTTCGCCGCCGTCCTGGGTGCCGTCGTCGTCGCGATCCAGGTACACCCGGCCGCTGATCGCCGCGGTGGCCAGTTCACCGAAGTTGAACTGGATGCCGTTGCCGGTCAGCTCGATCTCCTCGATGGTGTCGGTGCCGTCACCGGAAGCGCTGGTGCGGCCCGCGCAACCCGCGCAGGGCGCGCCGCCGATGGTGCCCGGATTGATCGCCAGCGGCTGGTTGCGGTAACCGTTCGGCAGCGGTTCGCGCACGGCGTACCGGCGCGCCGGGCTCAGGCCGGTGAACTGGTAGCTGCCGTCGGCCGCGGTGGTGGTGGTGGCTTCGACCACATAAGCCGAACTCCCCGCGTCCCAGACCAGCAACTCGATCGTGGCGCCCGGAATCGGCGCATCGCTGCCCGCGTCGCGCACGTTGTTGTTGTTGAGATCGACGTAGACGAAACCGGACAGCGAGAACAGGCGCGGCTCCGGGAAATCGAATTCCACGCCGTTGCCGCCGCTGTCCAGGACGATACCGGAGATCACGCTGTTGCCGGCGGTGTTGCTGGTCGCGTAGTCGGCGCCGGCGGGAGCGACCCCGGTGCTGGTGCCATTGCGTTGCGGGCGCGGCCGGTTGGGCTGCGGCAGGCCGTTGTCGTAACCGGCCGGCTGGGTCTGGGTGATGGTGTAGCCCGCGGCGTCGGCCGGGGCCAGGCCGGTGAACTGGTAGTCGCCGGCGGCATTCGTGGTGACCGAACGATTGACCGGATTGCCATAGCGATCCGTGCCGGTCAGCACCAGGGTGACGCCGGTGATGCCTTGATCGGCGCCGGCGCCGGTGCCGTCCTGATCGCCGTTGTCGTTGCGATCCAGGAACACGCGGCCACCGATGCGCGCGTTGCGCACCTGCACTTCCGAACTGCCGTTGTTGTTGGCCGGATTGCCGTCGATCGACACGTCGCCGCCGTCCGCGTCCTTGCCCGGCTGGACCTGCGCCTCGTTGGTGCGGTTGGTGTCGAAGGGCGCGGCCGCGGAACCGTCATAGACGCCCGGCACGGCCCGCGCGTACAGGCGCACCGTGACCGTATTGCCCGCGCCGCCCGGGAACTGGCCGCCGAAGTCGCAGGTGATCTGCTGGCGCTGCGCGGGCGCGGTGACGCTGGTCACCCCGTTGGAGATGAAGCAGACGTTGTCGCTGCCCGCCGCCGGCACCGAGGCGGAGACCGCCAGTGGACCGGACAGCGTCGCCGCGCCATTGGCAACCGCGACGGGCGCTTGCGCGCCGCCGGACAGCCATTCGAAGCCGCTGGGCAACATGTCGATCAGGCGCATCTTCTCGACCGTGGCCGCGCCGTTGTTTCGCAGGACGATGCTGTATTCGATCGGCTGGGCAACGTCCACCGGCGACGGCGTCACCGTGGTCTTGCTGACCAGTTCCAGATCCGCGGCCGGGAAGATCGTGCTGTTGACCGAGGCGATGTTGTTGCCGGCCTGGGTGACGTCGTCGGTGCAGCGACCGGAGCTTTCGTAGGTGTTGGTCTCGTCGGCGCACACGTAGGCGCGGTTGCCGAACACCACCGGACCGGTGGCGGTGCCGTTCAAGGTCATGACCACTTCGAAGTTCACTTCCTGGCCCGCGTCCAGGAAGCTGTCGGCCGGGGTCGCGCCCAGCCGGCAGACGACGTTGGCGTTGGCCGCGGACTGGCTGCACTGCACCGGCTTGTTGACCAGCGAGTAGCCGGCGCTGGCCGGCGCGGCATTGACGTTGGCCGCGTTGCCGCTCTGCTGCAGGGTGAAGCCCGCCGGCACCGTCAGGATGTCGGTCATCTCCACTTCCTCGGCGCGCGAGGGGCCGGCGTTGCGGATGCTGAAGCGGTAGCGCAGCGGGTCGTCCAGGGTGAAGCGGGTCTGGCCGGCCGGATACACCGCCACCTTGCCCTGCTGCAGATCGATGGCCGGCACGGTCACGTCGAAGGTGGCCGTCTTGCTGTTGTTGGAGCGCGCGGCGGCGTCGTTGCAGGCGCTGGACAGCTGCACCGGCGTGGTCGAGGTCTCGGTGCGGTACTCGCAGTAGGCCGGATTGAGCGCCACGCTGGCCGTGTTGGTGGCGTTCGGATACAGCACGCTGCCGGAGGCGCCGGACAGGTTGCCGGGCTTCTTGATGCGCGCGCGGATGGTGATCGTGTGGGTTTCGTACCGCGCCACGACGCCGTCGTTCGTACAGGAGATCGCGCCGGTCGCGTAGTTGCTGGCCGAGCAGTTCATCGCGGCGTTCGCCGTCGTCACCTCGACGATCTCGTAGGCCGGATCGGTCAGGGTCGGCGTGCCGGTGGACAGGTTGTCGGTGACGGTGATCCCGTGGATCGGAATGGGATCCGGTCCCAGGTTCTGCGTGGTGAGGGTGAAGCTCATCACCTGCCCCACCGCCGGCGTCGTCGGATTCGCGACCTTGGTAGTCAGCGCGACGTCCATGCGCGGCGTCACCACGACGCGGGCGTCGTCCTGCAGGGTGCCGCTGAGGATGGCGTTGGGCGAGGTCAGCGTCGCGGTGTTGTCCAGGTTGCCGCTGCCTACCGGGCGCATCACCGCCAAGCGCACGACGATGGTCTCGCCCGCCGGCACGTTGCTGAACGTGCAGGCCAGGTTGGGATTGCCCGCGGCGAGCGTGGCCGGGCAACTGCCGGTTGCGCCGCCGGTGACGCTGGTCGTGATCGACACCGCCGGCGTGCGATGCGCCGGGGCCGGCGCGCCGGGACTGTTGAAGTTGATGATGCCGGGCAGGTTGTCGACCAGCCGCAGGGTCGGAATCGTCTGCTGCGACGGGTTCACCGCGGTGGTCGGGGTGGTGATGGTGATGCGCCAGTACAGGGTGTCGGCGTCGCCCGCCAGCGTCGGACCGTCGCCGACCGCATCGAACCAGGCCGAGCCGTTGACCGAGGATTCCTTGACCACGTTGACCACGGCGCTGCCGCTGATGATCGGTGTGGCGTTCAAGCCGTTGCCAGCGTCGGCGCAATCATTGCCGGTGCGTCCGCCATCGGCGGGGCTCGGGCCGGCGCTGGCGCCCAGGCCCAGCGCATCCAGTGCGCGCGTGCCGGTGCAGGCGCGGTTGCTCAGCTCGATGGGCGTGCTGCCCAGCGCGCCCACGGTGGTGCGGAACTGCACCTGCGTGCTGGCGCTGCGCGCCAGTACGCCATCCGCCGTGGTCTGGCATTCGATCCGGGTCGTGCGGTTGCTGTCGCCGACGAAGGCCGGCGGCGTGACACCCGTTGTCGCCGAGCATGTCCAGCCCGCGGTGAGCGCCGTGACCAGCCCGCCCGCCACTTCCTCCGGTCGCGCGTAGTCGACCACGCGCAGCGGGCTGGCGACCGTGTAGGTGGCATCGTGCGTGCTGCCACTGTCGTTGGTCACCGTCACCGTCGTGGTGATGGTGTCGCCCGGCGCGATCGCACCGCTGCCGGGATTCTTAGCCTTGGTGGCGCGCAGATCGGCGAAGGGCTCGGCGACCTGGAACGGCAGCAGCACGCTGTTGTTGCCGAGATTGGCGTCGCCCATGCCGGCGGGCGGATCGACCACGACCGGGAACTGGCCGTCGGTGGCGCTGGTCGGCATGGTCAACGGCAGCGTGAACGGCTGCGAGCCGTTCACCGCCACCGTGCCGGTGGTGCAGGTCACCCGGGTGCCGGTGTAGGTGTTGCCGCCCACCGTCAGCGACTGGCCGGTCTGCGCGGTGCAGCCGGCCGGCAAGGTGCCGATGTCGAATCCGGCCGGAATGATCGTGCTCACGGTACCGCCGGTCGAGGACTGCGGTCCGTTGTTGCGGAAACGGATCACCAGGTTCTGGGTCGCGCCGGTCGCCTGGTAGCTCGCCGGGAAGGTGCCCTGCGCCTGGATGTCGGTGCCCGGCACCGCGGTATAGGGCACGTTGGCGCTGTTGTTGCCGCTGTCGGTGTCCAGGTAACTGGCGTTGGCCGAGGCGATCGACGCTTCGTTGGTGAACGAACCGTTGGTGCCCTGGGTGCCGATCACGGTGATCGTGCTGGCTCCCAGGTCGGCGATCGTGAATGGACCGCTGTAGGTGCAGGTCAGCCGGCGCGTGCTGTTGGCGTTGGCGACCGAGTTGCAGGTGGGCGTCAGCGGACCGGAGAAGGTCCGGTTGGTGAGATTGAAGTCGGTGCTGGTGCCCGGCAGGTTGTCGGTGACGATGATCGATGCGCCCGCGGGCACATCGGTGCCGCTGCTGATGCCGGGAGTGAGCTGGAACTGCACCTGGCTGCCCGATACCACCGGACCGGCCGCGGGCGTGGTGCGGGTCTTGCCCACCCGCAGATCGCCGCTGTTGCGCACCTCCGCCGACACCGTCGCCGGCGGCGGCGCGGTACCGGTGGCGGTCAGGTTGAAGCCGCCGACGGCCTGTCCGCGCACCTGGAAGGTGATCGTGCCGCTGGCGCCCGTGGTGCCGTTCGGTACCGCGCACACCAGGTTGGGGGCGGTGTAGGTGCAGCCGGCCGGCAGGTTGGCCGGTTCTACCGCGAGCTGGCTGGGAATCAGGATGCTGATGGTGTCGCCGGTCGTGTTCGACGTGCGCGACCAGTGAACGTCGATATCGGCGGTCATGCCCAGGCCGATATCCGGCGGCGACTCGACCGAAGTGGCGACCACCGCGGCCTGCGCCAGCGGTGCGAACAGCAGCGTCGTCAGCAACGCGCCCCAACGGGAAACACATGTCGCACGGCCCGCTGATTTCCGGTTCCGATGCTCCGCACAAAACCCAGCCGCCAGCGACACGCCACCGGCGTTCGCCTTCTCGTCCTGCTTGTACACGCGTTTCCCCTGTTCCGTTTCGCCGCGTGGGGGCGGCGGTTCCGCCATCGCGAACGGATGCCGCCGCATCGGCCGGGACGGCCGCAACGGACGACGTGATTCGGATGGTGTTGGCCCACCGATGGCCGGTGGTGCCGGACGGCGCGTGTGAAAAGCATGTGCACGCCGACAGGCGCGCGCAGTCTAGTTTGTGACTATTATCACCTCAATAACACAACATCACGCACACTTTCGCTGGCTCTCGAAACCTCTCGCCCGGTGCGCGGAACCCGTCAGCCGTTCTCCCCGAGCCACAGGTAACCATTGCCGCGAACGGCCCGCATCGGCAGTTCGCGACCGGTCTGTTTCTTCACCCGCGTGCGCAGGCGATGCAGCAGCACTTCCAGCCGATGCGGATCGAATGCGGCCGGATCGTCGGTGAGCGCCTGGATCAGCGCGTCGCGCTGGATGGTCTGCCCGGGCTGGGCCAGCAGCGGTTGCAGGAACGCGCGCTCTCCTTCGGCCAGCACCAGTTCCACGCCGTCGGGCGTGCGCAGCTTCCAGCCGCCGGAGGTCAGCGACCACGCCGGCACCGGCTCAGAAGGGGCGATCGCGCGGCGCGTCATCGACATCCGACGCCGCAGGCTGGCGATGCCCGCGGCGAGCACGTCCATGTCCACTGGCTTGACCAGATACAGGTCCGCGCCGGTGCTGAGGCCACGCGCCATGTCGTCGCTCCTTCCACGCGCGGTCAGCATCACGATGCCGACCGAGGCGATCTGGCGCAGGTGGCGGGCGACCGCATAGCCGTCTTCGCCAGGGAGCCCGATATCCAGCAGCACGATGTCGCAGGCCTGCACGGCCAGATGCCGGTAGAGCGCTTCGGCGCTGGCGAAACCCGAGGCCTCGAAGCCGCGCTCGATCAGTTCCGACACGATCAGTTCGCGGAGTTCATCGTCGTCTTCCGTCACCGCGATGCGGGCGGGCGTCAAGGTGGCTTCGGACATGGCATCAAGCGCGTGGGTGCCTGGATTCTTGTGATTTTGATTACGCTTGCAGCATATCGGATTCGTAGTGAGAACGGTTACCGATCGCGTCACCCGCGGCGCAGGGCACCAAAGACTCTCGCATGCTCTCCCATTCTCTCGATGGGCGACGCCCTGGCGGCTGTCCCCCAAAACAGAATGCCCGTCCTGGGGACGGGCATTCCGTTCGACATCGCGATGGAGCCGGGACTCAATCCTTCCAGGTCTTCCGGATCGGGTGGGCTTCGGTGTTGAACACCACCGCGTCGAAATCCAGTGCGGTCTTCGGCGCGAACAACAGGTAGTAGTACTTGAAGGTCTCGGCGAACAGGAAGCTCTCCATCGAGTCGTTCTTCTCCTTGCTACGCACGTCCTTCAACGCGGCGAAACCATGCTCGGTGCGGGTGTTGCGGACGAAGTCCTCGAAGAACTCCTTGCCCATCCCGCGATAGCGCGCATCGCCGGTGTAATGATGCAGGTAGTACGCAGACTCGACGATCTCCGGCCGCAGCGGATAACCCGGCGAGGTCACTTCCATCTTCGCGTAGTCAATCGCCTCCGGCTCGATGCCGTGCAGGCGCCACATCTTCAGGCCGGATTCCTGCAGGCGCTTGGCGCGCTCCAGATCGCCGCCGAAAGCGAGCAGGCCCGGCATGAACGCGTCCAGCGCGCCGTAGGTGGTCTGGGTACGCTTGCCGGTGTTCATGTCGGCATAGCCGTACCACAGCTCGCCCTCGCGCACTTCATCGGCCAGGTACTGGTTGACCGGGCCGATGCTCTCGTCCCACATGCGCTTGCAGTCGGCGTCGCCGAACAGCTTCCAGCACTTGAACAGGTACTCGTAGTAGGAATCGATGCCGCCGGCGATGTGGCTGGTGGGATTGGTCCACTCGCCGGTTTCGATGTTGATGTTCAGGCCCACCAGGCCGATCTTCGAGCGGCGGTTGAAGGTTTCCACCAGCGCCCGCTTGGCCTTGTCGTAGTAGATCGGATTGCCGGTCAGCTTGCTCAGCGCGCCGAACTCGATCAGCAGGGTACCGGTCTCGGCCGGATTGCTGATATTGCCGCGGACTTTGCCGGTGCGCAGGTTGACATGGGTGTACGGCAGGCCGGTCTTGCTCTCGAACACCGGCAGCAGGCGCTTGCCCAGATCCTCGGCCAGCTTCAGCAGGCGTTCGTCGCCACTGAGCTGGTAACCCGAGATCAGGCCGCCAAGCAGGCGGATGGTGATCTCGAAGTTCTGCACGTCCATGTCGTGGTCGAACGAGAGCTCGGTGGCGATCAGTTCGCGCGCTTCCGCCGCTTCCTTGTCCAGGCCGAGCAGGATCAGGGTGTCCAGCGCGTCCACCGGCGACATCAGCAGCGACTTCTCGTACCAGTCGCGCGGCTGGCCGCTGATCGGCTTGAGATCATCGTGTCCCTTGGCGAACTGCATGTAGCCCTGCCAGGCGTGGCGGGTTTCGGCCTTGACCTGTTCGGCCAGGCGCGCGGCCTCGGTCTCGTCCACCGCCGGCACGTCCGCGTTCGCGGCCTTGGCCGCCGGCGCCGATGTTCCGGTGGCCGCGGGCATGGCCGTTTCGGTCTCGGGTTTCTGGCTGCAGGCGGTGCCGGCCAACAAGGTCAATGCCATCACTACCGCGCCGGCCAGGCGCTGGCCACGCAGGGCGCGACGGGAGGGATTCGTCGGGTTCGATACGTCGTGCATGGGAGTTCCTCTTTGCGGAGAACGTCAGGGTGCCGGCACGGACATCGCGTCGGCGAGGGATTGCAGGGTCAGCGACTTGCGCAACGCCGCGGCGTCGGCCTTCGAGGACACGCGCAGGCGGATGGCTTCGCCGGGCAACAGGTCCAGCGCATTGTCGGAAACCGTCGCGTCCAGGTCGCCGAAGTCCAGCCACAACGCACGCACGAACACCGGCGAACGCAGGGTCAGGCGATAACCATCGCCGTCGACGGCCAGATCGGTCTCGATGCGCGGTACCGGCAGGCGCAACTGTTTCGGCGCGGTGAAGTAGACCAGCCCACGCGAGAGGGCCTCGCCGGAACGCACCAGATCGAACACCGCCAGCGTGCGCGCCGGATCCGCGCCCTCCAGCAGTTCGGCATCGGTGAACTCGCCGGCCGGCGTGGCCGCCAACGCCGCGAGTGTGGCCGGCTGGCGACGCTCCTTCAGTACGCGGCCATTGAAATCCATCACCCGCAGGCGCCATTCGGCGTCCGTCGGCGTGGTCTGGTCGGACAGCAGCGACAGCCGGGTCACGCCTTCCTTGCGCAGCGCGGCGATCGCCAGCGGGGCGAAAAAGCGGCGCGCGTGGAAATTCAGCGGCTTCCAGCGTCCGTAAAAGTCCACGCTCGACCAGGACGCGCCCGGCCAGACATCGTTGAGCTGCCAGTACAGCGACCCCATCGTGTACGGCCGGGAGGCGCGGTGATGCAGCGCGGCCAGTTCGATGCCGTCGGCCTGCATCACCCGGCTCAGGTACACGAAACCGGCGAAGTCGCGCGGCTTGCCGTACTCGCGCTCGATGTAGAGCGACAACCGGGTATTGCCCTCGCCCGCCAGGAATTTCTGGTGCGCCTTGATCACCGGGCTGTCGACGGCCTGCTCTTCCGGCCGGGCGAAACTGGCGATGGTGCGCATGTCCGGCCATGCCTGCAGGCCGAACTCGGACATGAAGCGCGGGGTTTCATCCAGATAGGCCTGCACCGGCTTGGAACCGGCCCACACGTCCCAGTAGTGCTTGTCGCCCTTGCGCGAATCGTTGGCCTTCTCGTCCAGGTCATTGCTGGGCGAACTGGACCAGTACGGCACGCCCAGTCCCTGTTCGCCCACCACCTGGCGCAGATCCTGGCCGAACAGCGCCACGTAGCCCTGCCAGACCTTGTCGGCGAATACCGGATCCGCGGCGACCAGTTGCTTGCGGTGGCCCCAGTCCTTCCACGCGGTCTCTTCCTCGTTGTTGCCGCACCACAGGACGATGCTGGGGTGATGGCGCAGGCGACGGATGTTGTCGCGCGCCTCGGCCACCACGTTGGCGCGGAACGCCGGATCGTAGCCCGGCTGCATGCCGCCGCCGAACATGAAGTCCTGCCAGACCAGCAGGCCCAGCTCGTCGGCGATGTCGAAGAACACATCATCCTCGTAGTAGCCGCCGCCCCAGTTGCGCAGCATGTTCATGTTGGCATCGCGTGCGGCGGTCAGGGCGACGCGCAGGCGCTTCTCGTCGGCGCGTGGCGGGAAGGCGTCGAACGGAATGACGTTCGCGCCCTTGGCGAACACCGGCACGCCGTTGATCACGAAGGCGAAGCCCTGGCCCTGCCCGTCCGCGTCGACGTCGCGCTTGAGCTCGACCGTGCGCAGGCCGGTGCGGCGCTCGCTGCTCGCCTGCCCCCCCTTGGCCTTCACGGTGGCGCGGAAGGTGTAGCACGCCTGCTCACCGTAGCCCACCGGCCACCAGCGGCGCGGCTTGGGCAGGCTCACGTCCACCGTGACCGGCTGCACGCCGGCGGTGAGCGCGGCCTTGCGGCGCAGTACATCGACCCGGCGGCCTTCCGGATCCAGCACTTCGATTTCCACCTCCGCCGGCGCCGCGCGCGCGGCGTCCACCTCCACCAGCACCGCCAGCCTCGCCTGGTTTTCGTCCAGCGCGTCGGTGCGCACGGCCAGATCGGTGATGCGCAGCGCGTCCCAGCTTTCCAGCCGGATGGGGCGCCAGATACCGGCGGTCACGTAGCGCGGCCCCCAGTCCCAGCCGAAGTGATAGCCGGGCTTGCGCGCGAAGTTGCCGACCATCGCGTCCTTCGGCTCGTCGCCGTAGGGCGAGGGATAGTTGCCGGCGATCTTGTGCGGCATCGCCTGCACCTTCGGCAGCAGCGTGCGGATGGGCGAACGGAACACCACCCGCAGTTCGTTGCCGCTGGCCTTCAGCCGGCCATCCACGCGCACGCGCCAGGTGCGATGGCTGTTGTCGGCCTTCAGCAGCGGCTGGCCATTGAGCTCGACCTCGGCGAACGTGTCCAGCCCTTCGAACACCAGTTCCGCGTGCGGACGCGCCAGCGTGGCGGCGTCGACGTCGAAGCGGCCGAGGTATTCCCAGTCGGCCAGGCCGATCCACTGCAATCCCGCTTCTGGCGCGCCGACGTAGGGATCGGGAATCACGCCGTTGGCGAACAGATCGGTGTGGACGGTGCCGGGCACACGGGCCTTCGCCCATGCACCGGCCTGCGGATGCGCGGTGGCCTGTCCATCGCCCGGCAGCAGGCGGAAACGCCAGTCGGCACTGACCGCCTGCGACGTTGCGGCCGGCTGCGCGGCGGCGGTGAAGGCCAGCAGCAGCCAGCCGAGGCAGAACGCCAGCCGCACCCAGGCGGGAACGATGGCGGCAATGCGGTGGACTCTCATGATCTCGCTTCTCCTCGCGGCCGGCCCGGCTCCGTGTCGCGACGGAGCCCGCGTAGCCTGATCCTGCGCCGTTGCCGCCACGCGCACGCGACGACAACCCGTGTGTCCCTCCATGCCCCGGTTTACCGGAGCCGGCCGGACCTCATGCCTCAATGCCGCAGCTGCATCGCGTCCAGCGGTTCCAGCGGCGCCTCGCCCTTCGCCCAGCTAAGCCCGAGGCCGATGTCGCCGGAGCGCTGGTAGAAGTCCAGCCGCAGGCGGTGCCAGCCGCGGCGCAGCGGCACGCTACCCTCGACCGGCTGATCGTAGGTCTCGTTGCGCACCACCGCCTCATCGTCGATGTACAGCGCCGAAGCATCGTCGGCCTGCGCGCGGAATCGGTACAGGCCATCCTCCGGAACGTGCAGCCAGCCCTCGAACCGCAATCCGAAGTGCTCGTGACGCCCGTAGCCGCGCCAGTCGAACGACGTCGCGCTGCCGCTGCGGACCGGCGGAGTGGCTTCCATTTCCGCGAAGCGATCGAAGGTGCCTTCGTAGTAGCGGTACGAGACGCCAGGTTCGCGGGCGCCGGTCGGCTCGGCTTGCGCCGGCTGGTAGCGGCGGTTGCGCAGGGTGGCCCGATGGATGCCGCTCTCGCGCCCATCGGCGGTGATGGTCAGCGTGCGTACCGTGACCGCGCCATCAGCCGGCACGGTGACGTTGACCGGTCCGGTCGCCTGCGGCGAGGCGTTGGTCGGGACGCTGCCATCTAGCGTGTAGTGGATACGGCTGCCGGGCACGCGCGGGCGCAGATCCAGCGTGTACCGATCCTGCTCCACCGCCATGTCGTCGCGCAGGCCCCACGGCGCCGGGATGCGGAAGCCGACGCCGGCGCTCGCCAGGCGCGGGTACTGGCCGGACAGGCGCCGATCGAAGGCCTCGAATTGCCGCAGCGCCTGCGGCGTCCACGCGATCTCGGCCAGCGCCAGCAGGCGCGGGAATACCATGTACTCGAGCACTTCCTCGCGCGGAATGCGCTCGGTCCACACATTGGCCTGCACGCCGAGGATGTGGTGGCGCTTGTCCGCCTCCAGTTCCACCGGCACCGGGTCATAGGCGTAGACCGTCTCGATGGGCAGCTCGCCGCCTTTCTGCCACAGCTCGCCGTCCTTGGGGCCCTGGCCATAGTCGAAGTAGCAGCAGCGGGTCGGCGTCATGATCACGTCGTTGCCGTGGCGCGCGGCGGCAATCCCGCCGGCCTCGCCGCGCCAGGACATCACGGTGGCGTCCGGCGCCAGCCCGCCTTCGAGGATTTCGTCCCAGCCGATCAGGCGCTTGCCGCGCGAATGCAGGAACCGTTCCATCCGGCGGATGAACCAGCTCTGCAGCTCATGCTCGTCCTTCAGTCCTTCGCGGCGGATGACCTCCTGCGCCACGGCGCTCTGCTGCCAGCGCGTCTTCGGCGCCTCGTCGCCGCCGATGTGGACATACGGCGCCGGGAACAGCGGAATGACTTCGTCCAGCACGTTCTCCAGGAACGTGAAGGTCGGCTCGGTCGGGCAGAAGATGTCGTCGAACACGCCCCAGGTGGTGCCGGTCTCGAACGGACCCGGCGTGCAGCCCAGTTCCGGATACGCGGCGAGCGCCGCCAGCGCGTGGCCGGGCATCTCGATCTCCGGAATCACCGTGATGTGCAGCTTCGCCGCGTAGGCGACCACCTCGCGCACCTCGTCCTGGGTGTAGAAGCCGCCGTAGGGCTTGCCGTCGCCGTCGGTCTCCTTGCGCTGTCCACCCACTTCGGTCAGGCGCGGATAGCGCTTGATCTCGATCCGCCAGCCCTGATCGTCGGTGAGGTGCCAGTGGAAGCGGTTGAGCTTGTAGTGCGCCATCCGGTCCAGCATCTGCTTGATGAGGGTAACCGGAAACTGGTGGCGGGCCACGTCCAGATGCATGCCGCGATAGGCGAAACGCGGCGTGTCGTCGATGCGCTGCGCTTGCAGTTCAAGCCGCGGCGCGCGTTCGATGGGCAGCAATTGCATCAGTGTCTGCAGGCCATAGAACTGGCCGGCGGCGTCGCCGCGCAGGGTGATGCCGTGCGGCTGCACGTGCAGTTGGTAGGCCTCGGTTGCCGCATCCTTGCCGGCGGCCGCCAGCCGGATCACGTCGGCGGTCTTCGCCGACGCGTTGGCGCAATCCCGCAGCGCCCAGCCCTGCCGCTCGCGCAGCCAGGCATTGAGCAGGTCGGCATTGGCCTGCGAATCCTTGCCTTCCGCGCACAACCGCGTGGCCGGCGACAGGACGAACGTGCCGGTTTCCGGCTTCACCGATGCCGGTAGCGGCACCAGCGAAGGCGCCGATGCCTGTGCGTTCGCAAAGCCCGATGCCAGCAGCAACAGTGCCGTCGCCAACCAACCTTGCATCGATCCAAAATTTGCTGCGTGTATTCCGTGCAAAGCCCTTCCCTCCTCGCTCGGTGTGGTGCCCCGGCTCAGCCGCGCGGGCGCACCACGTTCAGTACCTCATGACAGGCACCCATGGTGTGGTAGTCCGTCTTGCCGGCCGGACTCTTCTCGTCGCTGTACTTGCGATTGTCCGCGTCCAGGATGCGGTACCACGCGCCATGGCGGTGATCGACGAAGTGTTTCCACGAGTAGTCCCACAGGCGGTCGTACCACTGCCAGTAGGACGCGTCACCGGTGCCCTGCGCCAACAGCGCGGCCGCGGCCAGCGATTCGGCCTGAACCCAGAAATACTTGTCGTCATCGCATACCGTGCCGTCAGGCGCGAAGCCGTAATACAGGCCGCCGCGCGCGTCATCCCAGGATCGCGCCACGGCCACGTCGAACAGGTGGCGCGCGGTCGGCACCAGCCAGTCGGCGTCCACGTGTCGGTCCAGGATCATCAGCAGCTTGGCCCACTCGGTCTGGTGACCGGGCTGGAATCCCCACGGGCGGAACAGGTGCTTGGGATTGTCGCGGTTGTAGTCCCAGTCGATGTTCCACTGCGTGTCGTAGTGTTCCCACACCAGCCCGTCGGCCTTGGCGGCCTGGCGGCGGGTCATGTGATCGGCCAGTTGCAGGGCGCGATCGACATAGCGCCGCTCGCCCGTGGCCTCGAACGCCGCCAGCATCGCCTCGCACATGTGCATGTTGGCGTTCTGGCCGCGATAACCGGTGAAATTCCACTGCGCGTCTGCCTCGTCCTTGTACAGGCCGTACTCCGGCTCCCAGAAGCGCTGTTCCAGCAGGTTCCAGGTTTCATCCATCCAGCCGCGCGCTTCCTCGACACCCGCTTTGACACCGCAGGAGTACGCCAGCAGCACGAAAGCCACGCCGTAGCAGTGGTTCATGTCGTCCTCGACCACGCCATCGCGCAGCGTCCACGCATACCCGCCGGTGGCCGGGTTGCGGTGCACCTCGCGCAGGTAGCGCAGGCCGTGCTTCACCGCATCCAGGTATTCCGGATTGCCAAACTCGCGGAACGCCATCGCGTAGTTGAAGACGAAGCGCGTGCTGCTGACCAGGTGGCGATGGCCGGCGTCATAGACGCTGCCGTCGTCGCGGAAATAGTGGAAGAACCCGCCGGCCGGATCGATGGCGCGCGGATGGTAGAAGGCCATGGTCTGCGCGATGTGTTCGCGCAGGAACGCGGGCGACCGGAAGTCCGGCGCGATGTCAGGCGTGCTCATGTTGGTCCTGCAGCAGTTGTTGGACTTCGGCCAGGGTGGGCATGGCGGCGAAGGCGCCCTTGCGGGTCACCGCCAGCGCGCCGACCGCGGCGCCGAAACGGAGGGTGTCCTCGATGGCCGCGCGATCGCGGCAGAACGCGGCGAAGCCCGCACCATCCCCGCCCCGTTCGCCCAGCCGGAACAGCAGGCCGCCGACGAAGGCGTCGCCCGCCGCGGTGGTGTCGCGGGTTTCCACCCGGAAACTGGTCACCTGTCCGGATGCCTCGCGGGTGAACCAGCGGATTGGCGCGGCGCCGTCGGTGATGATCAGCAACTGCGCCTGGCCTTCGAACAGGCGCTCGCGCACCCGGGCCTCGCCATCGGCGCCGCCGCCGAACGGCCGCGCCAGATAGTCGAGCTCCTCCTGCGACAGCTTCACCAGATCGGCATTGACCAGCGCCTCCCACAGGCGCGGCGCCGGGTCCACGTTGGCCGGCCACAGCGCGGGACGCAGGTTCAGATCCAGGCTGACCACCGCGCCGGCGGCGCGTGCGCGCAACATGCCGTTGAAGGTGGTCTCGGCGATGGTCGGCTCGGTCAGGCTGTTGGAACAGACATGGAAACTGCCGGTGCCATGGAAGCAGTTCGGCTGGAAATGCTCGGTGCGGAACAGCAGGTCCGCCGCCGGCGGACGGTAGAAACTGAAGCTGCGCTCGCCGGTCGCGTCCAGGGCGACGAAGGCCAGCGCGGTCTTGGCTTCTCCGGTGCGCACGATGCAATCGGTGGCCACGCCGGCCGATTCCAGGCTCTCGCGCAGGAAGTCGCCGAACATGTCTTCACCCAGCATGCCGGCGAAATGGGTGTCCGCGCCCAGCCGTGCCGCGGCCACCGCCACGTTGGCCGGCGCGCCGCCGGCGTATTGCAGGAACGCGCGCGGAGTGTCCGGCGTGGCCGGAGGCTGCGCGAGTAGATCGATCAAAACCTCGCCGAAACAGACGATCTTCGACATTTTGGCCTTACGCTCCCTTGGCCGCCGAGGCGTCCGGGCGCGAACCCGAGAGGCCATAGAAGATGATGTAGCCGTAGCAGAGCAGCGGCAGGATGAAGGAGTGATGCAGACCGATGCGATCGGCCAGCATGCCCTGCAGCAGTGGAATGACCGCACCACCGACGATGGCCATGATCAGCAGGCTGGACGCCTTGTTGGTCAATGGACCAAGACGCTCGATGCTCAGCGCGAAAATGGTCGGGAACATGATCGAATTGAACAGGCCGACGCCGATCAGGCTGTAAACCGCCACCATGCCGGTATTGCTCATGGTGATCGCCAGCAGCACGATGTTTCCGGCCGCAAAGGCCGCCAACAGCTTGCGCGGCGAGAGCCTCACCATCATCGCCGAACCGGCAAAGCGTCCAACCATCGCCAGGAACCAGTAGGCCATCAGGTATTTGGACGCCTTTTCCTCGGTAATGGCGGCGATTTCCGGCAGCGAGAAATAGTTGACCATCAGGCTGCCGATGGCGACTTCCGCACCGACGTAGAAGAAGATGCCCAGCACGCCAAAAAACACGTGGCGATGGCTGAGCGCCTCGCGCAACGTATGCTTGCCGTGATCGGCCTGCTCGGTAGTTTCAGTCAGCGCGGGCAGACGGAACAGGAACACGAACACCGCCAGCAGGAACAGGGCGATACCCAGGCCCAGGTAAGGGCCTTGCACCGCCTGAGCTTCCTGCACGCGATAGGCAATCTGCTCGGCCTCCGGCATCGCGGCAATCTGCTCCGCGCTCTTGATGGTTCCGGACAGGATCAGCACGCCGCCGAAATACGGCGCCAGCGTGGTACCCAGCGAGTTCAACGCCTGCGCCAGGGTCAGTCGGCTGGAGCTGGTCTGCTCAGGTCCCAGCAGCGCGACATAGGGATTGGCCGCCACCTGCAGCACGGTGATGCCCGTGGCCAGCACGAACAGCGCGCCGAGGAAGGCCTCGTAGATGCGCAGTTCGGCCGCCGGCCAGAAGCCCAGCGCGCCGATCCCGGCGATCACCAGGCCCGCCACGATGCCCTTCTTGTAACCCAGGTGCGCGACCAGTCGACCCGCCGGCAGCGACATCAGGAAGTACGCGCCGAAGAAGGTGAACTGCACGAGCATCGCGCGCGCGTAGTTCAGCTCGAACACCGCCTTCAGGTGCGGGATCAGGATGTCGTTGAGGCAGGTCAGGAAGCCCCACATGAAGAAGATCGTGGTGACCACGGACAGGGCCACGCGGGTGTTGACCACGGGGGCGCCGGCGGAGGTCCGGGGCTGGGGTGTCGGAGCAAAGGCCATGCGGGGCTCGCCTCAGGATGCGGTTGGTGCGGAATAGGAAGAAGACATCAGGGGCGCGGCGCCCCGCTGCTTTCGCGGATGCGCAGCTCCACCGACGCGGTGGTACGTTGCGGCGGCGCCTCGGGTTCGCCGAGACGGCGCAGCAGCAGCTCGGCGGCCTGCCTGCCGCGCTCGCGCGGATTCACCGCCAGCGTGGTCAGCGGCGGCGTGGTCACCGCGGCCTCGGAGATATCGTCGAAACCGGTGATCGCGAAATCGCGTCCCGGATGGATGCCGCGCGAGGCCAGGCCGAGCATCAGGCCCAGCGCGACGGTGTCGTTGTAGCAGACCGCCGCGGTCGGGGCCGGTTCGCGGGCGAACAGCTCGCCGGTCCGCGACGCCGCTTCCAGGCGGTTCGGCGCGGACTCGATCATGCGATCGTCCTCCACCTTCAGCCCGGCCTCCTCCAGCGCCTGCGCGTAACCGGCGCGGCGCTGGCGGCACGAGGACGAATCGGCGTGGCCGCCGAAGAAGGCGATGCGCCGGTGGCCGAGATCGATCAGGTGACGGGTCGCCATGTAGGCGCCTCGCTGGTTGTCCAGCGCCAGGAAATCCCAGTCCGCGCCGTCCAGCTCGCGGTTGAACAGCAGCACGTTGCCGTGCGCGCCGAGCACCTGCCGCAGCTGCGCGCTGTCGCTGCCCTCGGCCGGCGACAGGATCAGCCCGGCGGGCATGTGTTCCATCAACGTGGAAAGCACCGCCTGCTGGCGTTCGGGCGATTCGGCCGTACTGCCCAGCAGGGTCACGTAGCCGCGCGCACCCAGCGCCTCGTCCACCCCTGCCGCGAACTCGGCGAAGAACGGGTTGGAGAGATCGTTGATGACCAGTGCGACGCTGGACGAGGTCTGCCGGCGCAGGTTGGCCGCGCCGCGGTTGTAGACGTACCGCTGGCGGCGCAGTTCGGCTTCGACCCGCGCGCGGGTATCGGCGTGCACCAGCGGACTGCCGCGCAGGACCAGCGATACGGTCGCGCGCGAAACCCCGATCGCATTGGCAATGTCGGTGACCGTGACCGCCCGGCGGCCGGCGGCCTTGCGGCCGGTCCCTGCACGGGCGCCCTTCCCTGTCGCGGTGGCTTTGTCTTTCATCTGTTCGTAACGTCCCGGGAAGCCGCAAGCCTAAACGATCGCGCGGGGGAAAATGCCATGCCGGCCGCCGGACCGGTGGGAGAGAGAGCCGGCGCGGCGGCGGACATGGCGCAACTCACTGGCCTCCCGCGGACGGGACGGCGCAGAACGAAGCCGGCAGATCGCCCGCGCGGGTGCCCCAGCCGGTGGTCGGCGGCGTGGCGGTCAGCGCGTACTCGATGCGGCCCCCCTGCTGCAGGCGGTTCCAGTCCAGCCAGACCGGCGCATGCGCCTGTCCGTCGACGCGCACGCCATCCACGTACTGCAGCGTGCGGCCATCGGCGCCGGGCGCGTCGATGCGCAGGGTGCGGCCCTGGCCCAGATCCATCTCGACCCGGCTGAAGCGCGGCGCATGCAGCAGGAACTGGCCGGTACCGGGCACGGCCGGATACAGCCCCATCGCGCTGAACAGGTACCAGGCCGACATCGTGCCGAGGTCGTCATTGCCGGTGACGCCGTTGGGCGCGTTGGTGAACAGCTGCTGGGCGGCGCGCAGCACGGTGGTGGTCTTCCACGGCTGGCCGATCAGCGTGTACATCCACGGCGTGTGCAGGTCGGGTTCGTTGTTGGGGTTGTAGCGGTACTGGTTGTAATAGCTGTACGGACCCACCACCCATTCCTTGCGGGCGGCGTGCAGCGGATCCTTCACCAGCGCGTCGTAGGCGAAGAACATGTCCAGGCGCTTGCCGGTCTGCTCGACACCGTGCATCGCCTCGACCAGGCCCGGCACGTCCTGCTGCGCCAGCCATTGGTACTGCCAGGCGGTGCCTTCATGGAAACCATGGTGCGAGCGCGGGCTGTAGTGGCCGTCGGCCGGCACGTACCAGCTGCCATCTTCCATGCGCGGGCGCGGGAAGCCTTCGAAGCCGGCCTCCTCGTCACGCACGCCGGCATCCCACACCTTGCGCCAGTTGCGGCCGCGCTCGCGCAGCACCGCCACGTCCTGGCCCAAGCCAAGACCATCGGCCATCTGTGCCAGCGAACAATCCGCCAGCGCGTATTCCAGCGTGGCCGAGCCGCCGTGGTGCGGATCCACGTCCATGCCCTTCGATGGCCAGGCGCGGTCGTACTGGACGAAGCCGTTGGCCAGGTAGCTGGCGTTGCCCGAGCGGCCGGCGTGGCGCGAATTGGTCGGCGGCATCTCGAACGCGTTCTGCCGCAGCGCCGCGTAGGCCTGCTTCTCCACGCCCTTGAGCGCGCCGAACCGCCACAAATCGACCATGAAAGGGGTGACCGGATCGCCGGTCATCACGTTGGTCTCGAAATTCGCATAGCCCCAGCGCGGCAGCCAGCCGCCCTGTTCATGGATCGCCAGCAGCGAGCGCCCGATGTCGCGCGCACGCTCCGGGCGCAGCATCGCCAACAGCTGGTTCTGCGAACGATAGGTGTCCCACAGCGAGAAGTACTCGTAGTAGGTCCAGCCATCGGCGCGATGGATCTGCTCGTCGTAGCCGCGGTAGCGGCCATCGGCGTCACTGCCGGTCAGCGGCTGCAGCAACGCGTGGTACAGCGCGGTGTAGAACACCGTGCGATCGTCCTGGTTGCCGCCCTGCACGCGCACGCTCGCCAGTTCCTTGCGCCAGGTGTCCTGGGCCTGCCTGCGCATCTGGTCGAAGCCGAGCAGCTTGCCGCCACGCATGCCGTCGCTGCGCAGGTTGTTGCGCGCGCCCTCGGCGTCGACATGCGAGATCGCGCTGATCGCGGTGACCGCCTTGCCCTTGGTCGTATCGAAGCTCAGCCACGCGCCGTTCGGCTTGGCCTCGCCTTCCATGCTGTGGCGCGCCCCCGGCAGGCCACCGGCCTCGCCCCAGGTGCCGAACGCCTTGAACGGGCGATCGAACTCGATGCGGAACCAGGTGGTGTACTGGTGGCCACCGCAGAAACTGCGGGTCACCAGCTTGCCTTCCACCACGCGGTCGCCGACCACGTCGACGGTGCTGCCGATCACCGAGTGGCGCTCGTTGGCCTGGGCCACGTTGACCAGCACGTGGCCTTCGCTGGCGTTGGCGGAGAAGGTGTAGCGCTCGGCCGCCGCGCGGGTCAGCGCGGTCGCCTCGGCATCGATGCCACCGTAGTCGAGCAGGCGCACCTTGTAATAGCCGGCCTGCCCCACCTCGCCGTCATGGCTGTAGCGGGAGGCGTAGGTCTTGTGGTTGAAACGTTTCGGGTCCTTGGTGTCGAAATCGCCACCCGGGCCGATCGTGCCGGTGACCGGCAGGACCGACACCTGGCCGCCCTGTTCCCAGCAACCAGCGCCGGACAGGAACGAATGGCCGAAACCGCGGATCTTGGGATCGTCGTAGCGCCAGCCCGAATAGTGCTCGCCGATGGGGCTGACCTGGATCAGGCCGAACGGCGCGGAGGCGCCGGGGAACGTATTGCCATCGTCCTTGCTGCCGATGAAGGTATTCACCTCGCGTACCGGATCCGCCCCCGGAGCGGCCTGGACCAGGGGAACCGTCAACGCCAGCAGGCCGGCGAAGGCCAGCGAGGCGGTGCGAAGACGCGGGGAAGTCGGTACTCGGGACGTGGGTGCCATGCGGTCTGATTACCTGTGTGCTTGCGGCCATCGCGGCCGCGGGTTGGAGCTTCCTGGATCCGGACGGCACCGCCTGGAGCGATGCCGCCGGATTGTATGACGGGTGTTGCGACTTGCTGGAGCGGTAAAAATGGCCCGGCCGAAGCCGGGCCGACTGCCCGGACCGTCCCGGAGGACGGGAGAGATTCCGGGGTTACTCAAAGTTGAACACGTACTCCATCGCCACTTCGCGACCCACCGGGCTGAACAGGCGGCTGTTGTAGAACTCGTAGTCCAGCTTGTACGGGTCCTTGTGGTTCCAGCCGGCGCTGTTGAACACGTTGGTCACGTACACGTTGATCTTCGCGCGCGGGGTAATCCGGTAGCCCACGTTGAAGTTCCAGGTGATCGCCGGTCCGACGCGGCCGTAGTACTTCTTGGTGGCCTGGCCGAAGGTCGGGCTGTTCGGATCCGTGTCCACGCAACCCGCCTTGTCGCTGGGCACGCCGCCATCGGCGAACGGAATGCAGCCGCCGGAGTTGCCGAGATCGTTGGTGTCCCAGTGATAGCGCACGCCCGGCACCGCGCCGATGCGATCGCCGTATACGGTCGCATTCCAGTTGCCGTAGGCCCAGCTGACGCTGCCGCGAATCTTGCTGCGGACGTCGCGGTCGCGGCGCTCCGGGTTCGGATCGGTGCGGTAGGTCTGCTCCTTCATCGATTGCAGGTTGGTGTAGTTCAACCCGAACTGGAAATCGCCCCAGCGCTCGGTCGACAGACGGTAGCGGGTCGACACGTCGATGCCTTCCACTTCACGCTGCGCGATGTTGATCGGGCCGCGGCGCACATCGGTGATGAAGCCGTTTTCGTCGCGGGTGACCCGGTCGATGATCGAGGCGCAGTAATCAGCCCCGCCCGGATTGGACCAGCTCTGGCCCGGCGTGGTGGTCAGGCCGGTACGGCAGCCCGCCTCGTCGCGCAGCACGATGTCCTCGCCGATATCGCGGATTTCGTCTTCCAGCTTGATCGCCCAGTAGTCGGCGGTCAGCGACAGGTTGTCGAGGATGTCCCAGACGAAGCCGGCGGTCCACGACTTGCCCAGCTCCGACTTCAGATCCGATGCGCCCTGGCGGTTGATGTTGAACGGATAGGTGACGTCGGTATTCTCCGACGTGCAGTTGTTGGTCAGGTAATCGCCACTGTCGATGCAGCGGAACGGATCCAGCGTGCGCACCTGGGCGGAGCTGTGCTCGGCCAGCAGGTAGTGCATGTCCGGCGCGCGGAAGCTGGTCGCATAGCTGCCACGAACCAGCAGGTTGCTCAGCGGACGCCACTGCAGGCCGGCGTTCCAGGTGGTTTCGCTCTGGGTACCGATGTTGGTCGAGGCATCCGAGTACGACTTGTAGTCGCCGTAGCGGTCATAGCGCGCGGCCAAGGTCGCGGTCAGCGTGTTCAGCAGGGGAACACTGAACTCGACACCGGTCGAATAGCGGGTGCGTTCGCCACCGCCGCGATCGATGTTCTGCACGTCGTAGTCCAGGTTGCCACGCGGATCAGGATTCAGCTTGTAGCCCTGCTGGGCGACTTCCGCCACCGCCGCGAAACCGATGGGGCCGGCCCAACCCTCGAACAGATCACCGCTGATGGTGAAGGCCGCCTGGTTGACCCAGGACGCCGACTGGTTGATCGAATGGGTGCCGAACTGGCGGTACTGTTCCGGGGTGACCGGATTCCAGTAGCGATCACGATTGAGGTTGTAGGCCGGCAATCCGTCGACCACGCCGACCTGCGGTCCCAGGAAATAGGCATTGACCATGTCCCAGTCCACCGTGGAGATGCTCTCGCGCACCGAGTAGTACGAGCGGCCCAGCGAAGCATCCCAGTCGAACCGGCCGACCGTTCCGCGCAGCCCGGCGCTGATGTCCCACGAGCGTTCCTGGTTGTGGTTGCGCAGATTCGCGTCACCGCCCACTTCCTGCGCCGTGAAGTTGCGCACGCCGATCAGCGACATGCCACTGCCGACATCGTAGAACGCCGGCGCATCCAGGCCCGCCGGGAACTGCACGCCCGGAGGCGAGGTGCCCCACTCGGCCTCCGAACTGAACACCGACACGTTGGCCCACGCCTGCATGCCGTTCTCGAAGTCCCAGGTGCCGTAGAGGTAGCCGGACAGGTCCTTGCTGCCGCCGCGGATCAGCCAGTTTCCGAAGTCCGAGCTCAGGCCGCACAGTTGCCCGGTGTTGGTGATGGTGTCGCTGTTGCGGTTGTAGGTGAGGCGGTCGGCCAGATAGAACTCGCCGCCGAACTTCTCGCAGGTGCCGGCCGGCGGTGCGAGCCGCATGCCGGTATTGGCGTCAATCAGGGCCAGGCCGCTGAACGGGCGGAAGCCGACCTTGCGCTGTTCCGGATTCCAGGAGCCGTAGGGGGCATCGTCGGAGTCGTCCATGCCCGGACGATCGCGACCGAACAGCGGATCACGCTCGGTGTACTGCGCCGCGTACGTCACGCTCCAGTTCTGGCCGACCTTGCCGCCGGCCCAGGAGATGTCCCAGGTATCCCGGCCGCCCTCGGTGGAGGAACCGCCACGGATGCGGAACTCGTCGCCCTCGTAATTCTTCTTCAGGATGATGTTGACCACGCCGGCCACCGCGTCGGAACCGTAGATGGCCGACGCGCCGCCGGTCAGCACTTCCACGCGCTCGACGGCGGCGGCCGGAATGTTGCTGTAGTTGGCGAAATTGCTTTGGCCGCCGTAGGGCAGCGGGTAGTCGGCCACGCGACGGCCGTTGACCAGCAGCAGGCTGCGGCCCGGGCCCATGTTGCGCAGGTTCAGCGGGCTGGCATTCGGCGTATGCGAACCCCACTGCACGTCCGCCTCGACCGTGCCGATCGCTTCATTGAGCGTGCTCAGCATGTCGTAGACGGTGGTGAAGCCTTCCTTCTTGATCTGGTCGGCGGAGATGACCTGGACCGGCGCCGGACCTTCCACCTGGGCGCGCTTGATGCGCGAGCCGGTGACGGTGACGGTGTCGAGTTCCTTGGTGGATTCGGAGGTGGCCTCCTGGGCGGCCACGGACAGCGTGGGGAGCATCGCCAGCAACAACGCGCTGCTTAGGACGTTGCGACGATAACGCGGGGACTGAGCCATTTTGCGAAGTACTCGGGGTGATGTGTTGGTGTGGTTTTTTTGACTTGCGGTACGGCGGCGTCCAGAAATTTCTCTCGATCTAACCCTGCACTTGAATCGTTCCAATGACTCGAATGCCTCTCTCTGGATCGATCCAAATTAAACATGGGTGAACGCAAGCCGCATTCCGCACCGCAGCAATCGCGCGGGAGGCGATTTTTGAATCGAAATAAATCTTTGGAATCAACGCGTTGCAAGACCCCAGAACGAGGGGCTGCCACAGCTTGATGACGGGCGCATGAAGGAACTGCGCGAAAAGCATCCGGTGGCTCCCCGCCGCGGTCTGCCGCGCACCTTCCGGCGCCGCCCGGCCGGGCGTGGCTCAGGCGGTCGCGAGCGCCTCGCGGAATGCCGCCACGATCGCCGGATCGGTCTCCTGGCGGTCGTATTCCAGTCCGGTCAGCGCCGGATTGCGGAACGCCATCGCCGACGCGCGCCGCGCCTTCGCCGACGCGTGCACTTCGGCGACGCCGGTGGCCGCGATGAGGCCGGCGACATTGGCGGGCGTGAGGCCCGCGCCGGCCAGGATGGCCAGGCGGCCCGCCGCCTGGCGGACGTATCCGGAAATGGCGGTCGCACCCCGCACTGCGTCGGCCTGTCCGCCGGAGGTCAGCACCCGGTGGCAGCCGAGCGCCGCGATGTCCTCCAGCGCCTGCACGGAGTCGCGGACCGCGTCGAAGGCGCGGTGGAAGGTCACCTGCATGCCGGACGCCGCCGCCACCAGTTCACGGCACAGCGGCAGATCGATGTTTCCGGCGGAATCCAGCGCGCCGATGACCACGCCGTCGCAACCCAGCTGCCGGCACGCGGCGATGTCGTGCAGCATCACTTCGGCTTCGCGCGTGTCGTAGAGGAAATCGCCGGCACGCGGCCGGATCAGCACGAAGATCGGAATCGACAGGCGTTCCCGGGTCATCGCCAGGGTGCCGTAGGACGGCGTGGTACCGCCCTCGCCCAGGTTCTCGCACAGTTCGATGCGATCGGCCCCGCCCGCCTGCGCCGCCAGCGCGGACAGGTGCGAGTTGGCCGCGATCTCCAGCACGGTGCCGCGCGCGGAAGGGCTCATGACTGGGTGGTGGTGTAGACCGAGCCGGACTCGCGCAGATCATCCTGCCGGCCGCCGTCGCAGACGGCGTAGACGAAACCGCGATGCAACGCGAACGCGCCGACCTCGCCGTGCTTGTTGAGCGCGAGGAAGCACACCTGCAGGTTCCTGCTCGCTTCCGGGCGCTTGCGGACCACCCGGTCGATGGCCTCGCGGCAGGCATCCATCGGCGAACGTCCCTGCCGCATCAGTTCCACCACCAGGAAGCTGGCGGCGTTGCGGATCATTTCCTCGCCCACGCCCGAGGCGGTGGCGGCGCCGACGTCGTTGTCGACGTACAGGCCGGCGCCGATGATCGGGCTGTCGCCGACCCGCCCGTGCATTTTCCAGGCCATGCCGCTGGTGGTGCAGGCGCCGGCCAGGCGGCCCTGCGCATCGATGGCGAGCATGCCGATGGTGTCGTGGTTGTCCTTGTTGCCCGGCTGGCCGCGTCGCTCGGCGTTGATCTCCGGCTTGTAGTCGGCGGTCTTCAGCCACTCGCGCCAGGCCTTCTCGGCCTGCGGCGTGAGCAGGCGCTTTTTCTCGAAGCCTTCCGCCACCGCGAACTGCTGGGCGCCCTCGCCCACCAGCATCACGTGCGGGGTCTTTTCCATCACCCGGCGCGCGACCGAAATCGGATGCAGGATGTCCTCGAGCGCGGCGACGGAACCGCAGCGGCCGTCGCCATCCATGATGCTCGCGTCCAGGGTCAGCACGCCGTCGCGATCCGGGTTGCCGCAGTGGCCCACGGTCGGATTGCATAGCTCGCTTTCGGCCCAGCGGGCGCCCGTTTCCACCGCATCCAGCGCGTTGCCGCCACGGGCCAGCACCGGCCATGCGGCCTGGTTGGCCGGCACGCCGAAATCCCAGGTGGACACCACGCGCGCGCCGGTGGCGCCCGCGGCGCGAGCGCGCACGGCGGGCAGCGACAGGGCACCGGCGGCCAGCAGGCCGGCCTGCAGGAACTGCCTGCGATCAGTCATCGGAACCTCCTCGGGATGCGGCGCAAGATGGCGCCGTGGTGTCGGTCAATCAATCCAGATGATGCGAGGCATACCAGGCCGCGGCGCCCATCACGCCGAGCTGGCCGTGGTCCACGCGCCAGACCGGAACATGCCGCAGCACATGGCCGAGCACGCCCTTATTGAGATAGCGCTCGCGGAACGCGCCCTTGCGCAGGAACTGTTCGATGTGACCGGAGATTCCGCCGGCCAGGTACACCGCCCTGGCGCCGAAGGCGATCGCCAGATCGCCGGTCAGGCTGCCGAGCCAGCCGCAGAACACCTCCAGGGTTTCCACCGCCAGCGCATCGTCGCCCGCCTGCGCGGCAGCGATCAGTTGTTCGGGGGTCTGCCAGCGCGGCGTCGCGCCGCGGATTTCGCACAGGCACGGGTACAGGTTCATCAGCCCGCTGCCGGACAGCACGCGTTCGTTGTCCACGTGCGGCCAGCGCTTCATCAGCAGGCCCAGCACTTCCATTTCCAGCGCGTTGCCGGGCGCCAGCGCCGCATGGCCGAATTCGCTGGCCAGCACCGGCCGGGTGCCGCCCTCGAAGCGCAGCGCCGCGCCCAGCCCGGTACCGGGACCCAGCACCAGCGCCGGCCAGTGGAAGGTATGCGGATGATCCCCGCTCAACGGCGACAGGCCGTCGGCATGCAGGTAGGGAACCGCGTAGGCGACCGCCTCGAAATCGTTGATCAGCGCCAGCGAGCCGAGCCCGGACGCCTGCCGGGTACGCTCCAGCGAGACCGGCCACGGCAGGTTGGCGTTGACCAGGGTGTCGCCATCCAGCAATCCGGCGATCGCCACCACCGCGGCCTCGGTGCCGGCATGCTCGTCGCGGGCGAACGTGCTCAGGATAGACGCCAGATCCGGATGATCCGCGCAGGCGTACTTCTGGTAGGCAAGGATCTGCGGTGCGCGGCCTGCCGCCACCACTACCCGGGCCACACGGGCAAACGTGCCGCCGACATCGGCGACGATCAGTTCCCGGCCGGGCGGCGCTTGCGGGGATGGAGTCATCTGCGGCACTTCAGGATTGGCCGGGTACGGTACCGCAACGTTCACGCATTAGCCCTGATTTGGATCGATTCAAGCGGGTGGATTCTGTGGCATCGCAAGGCGTTTGGAAAGATGCCGGATCCATACCGGGGCGTACTCCACGGGCGCTCGGAAAAACACCCGTTCACTTTAACAGGCACCGCCAACGCTTCGCAGCCGGGCTGGACCCGCCTCCAATGCTTATTCCACCGTGTACGGCACGGGCCGCCGCTGCACATTCACCGGCCGCCCGGTTAAAGTACCGGCAGCCATGTCCCTTCCTTCGCTGCTGCTGCGGATCCTGTTGAGCGTCACCCTGCTGGTCTCGGGGACGGGCAACGCCGTGGCCGCGTTGCAGATGCACCTGGCCCAGGCCAGCCTGCCGCATCACGGACATGCCATGGACGACGGGGACTGCGCCGCGGCCGCCCAGCCCCAACCGGCCACGTCCGCCCCCTGCCACGACGGGGCCGGGACAGACCTTTCCCCCGCCCCCCTGCACGCCAACGGCCATTGCCAGCCCGATTGCTGCGCCGCCGGCCACTGCGACGGTTTCTGCGCCCAGCAGGCGCCCGCCACGGTGCCGTCCGTCTGGGCCGGTAACGGGCCGCGCGCCCACGCCGATCTCGCCGGTCACCTCCCCGCCGGCCATCCCGCGCCGCCGCTGCCCTCTCCGCAACGACCTCCCATCGCCTGAGTCCGGCCCCACGGCCGCGGATATTCCGCGCCGCCGCGACCTTCCGTCGCGCCGCGCGTCTTTCCCGCAGTCCCGACCCCGGGCTGCCTCTGAATATCTTCAGGAGTTTGCATGTCTTCCGATTCTTTCGGCGCGGGATCCGGTTCCGGATTCCAGCTTTCACGGCGCCGCTTCGTCACTGGCCTGGCCGTCGGCGGCGTGGCCGCCGGTTTCGGCCTCGCCCGCCTGCCCGCGTGGGCGGGTACCGCCCAAGCGATGTACCAGGCCCCGGTGCTGAGCGGCACCGATTTCGATCTGGCCATCGGCAGCTCGCCGGTCAACTTCACCGGCCGCACCCGCCCGGCCATCACCGTCAACGGCAGCCTGCCGGCACCGATCCTGCGCTGGCGCGAGGGCGATACCGTCACCCTGCGCGTGGCCAACCGCCTGCCCGATGCGCACAGCTCGATCCATTGGCACGGCATCCTGCTGCCGGCCAACATGGACGGCGTGCCCGGCCTGAGTTTCGACGGCATCGCCCCCGGCGAAACCTACCAGTACCGCTTCCAGCTCAAACAGTCGGGCACCTACTGGTACCACAGCCACTCCCTGTTCCAGGAACAGGCCGGCCTGTACGGCGCGCTGGTGATCGATCCGGCCGAGCCGCCGCCCTACCGCGCCGATCGCGAGCACGTCGTGCTGCTGTCGGACTGGACGGATCTGGATCCGGCCGCACTGTACCGGCGCATGAAGAAAATGCCGATGCACGACAACACCTACCAGCGCACGGTCGGCGACTTCGCCCGCGACGTCCGTCGCGACGGTTGGTCGGCGACGCTGTCCGATCGCGGCATGTGGGGCCGCATGCGGATGACGCCGTCGGACATCTCCGACATCAACGCGCACACCTACACCTATCTGATGAATGGCAATGCGCCGGCCGGCAACTGGACCGGCCTGTTCCGTTCCGGCGAGAAGGTGTTGCTGCGCTTCATCAACGGCTCGGCGATGACCTACTTCGACGTGCGCATTCCCGGCCTGAAGATGACCGTGGTCGCCGCCGACGGCCTGTACATCCATCCGGTCACCGTCGATGAGTTCCGCATCGCCGTGGCCGAGACCTTCGACGTGCTGGTCGAACCCAGCGGCCAGGATGCCTTCACCATCTTCGCCCAGGACATGGGCCGCACCGGCTACGCGCGCGGCACGCTGGCCGTGCGCCAGGGCCTGGAAGCGCCGATCCCCGCGCGCGATCCGCGCCCGCTGCTGACCATGTCGGACATGGGCCATGACATGGGCGGCGGCGGCCACGACATGAAGGGCATGGAAGGCGGCTGCGGCGCGAGCATGTCCGGGCAGAAGGGCATGGAGGGCGGTTGCGGCGCGAGCATGGGCCACGCTGGCCACGGCAGCACCGGTGGCAAGGCACCCGTGCACGCGCCCAGCGAGGCCGGCAATCCGCTGATCGACATGCAGACGGCGGCGA
Organism: Pseudoxanthomonas sp.; assembly: GCF_024710765.1. Taxonomy (GTDB): domain Bacteria; phylum Pseudomonadota; class Gammaproteobacteria; order Xanthomonadales; family Xanthomonadaceae; genus Pseudoxanthomonas_A. The sequence continues at coordinate 67,781 of NZ_JANJUE010000116.1, forward strand.
CTTCGCCGAAGCTGGACGATCCCGGCATCGGCCTGCGCGACAACGGCCGCAAGGTGCTGACCTATGCCGACATGAAGAGCCTGTTCGATGATCCCGACGGACGCGATCCCGGCCGCGAGATCGAGCTGCATCTCACCGGCCACATGGAGAAGTTCGCCTGGTCGTTCAACGGCATTCCCTTCGCCGGCGCCGAACCGTTGCGGCTTAACTACGGCGAGCGCATGCGCATCGTGCTGGTCAACGACACCATGATGCAGCACCCGATCCACCTGCATGGCCTGTGGAGCGATCTGGAAGACGATCAGGGCAACTTCCACCTGCGCAAGCACACCGTCGACATGCCGCCCGGCACCCGCCGCACCTATCGGGTACGCGCCGACGCGCTGGGCCGCTGGGCGTTCCACTGCCACCTGCTGTACCACATGGAAGCCGGCATGATGCGGGAAGTGCGGGTGGAGGAATGAGCATGCGCATCCATTTCCCCCTTGGCCTGCTGGCCGCCGCACTGTCGCTCGCCCTCGCCGGCCACGCCCAGGCCCAACAGCACGATCACGGTGCCCACGCCGCGCCCGCGACTGGGCAGCAGAAGCCGACCACCCCACCGGTGCAACCCGCCGAGGTTGACCATTCGAAGATGGACCATCCGCAGTCGGATTCGTCGCAGATGGATCATTCGAAGATGGACCATTCCACGATGGACCATTCGCAAATGGACCATTCGAAGATGGATCACGGTCCGGCGAGCCAGGCACCCACCGAACCGCGCGAGCCGATCCCCCCGATCAGCGATGCGGATCGCGCCGCCGCGTTCCCGTCGCTCAAGCCGCATGCCATGGAGCACGCCTCCACCTTCCAGTCACTGGTGATGATCAATCGGCTGGAAGCCTGGGACGCCGACCACGGCACCGGCCAGGCCTGGGAAGGCAGCGCCTGGTTCGGCAGCGATCTCAACCGGCTTTGGCTGCGCAGCGAGGGCGAGCGCGAAGGTTCGCGCACCGAATCCTCCGAACTGGAAGTGCTGTACGGACGCAGCGTCTCGCCATGGTGGGACGTGGTCGTCGGCGTGAAGCAGGATTTCCGCCCGGCCGACTCGCGCACCTGGGCGGCGTTGGGCGTGCAGGGCCTGGCACCGTACAAATTCGAAGTCTCCGCCACCGCCTACCTGGGTGAATCCGGGCAGGTCATGGCGACCGTGGAAGCGGAATACGAGCTGTTGCTGACCAACCGGCTGATCCTGCAACCGCTGGTCAAAGCCAGCTTCTCGTCCAAGGATGTCCCCGAGTACGGCGAAGGCACCGGCCTCAACAAGGTGGAAGCAGGGCTGCGCCTGCGCTACGAGATCACGAGGCGCTTCGCGCCCTACGTGGGCGTGGTGCATGAGCGCCTGTTCGGCGACACCGCCGACTATCGCCGTGGCGAAGGTGGTGATGTCACCGACACCCGTTTCGTCGCCGGTGTCCGCTTCTGGTTTTGAGCCGGCATGTCCTGGTTCTGGTTCCCCGGCGGCGGCAACGCCGTCGCCCCATCCCGATTGGAGAATGATTCGATGAAAACCATCCGTACCGCCACCCTGCTCGCCCTGTCGCTGCTGGCCGCCCCCGCCTTCGCGCAGGATCATGGCAGCCATGCCGGACACGGCGCCCAGCCTGCGGCGAAGAAAACCGACGCCAACACCGAGCAGGCGTTCGACCGCCTCGACAAGAACCGCGACGGTTTCGTCAGCAAGGCCGAATTGCCCGAGCGCCATCCGCTGTTGCCGCATTTCGGTATGGGCGACAAGAATCGCGACGGCAAGCTGGATCGCAAGGAATTCGCCAGCGTCATGGCGATGCTGTAAAAACCCTGCCCGGCGGAATCCCTCGGATTCCGCCGGGCCCACGGAGAAGCACAACGATGAATCCCCTGTTCAAACACGCCGCCTCCACCCTGTTCCTCGCCGGTTCCGGCGCGTTGCTGGTGGCCTGTGGCGCCGCGCCCGGTGCGGCATCGGCCAATGATCGCGTGGCCGCCGCCGCGTCGGCGCCGGTCTCCCTCCAGGCGGTTGCGAACCCGGCTGCGTCGCTCGCTTCGACCCCCGCCACGCTGCCGCTGATCCGCGTGCACAAGAGCGCCAGTTGCGGTTGCTGCGGCGCGTGGGTCGATCACGTCCGCGCCGCGGGCTTTCCGGTCGAGGTCCATGACACCGAAGACATGATGACCGTGAAGGATCGCCTCGGCGTGCCCGAGCCGATGATGTCCTGCCACACGGCCGAGGTGGACGGCTACTTCGTCGAAGGCCATGTGCCGGCCGAGGACATCAAGCGCCTGCTCGCCGACAGGCCCAGGGCGCGTGGCATCGCGGTGCCCGGCATGCCGATGGGTTCCCCGGGCATGGAGATGCCGGACGGTCGCACGCAGCCTTACGAAGTCGCTTTGGTCGGGGACAATGGTTCCAGCGAAACCTTCTCGCGCCATCCCTGAAACCATCGGCCCCGGCGGATGCAGCGTCCGCCGGGGCCGATTCACGCGTCACCCTAGATCTTGAAATCGTCGTAGGCGATGCGCGCCTCGTCCACGCCCAGGCGCTTCAGCAACTGGCGGGTCGCCATCAGCATCGCCGGCGGACCGCACAGGTAGAAGTCGCAGGCATGCAGGTCCGGATGCGCACGCAACAGCGTGTGCTCGGCGACTTCGTGCACCAGACCACGCAACAGCCCGTCGCCGCACGCCGCCTCATCCGACAGCACCAGGTGCCAGCTGAAGTTGCCGTGCCGTTTCGCCAGCGCCGCCATCTCTTCGATGTAGGGTGCGTCCCGCAGGCTGCGGGCGCCATACCAGAAGTGCATGCGCTCGCTGGCGCCGCTGTCCAGGCAGGCATGGATCATGGCGCGCAGCGGCGCCATGCCCGCGCCGCCGCCGATGAATACCTTCTCGCGATTGCCCGGCTTGATGGCGAAGTCGCCGAACGGTCCGCTGAAGCGCACCCGGTCGCCGGCCTTGAGCGAGTACAGGTACGTCGAACCCTTTCCGGTCGGCACCCGCTTCTTGCCCTGCGCCCCCGGATTGAAACGCGCCAGCAGGCTCAGGCGTCCATCCGTGTTCGCCACCGGCAGCGACAGCGAATAGGAACGCCGCACCGCTTCCTTGTTGACCAGGTCGGTGGGCAGTTCCAGCGCACGCCAGTCATCGCGGTGATGCTCCGGATGCGACAGGTCGTGTGGCCGCAGGCGGTAGTCCGGCACATGCACCTGCAGGTAGGCGCCCGGCTGGTATTCCGGCCCCAGCGCGCCGTCCGCCTTCAACACGATTTCGCGCAGGAACGGCGTCACCGGCTCCACCCGCTCGACCACCGCTTCGTGTTCGGTCCACAGGCGGCTGCCGCCGGAGACCTCGACATGGGTGTCCTTGTCGACATGCAGGTTGCAGGCCAGGCGATAACCGAGTTTCAGGCGTGATTCCGGCAGGTGCGCGCGATCGGCCGCGGTCGCCGGTGGCGGCGTGCCGCGGAAACGCACCTCGCACAGGCCGCAGCTCTGTCCCCCGCCGCAGTTGGATGGCAATTGCAGGCCGTTGCGCGCGAGCGCCAGATAGACATTGTCGCCATCGGCGGCGGTCACCGTGCGCAGGCAGGTGCCGTCCGGATCGTGCACCGCCAGTTCGTGTCCGCCCCGCCAGCGGCGCGGTACGAACTCGCTCAGGTGGAAGCTGGCGAACAGCAGCCAGACACCGGTCAGCGCGATCCACAGCCCGCCGATGCCGGCAGACACCACCAGCGGGTTGTTGAAATCGATCCGCCCGCTGTAGTCCATGATGTGCAGCATCCAGAACACATCGAACAGCCGCCAGGTGCGATTGCGGTGCTCCAGCACCTGGCCGGTATCCGCGGCCAGGTACACGGTGGTGTCCTCGGCGTCGTCGAAATCCACCCGCCACAGCCGCCCCGGGTGATCACGCACTTCCAGCGTGCGTTCCAGCAATCGCGCCGATGCCGCCCGGCCGGGCCCGGTGTACGAAGCGCGCGCCAGTTGTCCGGCCAGCACGGCGTCGATGCCCAGGCGTGTTCCCGATCGCGCATCGACCAGATGGACCGCCGTGCCATCGAATACCTGGTACACCGGCCGCTCCAGCAACCAGCCACTGGCGACCGTCTGCGCCTGGTCGCCCACCACCGCCAGCGCGATCGTGGCCGGCCGCACATCCGCCGGCCACGCGCGCGGCGCGGCGGCATGCGCGCGGAATTCGTGCCCCTGCACCTTGTCGTGCTCCAGCCATGCCATCACCAGGCCGCTGGCCATCCACAGCACGAACTGCACGGCGATGATCAGGCCGAGCCACTTGTGAATCTTCCGCATCCACGGCGTCATGCGCTGCGCCTCCGGGTGAAGCTGTAGAACAGCAGCCAGGCGCCGCTCAACGCGAAGATCAATCCGCTCGCGGTCGCCACCCGCAGCAGGGTGTTGTTGACGTCCGTGCGCTTCTCGTAATCCATGATGTGGAACATCCACAGGAAATCGAACCAGCGCCACAGACTGTGCCGGCGCGCCAGCAGTTCACCGGTGTCGGGCGAGAAATACAGTGTGGTCTGGCCACGGTCGTCGAATCGCACCGCCCACATCGGCACCGGCCGGGTCTGCACTTCGCGCGGCGCGCGGGTGATCCATTCGGCGCCGGTCACCTCGGCCTCGCCCTGGTAGACCGCCTTGGCCAGCGCGACCACGGTGGTGCGTTCCAGCGGGGTGATGCGCTCGCCGGTGCCGGTATCGATCATGGCGGCACCGCCATCCTGGCGGATTTCATAGACTTCCCTGTCCAGCAGGCGCTTGATCTTCAGCGCGGTGATGCCGGGATGGCGGGCCATCAGTTCGTCCTGCGCCAGCCGCGGCGCGGCGGCCGCCAGCGGTTCGCTGTGGCTGTGCGCCAGGTGGTCGCCGTGGATGATGTCGAGTGGCACGACGGTCATGTAGACGCCGCTGATCATCCACAGCAGCGCCTGCACGCCGACGACCAGCCCGATCCATTTATGGGCGCGTCGCGCCCAGAAAGCGGGTTTCATTCGTGGGTTCCTGTTGGTTGCGGCGTGGCCGCGATCTTCCCGTCCGCCGGCAAGCCGGCGGACGGGTCACGGTTCACCAGCGGTAGCCGAAGCGCGCGTACCAGCGCCGGCCCAGCAGGTCGTAGGTCATCGTGTCGGTATTGCCATCCGTGTAGCTCTGGATGAACGGCGCCTTCTTGTCCCACAGGTTGTCGATGCCGAACGAGACGTCGAACGACTGGCCCACCGGTGCGAACTTCACCTGCACGTTGTGGTAGGTCAGGCTCGGCGCATGATCACCGGTGAATCCCCGGGTCGCGGTGATGTCGTCCGTCTTGCCGATGTACTGGACGCTGTAGGAACCCGACCAGGCATCGCGCTTGGCGGTCAGCGACGTGAATGCCCGCCAGTGCGCGTAGCTGCCGCGTCCGCCGGTGATCTTGCCGGCGTACTCGATCAGGTCGGCGCCCGGGAACGGCCGCACGTCGTACGTGTCCAGGTAGGACACGTCCATGCTGAAGGTCGAGTCGAAACCCATCGCCTCGAACTCGTACAGGCCGCCCAGGTCGATGCCGGAGATCCGCTCGTTGGCCGCGTTGACCGGCTGCGAGGACAGGAAATCCACTTCGCCGGTGATCGGGTTGCGGGTGAAGTTCTCGCTGCCGCAGAACGGATGCGCCAGGCCCGGGGTGGTGTAGCAGATGGACAGCTTGGTCGATCCGTCGATGCGCTGGATCGCGTTGTCGATGCGGATGTTGAAGTAGTCCACGGTCAGGGTCAGGCCGGGCAGGAAACCCGGTGTCCATACCGCGCCGACGGTCAGCGACTTGGCATCCTCCGGTTCCAGATCCGGGTTGCCGCCGGAGGTGGTCAGGATGGTGTTGCCCGGCTGCACGTAGCCGGCCGGCACGCCGTAGGCCTGGCAGTTCTGGCGCACGGTCGGATCGATGGTGGTGCTGGTGCTCCAGCCGCTGCAGGGATCGGTCGTGGTCAGGTTGCCCTCGGCGACGCCGCCGAACAGTTCGGGGATGTTCGGGATGCGGAAGGCGGTCGCGTAGTTGGCGCGGATCTTCAGCGACGGCATCACCTGCCAGTCCAGGCCGACCTTGTAGTTGATGTCCTCGCCGAACAGGTCGTAGTCCGAATAGCGGACCGCGGCGTTGAGGATCAACGAGTCCGCGATGGCGCTGTCCATCAACAGCGGCACGGCGAATTCGACGAAGGCTTCCTTGGCGGTGTACTCGCCGGCAATCGGGTCCTGCTGGTTGGTGTTGGCGATGCCCATCACCGTCAGCGGATCCGGATCGCGCCAGCCGCGCTCCTTGCGGACCTCGACGCCGGAGGCGAAGCCCACCCAGCCCGCCGGCATCTCGAACAGCTGGCCGCTGATGTTGGCGGTGAAGCTCTTCTGCTCGTTGCCGCCGTGATCGCGGGTGGTAAACAGGATGTAGTCCAGCACTTCCTGGGTGACGTCGCCATACCCCAGGTAGTCGGCGCAGGGAATCGCCGCGCCTGGCGCGTTGCTGCAGATCGCGGTATTGAGGGTCTGGTCCACGCGGTCCAGGTTGGCGACCTTGGTGGAACCGTCCAGGCCCGTGTTGCGGCCCCAGTTCAGCGCGGCCGACCAATCCCAGTTCATGCCCAGTTGCCCTTCCAGTCCGACCACGGCGCGGAAGGTATTGGTGTCCTGGAAGAACCGGCGGGTGCCCGCTTCCTCCAGGCGGCGGCGCTGCAACAGCAGATCCTGGCCGGTCGGATTGGTCGGGTGGTCGGCGGCGATGTTGATCGGGCGGTACACGCCCAGGCCGCCGGGGGTCGCCAACTGGTGCGACTGCCGGTTGGTGTACATCAATTCGGTGAACAGGCGCGTGGTGTCGCTGAGCTGGGTATCGCCGAACAGGCTGAAGCTCAGGCGCTTGATCGGATTGACCGCGTTGAGGGTCGGATTGCCGTTGTAGTTGTGCTTGGCGGCCGAATAAGGCTCGTAGAAGTCGCCATCGCCGTTCGGATCCTGATTGAAGTTGACGCGGCTGCCGTCGGCCAGCAACGCGCGGCCGCCGATGGTGGTGGAACTGCCCGAACAGACCAGGCCGCCGGTGTCCTCGTCCACCGCCAAACCGCAGGGTGCGCGCGTGGCCATGTTGACGCTGCCGCTTTCCGAATAGCTCAGGCCGGCCATCAGCGAACCGCGATCGCTGGTGGTACCCCAGACCAGATCGAAGGATCCGTCTTCGCCGTCGCTTTCGAAGGTCTGGCCGTAGCGCATCGCCAGTTCGGCGCCCTCGAAGTTTTTCTTGGTGATGATGTTGACCACGCCGGCCACGGCGTCGGCGCCATAGATGGCCGATGCGCCGTCCTTCAGTACTTCGATGCGCTCGATCAGCGCCACCGGGATCATGTTGAGGTCGACCGAACTGTTGGCGCCGGTGCCGCCATTGACCACGCGGCGGCCGTTGAGCAGCACCAGGGTACGGTTGATGCCCAGGCCGCGCAGGTTGACCTGGGTGGTGCCATAGCCGTTCTCGGCCCAGTAGGCATTGGTCTGGCTGCCGGCGAAACCGGCGGAGGCCGGCAGGCGTTGCAGCAGCGTTTCCACCGAGGTCGCGCCGGAGCGCTCGATGGCCTCGGCATCGACCACGCTCACCGGACCGACGCCGGAAATCTGCAGGCGCTTGATATGGCTGCCGGTGACCTGGACGGTGTCCAGCGTGGTGGCCTGTTCCTGCTCGGAGGTGGCGGTGTTGTCCTGCGCGTGCAGGGTGTGGGCGAAGCCCGCGCACAGCAGTGCGCCGACGGCTGCGGCCAGCGGATTGGGTTTGAAAAACATGGGCTCTCTCCCCGTGTCGGGTGCTTGTCTGTTCGGATGGTGTCCCCCGGCAAATGTCCGGCAGGACGAACGGGCCGCGAGCGCGGCCGTGACAAGCTCAGCCGATCGGAGGTCGGAAGACGCGGGAAACGCCGCTGCGCACCTCCGGCAACAGCGGGGGACTCAGATAGGGCACGTCGAGGACGTGCTGGGCGGCGAACAGCGGCGCCGTGCGTCCCGGATAGAAGGTGAGCACGCAACTGCACGCGCAGGTGGTCGCGCTGCCGCAATCGCAGTCATCGTGGTGATTGCCGTTCGTCGGATCGCCGTTCAGCCAGCCGGAATCGGCCATGCAGGCTGGCGCGCCGCGATCCGGTCGGGCCTGTTCGTCATGCTGGCCATGACGCCCGCCTTCCCTTTCACCCTCGCCGAGCGCGGCCAGATCATCGACCGCCATCCGGGTCGCCGCCCACGCGCTGGCCGCACCGTCCAGGCAAAGGACGGTAATCAGGACCAGCCGCAGGAGCAGGCGAATCGACATCGGAAAAGAGGGCACCAGGTTGTCTATACGAGAGACATATCACTTCGCGAAATCGGGTGTCAACCGTTTGTGCATTGCCGCATCGAAATTTGTGGCACCAGTTGTATAGACATGACATGCTTTTTCCATGGAGACGCCCAAGCCGCACTACCTCAAGCTGAAGCAGTACATCCTCCGCCACATCACCAATGGCGATTGGCCGCCGTTGAGCCGCGTGCCCAGCGAGAACGATCTGGTGGTGAAGTTCGGCGTTTCGCGGATGACCGTCAACCGGGCGTTGCGCGAACTCAGCGACTCCGGCGTGCTCACCCGCGTGCAGGGCGTCGGCACCTTCGTCGCCGGCCCCAAGGCCGAATCGGCCATGTTCGAAGTGCGCAGCATCCGCGAGGAAATCGTCGCGCGCGGGCAGATCCACAGCGTGCAGGTACTGATCGGCGAAACGGTGGTGGCCCGCCCCAACGTCACCAGCCAGTTCGGCCTGGAATCCGGCGCCGAGCTGTTCCATTCGCGCCTGCTGCACAAGGCCAACGGCAAACCGCTGCAGCTGGAGGATCGCTTCGTCAATCCGGCCAGCGCGCCGGATTACCTGGGCATCGACTTCCAAACCGAGATTCCGCACCAGTACCTGATGCGGGTCGCGCCACTGGAGCGCACCGAACACGTCATCGAGGCCGAGACCGCCAACAAGCGGCTCGCCGCGCAACTGGAGATCGCCGACGGCGATCCCGTGCTGGTGCTGACCCGGCGCACCTGGTCGCGTGGCCAGGTCGTCACCTGGGTCCGCCTCACCTACCCCGCTTCACGTTACCGGTTCGTCGGCACCTTCCAGGTCGGCGGCACCATCACTCCAGGAGGATAACCATGACCGCCATCGAGCCCTCGCGCACCGCCGGTGCCCGTCCCGTCCGCGCGCCGCGCGGCACCGACCTGCACTGCCGCAGCTGGCTGACCGAAGCCGCCTATCGCATGCTGCAGAACAACCTGGATCCGGACGTGGCCGAACGTCCCGAGGAGTTGGTGGTGTACGGCGGCATCGGCCGCGCCGCGCGCAACTGGGCCTGCTTCGACAAGATCCTCGAGACCCTGCGCACGCTCGGCGACGACTAAACCCTGCTTATCCATTCCGGCAAGCGGGTCGGCGTGTTCCGCACCCACGCCGACGCGCCGCGCGTGCTGCTCGCCAATTCCAAACTGGTCCCGCACTGGGCCACCTGGGACCACTTCAACGAGCTCGAGAAAAAGGGCCTGATGATGTACGGCCAGATGACCGCCGGCAGCTGGATCTACATCGGCAGCCAGGGCATCGTCCAGGGCACCTACGAAACCTTCGTCGAACTCGGCCGCCAGCATTACGACGGCGACTGGTCCGGCAAGTGGATCCTGACCGCCGGCCTCGGCGGCATGGGCGGCGCGCAGGCGCTGGCGGCGACGCTGGCCGGGGCCAGCAGCATCGTCATCGAATGCCAGGAATCGCGTATCGACTTCCGCATGCGCACCCGCTACGTCGACTTCAAGGCCAGGAGCATCGACGAGGCGCTGGAGATCATCCGCACCACCGATCGCCCGGTCTCGGTCGGCCTGCTCGGCAACGCCGCGGAGCTGCTGCCGAAGTTCGTCGAACTGGCCCGCCAGGGCGTCGCCCGGCCGGACGCAGTCACCGACCAGACCTCGGCGCATGACCTGATCAACGGCTACCTGCCCGCCGGCTGGACGGTCGAACAGTGGATCGCCGCGCGCAATGGCGGCGACACCGAACGCGCCGCGCTGACCGACGCCGCCGCCGATTCCTGCGCGACCCACGTGCGCGCGATGCTTGATTTCCACCACATGGGCGTGCCCACGATCGACTACGGCAACAACATCCGCCAGGTCGCCAAGGATCGCGGCGTCGCCAACGCCTTCGATTTCCCGGGCTTCGTGCCGGCCTGCATCCGTCCGCTGTTCTGCCGCGGCATGGGTCCCTTCCGCTGGGTGGCGCTGAGCGGGGATCCGGAAGACATCTACAAGACCGACGCCAAGATCAAGGAACTGTTCCCCGACAACGTCCACCTGCATCGCTGGCTGGATCAGGCGCGCGAGCGCATCGCCTTCCAGGGCCTGCCCGCGCGCATCTGCTGGCTCGGCCTGGGCGAGCGCCATCGCGCCGCGCTGGCATTCAACGAGATGGTCCGCAACGGCGAACTGAAGGCGCCGATCGTGATTGGCCGCGATCACCTGGACTGCGGCTCGGTCGCCAGCCCCAACCGCGAAACCGAAGGCATGCGCGACGGTTCCGACGCGGTCTCCGACTGGCCGCTGCTGAACGCGCTGCTGGCCACCGGTGGCGGCGCCACCTGGGTCAGCCTGCACCACGGCGGCGGCGTCGGCATGGGCTTTTCGCAGCACTCCGGCGTGGTCATCGTCTGCGACGGCAGCGAGGCCGCCGACCAGCGCCTGTCACGCGTCCTGTTCAATGACCCGGCGATGGGCGTCATGCGCCATGCCGACGCCGGCTACAAGGACGCCCTCGCCTGCGCCCGCGAACACCACCTGCACCTGCCTGCCATCACCGGATAAACCTCCATGTTGACCCTCGTTCCCGGCCAGCTGTCGCTGGCCCAGATCCGCGCCATCGCCACCACGTTCGAGCCGATCCAGCTGGATCCCGCCTGCCTGCCGGCGGTACGCGCCTCCGCCGAAACGGTGCAGTCGATCGTCGCCGCCGGTGCGCCCGCCTACGGCATCAATACCGGTTTCGGCAAGCTCGCCAAGGTGCACATTCCGGTGGACCAGTTGGAACAACTGCAGACCAACCTGGTGCGCTCGCACGCGGTCGGCATGGGGCCGCTGCTGGACGACGACACCGTCCGCCTGATCCTGGCGCTCAAGATTGCCTCGCTGGCGCGCGGCTTCTCCGGCGTGCGCGAACAGACCCTGCAGGCACTGATCGCGATGTACAACGCGCGGATCTGGCCGTGCATTCCCTCGCAGGGTTCGGTCGGTGCTTCCGGCGATCTGGCGCCGCTGTCGCACCTGAGCCTGGCCGCGATGGGCGAAGGCCAGGTCCGCGTCGATGGCGAGCTGCGCGACGCGGGTGAAGCCCTGCGCGCGGCCGGCATCACCCCGATCAAGCTCGCCGCCAAGGAGGGCCTGGCCCTGCTCAATGGCACCCAGGTCTCCACCGGCATTGCCCTGCGCGCCCTGTTCGCCGCCGAGCAGGTCTATTCGGCGGCGGTGCTGGCCGGCGCGTTGAGCGTGGACGCCGCCTGCGGTTCGGATGCGCCGTTCGACCCGCGCATCCACGCCGTGCGCGGCCAGCCCGGCCAGATCGAGGTCGCGGC
>NZ_JANJUE010000337.1 GCF_024710765.1 Pseudoxanthomonas sp.
AGAATGACCGCGAACTGCTCCTGCAGGTACCCCTTGAACAGGTCCGGCGCCGTCACCGTGGTGCGATAGAGGCCAGGCGTATGCAAATACCCATAGGGCAGGGTGCTCTCATGCTTGGAATAGCTGGTCGAGCGCACTTCCACCTGCGGATAGAAGGCGCGGACCCGTCCGGCAGGTACCTCGCCCCGGCTCAGGGCCTCAAGGTGTGAGCGGATGAAATCGCAGTTGCGATGGTAGATCTGGGCGATATGGGCCCACGCTGCTTCCGGGTCGGTGAACGACTGGGTTTCAAGGCGCGGCGGGCTGAGTGTGGTCATATGGGTCCTCTGGTGCCATCCCGCGGATCGGGCAGCTATATGGAATCGTCTCTATCAATGCCGGGCAATATAGGACCCGTGTGACGGCTTCTCAACGCGGCCGCGCGAGCCCCCGCAACTTTCACACTTCGGTGAGCCGCTCTTTTCTCGCCGCAATTGCCCACCATCTTCTCACTCAGTTCATCGGAGACGCAAACGACCCATGCAACCGATGAGCGGGAAGTGGTTTGCCGCATGTCCCCCAAGCCCTCAACAGCGCGGTGGGTCATTTCCCCAAGAGGCCGCCCGGCAGAGATGCTGTGGCGGCCTTTTTTATGCTTGCGGGCCGGCAGGATAGGTATCGCGTAGCCGCTTGACCGAGATTTCGGCCAGCTCTCGCAGCACGCCCAGGTCGATGTCGCTCAGCCGCTTCACATAGAGACAGGCCTTGCCCATCCGGTGCTTTCCCAGTTTGGCAAGCAGCGCCTCACGCCTTGCATTCTCCTCGGGGAAATATGTGCCCATCAGATAGATGCTGAACTCGGCCTTGCGCGGCGAAAAGCCGACAAGGAACGAGTCACCCTCGTGGCCGGTGGGATATTTGTAGTGGTAGTGGCCGAAGCCGACCATGGTGCCCCAGAGGACAGGCGGTTCGCCGGTGACCTCACTCATGAGCTCCACCAGCGCGTGCGCGTCGGCACGCTTCCGGTCGTCATCGACCTGCGCCAGGAATGCGCCGACATCGCCCGTATGCGGCTTGGTCTTCTGCTCGGCCATTTCCTTCTCCTAGCCTCGGTAGTCGATCACGGTTTTCGGGTTCACCTCGCCGTCATAGCTGGCGTCGATATCGTAGCGGACCAGCGTGAACTCGCCGTCCGCGAACACCCAGGCTCCGGCCGAGCTGGCATCGCCGATGCCGCGCCAGTAACTGGTCGAGCTGATTGTAAGGGTTTCGGGGTCGAACTCGGAATTGACGAGGAAATTGCTGGTCC
>NZ_JANJUE010000351.1 GCF_024710765.1 Pseudoxanthomonas sp.
TTCGGCGATGGCGAGGTTCTGACCGCGTTGGGGACGCACCCCCCTGGCAAATGTGATGCGAGCCGAATCGACCGTCCAGCCTGCGAGGGCAAGCTGTTGGTCGATGAGCCTGCGAGTGTCGCTTTCGCTGATCTGGATGACAGCGGCCGCCGAATCTGCTGCCGCCACGAACTTGGCAATGACTTGGGGCTGCGCGGCTGCAGCTTGGGCCTGGAGTACCTCTAGCCGCTGGAGCAATTCGGCCTTTGCCGCTTCGGCCTCGGCAGCCATGGTCTCCCAGACAGCGTTGTCGTCCTCGGCTTGTCGGATCTGGACTTGCACCTGATCGAACGCCTGAGCCGCATCTTGCTGCGCGGCGCGATACTGGCTCAGCTCGGCGCGAAGTGCATCGAGCTCGGTTTTCAGTTCTGCACTCTCGTTTGCCGGAGGCGCTGGCAGTTGGAACGGGCCTGACTTGAAGGCCGGATCCTTGAAGGTCCGATGGAACCACACGCCGAGTTGCCAGGTAAGCCGGAGGCCCAGCAACGCCGTGCGATGGTCGCCACTCAAGCAATGGTTCGCGTCGTTACCTGCCTTGCGCACCTCGGCGAACAAGGTCCCAACTTCGCGTGGAACGATTCCGTTGTCCTGCAATCTCCGGAGCAGGTCGACCTGCTTCTCGTCAGGCGACGTATAGATTCCCACGTTCGACGCTGCGAGCTGCGCGAGCAGCTCCGCCAATTGGCGAAGCTTCAGGAGGCAAGTGTTCGGGTCATTAGAAAAATAGCGCTCAGCGAGCATCCCTAGGCGCACCAATTGCTGGTCGTGCGCCTTGAGATGTCCGAAATTCGATGGCATTTCGCCGAGCATCAATAGTCTTTCTCGGAGGCTGGCGTTACTTGCGAGATGCCGAGGGATGGCGCGGTCCGGTGGACGTGCCCGGCGGCGTAACGATGCCGTGATCACGACAGTAGCTGAGCACCATGACCTCCAACATAGACGCAACACTGCGCCTCTCGACCTCCGCGGCCGCCGAAAGCGCTGCTTTGACATCGGGCGGGACTCGGGCGCTGACCACCTCGGTCTTACTCACTGCCACGGCGGAGCTCCTGTGTGAAAAACGCTAGCAGATTGCAAGGATAACCTATCCCCTTCCGCGATCGGCCCTGGAATGTCCTGCTGCCGGTTCTATCGTTGGCGCCCCGAAGGGTCTCAAATTTTCCAGCGAGGTCTTTCCAAGACAGCAACGGCCGAGCGGGTGCCTGTCAGATGCCGCTCTGGGTGACTGCTTCACTTTGTTAGCTGCCGTAGAGCCGTCACGACGACCAATGGCTGCTGTGTCGAAGTCCCGCCGGTGGCCTCACCATGTCGCCGGACCAACCGATCGAGATGTATCGGACTAGATGGTCATGAGCGAGTTGTGGCTGCCCTTGGCGATCAGCAACGCGGGCGAGGCCGAGGGCCTCAGCGTGTGCGGATAAATCGAGATTCCGTGTGCGGATTCCTTGGATACCCACTGCGTGGATACCAAAGGCGCACGCCCGTCGCTGGCTGATCCGTGGTCCGATTCCCCGGCCGATTGACCGCCAGAATAGCGATCCGACGCGCCGATTGATTCGTGGGTGGAGCGCCGATTACGAACGCTGCGGACCTCGCAATGAGGCTCATAAAAAACCCGGCG
>NZ_JANJUE010000359.1 GCF_024710765.1 Pseudoxanthomonas sp.
GAAGATCATGGCCCAGCGCGCCCTGTCGAACCCGAAGATCGAGGTGCTCTGGCACCAGAACGTCACCGACGTGTTCGACGTGCAGAAGGGCAAGGTCACCGGCCTCGAACTGACCCACACGCTGACCGGCGAGAAGAAGAACGTCGACTGCGACGGCCTGTTCCTGGCGATCGGCCACCAGCCGAACACCGAACTGTTCCGCGGCGTGCTCGACATGAACGACAAGGGCTACATCCAGACGGTGCCGGGCAAGACCGCGACCAACGTGCCGGGCGTGTTCGCCGCCGGCGATTGCCAGGACAGCTACTACCGGCAGGCGATCACCGCCGCCGGCACCGGCTGCATGGCGGCGATCGAGGTCGAACGCTGGCTCGAAGAGCAGCACCACGCCGGCTGAGAGGCCGAGAAGAGTCCATTATACGGCCTCTCAGATTGCCGATTGGCGGCCGCCTTCGCGGCCGCACAGGGCCTTCGAGAGGTTTCTCTCTCAGGCTCGGAGCTTCGACAGGCTGCCTGGCGGCCGCTTCGCCCCTGGTTTCGGCGCCGCCGCGGGCTACTCTGTTCGCCCTCGAGGGGCTCCACTCTGCGGTTCGCGCTCTGCACGCGGGCCACAAAGTTGAACCGATGACCATTCCTCGGGTTCCGACCCTGTGAGACAGGCGGGAGCGGGAGGCGCAGTCCGCTGCGCCGGCCCGCACCCAAATCCTCTGGGGGGAGCCCACCTGAACCCAAGGGTTCAACCGGCCTCCGTCGGCGGTCTCTGCGGTGTGGAGCCCCTCGATTTCCTCCGCTGCCGTGCTACCTTGCAGCTGGCGAGGAACGCCCGGTCAGCGGCGCGGCATCAGGTCGCGCCGGCGGCGTTCCCGTTGCGGTCCGGTGCCCGACGGGCGCCCAGGAGGTGGTCATGCGTCAATTCGTGTTCGGCATCCTCGCAGCCGCGGGGCTGTGGTGGGGTTATCAGCAGTGGCAAGGTGACGCCGACGAGGTCGGTGCGGCCAGCGGCGGCAACGGCTTGTTGCTGACCTCGGGCAACCCGCCGGGCAGTGGGGCCGCGAACGTCGGCGATCTGCTCGATGCGGACCAGCCCGGTGGTGGGAACCCGGCTGCGGCCCCGGTGCCAGCGGCGGCGCCGGCGGCCAGTGTCGACGCCCTGGTCGGCGCCCTCGAGACGGCCGCCGAGCCGGCGCACGTCGATGCGGCCTGGGCGGCGTTGGCCGGTTCGCTGGTGGCCGGCGACCGGCAGCGGCTGCTCAAGGTGCTGACCCCGCGCGATGCGCAGTTCGCCAGCCGGTTGGCCGCCCTGGGCAGCACCAATGCGTTCCTGCACTCGGCCGAGGGCCGGGCGGCGGCGCAGGCGACGTTGGCGGCGCTGGAGGGGCAACCCGACGAGGTGCGTTGCCAGGGTGGTTCGCAGCTGGTCTCGCTG
>NZ_JANJUE010000374.1 GCF_024710765.1 Pseudoxanthomonas sp.
TCCCAGTCGAGCCGCAACTCGACGGCCTCGCCGGGTGCGGGCAGCGTCGCGCCCTCCTCGACCAGGTGCACGACGCTGTCGGGCGCCTCGCCCTTGCGAGTGTCGACGATGCGCAGCGTCGAGCCGTCGGCGCGCCGCAGCGTGCCGGTGTCGCCGGGCTGGCCGCCGCCCGCCGGATAGAAGACCGTGCGATCGACCTCGAAGCCGCGCTCGCCGGCCGCGGCCACCGTGGCCGAGCACGACTTCAGGTAGGCGTCGTCGCGAAAGAGGAGTTCGGTTGCCATGGGAGCGTCGTCGCGCAGGTGCCGGTTCAGCGTCCGGACATCGTTTCGAACCAGGTCTCGAGCGCGATCGCCAACACCGACATCATCAGCGTGACGCCGAGCATCAGCGCGGCGATCGCGACGAGCACCGCCATCCAGCCGCTCGCGGAGCGCCGCGCCGAGCCCGGATTGCGCCGCGCGTCCCACTTCGCGTCCGGCGCCAGGCAGAACACGATCGCCTCGAGCATCGCGACCAATACCACGATCGTCGCGAAGAAGAAACCGGGATGGCGAAACCACGGATCGGCGCGCAGCGCCATGCCCATCGCCGGCAGCGACAGCAGCGGATAGGCCCACCACCAGCGCGCGCCGAGATAGAGGCGGTGGGCGCCGGTGAATCCGGCGAACAGCGCCAGCGCGCCGGCGACGGTCTTGGAGCGATGCGGGACTGAAGACCCGGTAGCGACCATAGGTACCTGCTCGTGGGACGAGGCGCCATTGTCCGATATCCGGCGGCGATGCTGATAGACTGGTCCCGACCCTCCCCGCCCCACCCGACGACCCGATGCCCCCCCACGATGTGCCCGCCTCCGACGAGGTGCCGGGCAGGCCGCTGCAATCGGTCCTCCGCCAGGCGATCCGCATCCGCGGCGCGCGCCAGAACAACCTGAAGAACGTCGACCTCGACATCCCCACCGGCGAGTTGGTGGTGGTGACCGGCGTGTCGGGCTCGGGCAAGTCGTCGCTGGTGTTCGACACGCTGTACGCCGAAGGACAGCGCCGCTACGTCGAGACCTTCTCGGCCTACGCGCGCCAGTTCCTCGACCGGATGGACAAGCCGCAGGTCGATCGCATCGAGGGCGTGCCGCCGGCGATCGCGATCGACCAGACCAATCCGGTTCGCACCTCGCGCTCGACCGTCGGCACGATGACCGAACTGAACGATCACCTGAAGCTGCTGTTCGCGCGCGCGGCGACGCTGCACTGCCGGCGCTGCGCGCGACCGGTGCGCCGCGACACGGTGGCGAGCGTGCGCGCGGCGCTGGCCGCGCGCGCGGTCGCGGCCGGCGACCCGCGACTGGTGGTCAGCTGTCCCGTTCCGGTGCCGGCGAACTTCAGCGAAGAGGAG
>NZ_JANJUE010000165.1 GCF_024710765.1 Pseudoxanthomonas sp.
CTGGCGGTGAACGATCGCGTGGTGTTCGTGCTGCGCGCCCGGGTCAGGGACGGAGCTCCCCAGTGAATCTGTCCTTGTTGCGCAACGCCGCGCGCAGCGCGGCGATCCTGCTGTCGCTGGCGTGCACCGCCTGCGCCGGACTGAGCGAGGCCCAGCGCGACCGCGCGGCCGGGATCGCGGTTGCCGCCCGCTCGGACGTGGTGGATTGCCGTGAAGCCGATGCCTGCGCGCTGCCTTCGCCCCTGCATGATCTGGGCCCGCGCGCGCTGGCGGCGTCCACGCCGCAAACGCCGAAGCACTACGCGCTGATCCTGGATCGCGGCGAGGACTCGCTGCTGGCGCGAATCAACCTGATCCGCAGCGCCCACCGCAGCATCGATCTGCAGACCTACATCTTCGACAAGGACGACAGCGCCCGCCTCGTGCTCGACGAACTGGTGGCGGCGGCGCGACGCGGGGTGCGGGTGCGGCTGCTGATCGACCAGCTTTCGGCGATCGCGGACCTGCAGATCCTCGGCGCCCTGGCCGGCGTCCACCAGAACTTCGCCATCCGCATCTACAACCCCAGCTTCGGCAAGGCCAAGCTCAATTACTTCGACTACGCCGGCAGCGTGCTGTGCTGCTTCCGGCGTTTCAACCAGCGCATGCACACCAAGCTACTGCTGGTGGACGAGGAAATCGGCATCACCGGCGGGCGCAACTACCAGGACGACTATTACGACTGGGACGCCGAATACAACTTCCGCGACCGCGACGTGCTGGTCGCCGGGCCGGCGGCCCGCGAGATGGCGGGCAACTTCCAGGCGTTCTGGGACGCGCGCAGGAGCATCCCGGCCGAGCGCCTGAACGATGTCGGCCGCACCCTGCTGCGCGGCGGCGTGCCGGACATGCCGCCGGCGCGCTTCCTGCGTCCGGAGCGGGTGGCGGCGATGGCGCGGGACGCGGCCGACCCGGCGGTGATCCAGGAGCGGCTGGTGGAACCGGCGTTGCCGGTGGGCGAGGTCAAGTACGTGGCGGATCTGCCGCAGAAACATCGCCGCGAGCATGGCAGCGACGCCGCGCCGTCCGCGCCGGAACTGGAGACCCTGATCGGCAATGCCAGCGAGGAAGTGTTGCTGCAGACGCCTTATCTGGTGATGTCCAAGCAGGCGCAGGAGATCTTCCGGACGATGCGCAAGCGGCAATCGCCGCCGAAGGTCATCGTGTCCACCAACAGCCTGGCGGCCACCGACAACCCGGTCGTCTATTCCATGTCGTTCAAGTACAAGCGCCGCTACCTGCGCGAGTTCGGTTTCGAGATCCACGAGTACAAACCGTTTCCGGAGGATGCTCCGGTGGACTATGCGACCCTGATGCCGGAAGGACCGCCGGTGACGCCGGCCGATGCGTCCGGGCGCAGCCGCGCGCGCGGGCCCTCGGGCTCGATCGGGCCGGCGTCATCCTCGTCGAGGGGCAAGCGCGAGTCCGAAGGTGAAACCACCCGCAAACTGCAGCGCACCGAGGCGCGCCCTTCGTTCCTGAGCAGCGGCGCGGCGACCGGACCGGTGCCGCTCAAGCGCGCCGGCGTGCGCATGGGCCTGCATGCCAAGTCGATGGTCATCGATGGCCGCATCGGGGTGATCGGCACCCACAACTTCGATCCACGTTCGGAGACGTACAACACCGAGAGCGTGGTGATCATCGAGGACGAGGCGTTCGCGCGCGCGCTGGCCGACAGCATCCGCCGCGACATGCAGCCGGAGAATTCCTGGCTGGTGGCGCGCAAGGTCAAGCCGCCGGTGTTCTCCGGGTTGGACTACAGCCTGGGCAAGGTGTCCGAGGCGCTGCCGTTGTTCGACCTGTGGCCCTGGCGCTATGCCACCAGCTACGAGTTCGTGCCGGGGCCTGATTGCCCGGAACCGCTGTCGCCCGGCGATCCGCGCTTCCACCAGTGCTATCGATCGGTCGGCGATTTCCCGGAAGTGAATGTCGGCCCGAAGTGGCTGTACACCCGCATCCTCACCGCGTTCGGCGCCGGCCTGGTGCCGATCCTCTGACACGGCGCGGACCGGCCGCGGCCGCCGCGCTGGCCTAAACTGCACTTCCCCCCTACAGGACACCGCCATGGCCTTCCGCCAGCCCGTCGATCTCGACGCCATCAACGCCCATGCCCGCAACAGCCTGGTCGGCCACTTGGGCATCGTGCTGACCGGGGCGGGCGAAGACTGGCTGCGCGGGACGATGCCGGTGGACGCGCGTACCCACCAGCCGTTCGGCATCCTGCACGGCGGCGCGTCGGTGGCGCTGGCCGAGACGCTGGGCAGCATGGCCGGCAACCTCAGCGTGGACCCGGCCCGGGAAATGGTGGTCGGCCTGGAGATCAACGCCAACCACATGCGCGCCGTGCGCGAGGGCGTAGTGACCGGCACCGCGCGCGCGCTGCATGTCGGCCGCAGCACCCAGGTCTGGGAAATCCGCATCGAGAACGAAGCCGGCAAGCTGGTCTGCGTCTCGCGGATCACCCTGGCGGTGGTGCCCGCGGCCGGCCCCGGGGCGTGAGCGCGGACCGGGGCCGTCGGGGCACCGGCTCCGTTTCGCTGAACGCGGGCATCCGGTATCGTGGGCGGATGAGCCTGACCTCCACTCCTGCCGCCGGACGCGGCGGTGTGGCGCGCGCGTTCCGCTACCTGTACCGCGTGCCGCTGCTGCTGATCCACCTGCTGGTCTTCCTGCCGCTGACCCTGCTGTCGATGGTGCCGCTGTGGGCGGGCCTGGACGCGGGCGGCGAACGGCTGGAACACCGCGTCGTCCGCATCTGGTCGGCCGGGCTGATGTGGATCTTCGGCTTCCGCCTGCATCGCGAAGGCACGCCGCTGGCGGGGCCGACCCTGTTCGTCGCCAACCATGTCAGCTGGGTCGACATCGAGATGCTGCACAGCCAGCGCATGATGGGCTTCGTGGCCAAGCGCGAAATCCGCGGCTGGCCGGTGGTGGGCTGGCTGGCCGAACGCGGCGAAACCATCTTCCACCAGCGCGGCAGCCAGGAATCGCTGGGTGGCGTGCTGCACGAAATGCTGCTGCGCCTGCGCGCGGGGCGCTCGGTCGGCGTGTTCCCCGAGGGCCGCACGCGCGATGGCCACGAAGTGGGACCGTTCCACGCGCGCATCTTCCTTGCGGCGGTCGAGGCGGAAGTGCCGGTGCAGCCGGTGGCGCTGGTCTATGGACCGCATGCGAGCGCGCAGACGGTGGTGGCGTTCGCGCCGCGGGAAAGTTTTTTCGCCAACTTCCTGCGCCTGCTCGGCGAACCCTCGCGCGAGGCGGCGATCTGCTTCCTCGAACCGATCCGGGTGACCGACATGGAAGGCCGCCGGCGCATCGCCGATCTTGCCCGCGAGCGTATCATCGCGGCGATGCGGTAAGCTCGGTTACTTCGGCGCGGGTGAGGGGCCCGCCCACGACAACTCGAAGGGGAGAGCATGGCAACACGTTGGTGGAAGGCAACGGGTCTGGTGCTTTTTGGCGTGGCGGCGACCGCCATCGCGGTGGCGGAGGGACCGCCAAGTGCCGCTTCGACATCGCCACCGCCGGCCATTGCGCCGGCCATCGTTCCCGATGACATCCCGCTGGCCGCGCCCGACGCCGCCGCGGTCGACGTGCCCAGTTCGCCGCAGGCCTGGGGTGGTCCGCGCACCGGAATGGAACCCACGCTGTCCGATCGCGTGGTCGACTACAAGATCCAGGTCAGCCTGGATCCGGACAAGCACACGCTCAAGGGCAAGCAGCAACTGACCTGGCGCAACCGCAGTGATCGTCCGGTCCGTTCGGTTTATCTGCACCTGTACCTCAACGCCTTCCGCAACGAGGGCAGCACCTTCTTCCACGAGCAGCGCAACTTCGGTTTCGATTTCCGCTCCGACGTGGCGATGAAGGATGGCGAATGGGGCTGGATCGACATGACCCGGGTCATGCAGGCCGGCGCGTCGGTGCCGCAGACCTTCGTGCAGCCGGACAACGGCCCGTCCACCGACATGACCGTGGTGCGGCTGGATCTGCCGCAGGCGGTGGCGCCGGGCGGCAGCACCACCCTGGACATCGACTTCGACGCGCGGCTGCCGCGGGTGATCGCGCGCACCGGCTACTTCGGCAGCTTCCACCTGATCGCGCAGTGGTTCCCGAAGATCGGCGTGCTGGAACTGCCGGGCGAGCGCGGTGCCACCACCCCGCGCTGGAACGTCCACGAGTTCCACCTGCACAGCGAGTTCTACGCCGACTTCGGCAGCTACGACGTGACCCTGGACGTGCCCAGCGACTATCGGGTCGGCGCGACCGGCGAACTGCAGGGCGAACCGGTGACGGCGAACGGCCGCAGCCGGCACCGCTACGTGCAGCACGACGTGCATGACTTCGCCTGGACCGCCGACAAGCGCTATGCCGAACCGCTGCTGGGCGACTGGACCGGACC
This sequence comes from Pseudoxanthomonas sp., assembly GCF_024710765.1. Classification (GTDB taxonomy): domain Bacteria; phylum Pseudomonadota; class Gammaproteobacteria; order Xanthomonadales; family Xanthomonadaceae; genus Pseudoxanthomonas_A. Next base: position 4,442 of record NZ_JANJUE010000165.1, read on the forward strand.
GGGCAGCCCGCCGGTCAAGATCCGCGTGCTGTATCCGCCGGAATACAAGGCCAGCGCGGCGCCGGCGCTGAAGGCGACGCAGGAATCGCTGACCTATTTCTCGCGCACCCTGGGCCCGTATCCCTACCGCACGGTGACGGTGGTGATTCCGGCCCACAACGCCACCGAAGCCGGGGGCATGGAATACCCGACCTTCTTCACCGCCGATTCGTTCGATAAGGTGGCGCCGCTGGGCATGAACGCGCTGCTCCTGGATTTCGTCACCATCCACGAGTTTGGCCACGGCTACTTCTACGGCATCCTCGCCTCCAACGAGTTCGAGGAACCGATGCTGGACGAAGGCCTCAACGAGTACTGGGACCAGCGCATGCTGCGCGAGGCCGGGCGCCGTTATGTCATCGCGCCGGAGTGGATGCGCCGGCTGGGCATCCGTCCGCACCTGGGCGAGTTCGAATTGGAGCGCCTCGGCGCGCGGCTGGATGACCCGGCCGATGGTACCGGCGCCAATTCCTGGGGCCGGTTGTCGAGCAGCAGCTATGGCGCGGTGTACTCGCGCACCGCGACGGTCATGCGGGATCTGGAAGCACAACTGGGCACGCCTGCCATCGAGAAGGCATTCAAGGAGTACTACGCCACCTGGAAGTTCCGCCATCCCAGCATCGCGGATCTGCGTGAATCGCTGGCGGTCTCGACCGGGCGCCGCGACGTGGTCGAGCGGGTGTTCGCCCAGCAGGTGTACGCCACCCGCAAGGTCGATGATCGTATCGAGCGCTTCACCAGCAACGAGGTGCTGCCGCTGGTGGGCGTGCAGATCGAAAAGGGCAAGCGCGTGGACGTGACCGAGGCCGAACGCGACAAGCGGATCGATGAACGGCGCGCGGCATGGGACAAGGCCAATCCCAAGGCCAGGCCCGGCAGCGGGCCGTTCCCCTGGCGGACCACCGTGCTGGTGCGCCGCGACGGCGCGACGGTACCTCAGACGCTGGTGGTCACGTTCGCCGATGGCAGCCGCAAGGCCCTGCACTGGGACGACGATGCGAGCTGGAAGCGGTTCGTGTGGGAGGGGACGAGCAAGGCGGTGTCGGTGCAACTGGATCCGCAGAAGCTGCACTACCTCGATGCCAGCAAGCTCGACGACAGCCGCACGCTGGAAAGCGACGGCAGCGCGGCCCGCCGCTGGAGCGCCGATTTCGCGGCGCTGTTCCAAGCCCTGCAGACCTTCCTGGTGAGCCTATGAACGCACGTTCCGGTTTCGGTTTCTGGCGCCAGCTGTTCGGCGCATTCGGCGGCGCGCTGCAGTGGCGCGTGCTGGTGTTGTGGATGGTCGCACTGGGCGTGGTCGCGCTGATCGCGGCCTTTCCGGTGTGGCGCGCGCTGGACGGTGCGCTCAGCCAGACCGTCGATGCCGCCCGCCACGCGGTCGGATTGGATGCGTTGGCGCTGGCGGATCTCGGCAAGGTCTTCGACAAGGACGCCAGCGTCGGCTTCGGCGTGCTGATCAGCCTGGTGCTCAGCCTGTTGCTGTCGCCCTGGCTGACCGGGGTCATGCTGGCGGGCATCCGCTACGGTTCGGCCGGCCGGCTCGGCGTACTGGCCGGCGAAGGCATGCGCGAGTACGGACGCCAGCTGCGCCTGATGATCTGGTCGCTGCTGCCGCTGGGCATCGCGATCGGACTGGGCTCGTGGTGGATGGAAATGGCGGGGACCCACGCCGAGCAAGCCGTGCTGGCGTCCAGCGCCCGCAATGGAGATCGGCTAGCCCTGGCTGGTGCGGTGCTGGTGTTCATCCTTGCCCACGCCGGTATCGAACTGACCCGCGCGCGCATCGCGGTGCTGGACGACACCCGTTCGGTGATCCGCGCGTGGTGGCGCAGCTTCAGGCTGTTCCTGCGGCGTCCGTTCGCGGTGCTGGGGTTGTACCTGCTGGTCTGCGTGATCGGCTTCGCGGTGGCATTGGCGTTGGCGTGGCTGCGCAGCCGCGTGGCCGGCATCGGTTGGGGTGCGTTCGCGCTGGCGGTGGTGTGCGCGCAACTGGTGGTGGCGTCGCTGGCCTGGGTCCGGCTGGCACGCCTGCGCGCGCTGGCCGCGGTGGTCGAGGACGATGCGGCGCGCCGGGCCGCCTGACGGAACGCTGCATGCCGCCGCGCGGTGTTCGCGCGGCGGCTGTTCTGGAGCGACAATGCGCCCATCCCCACGGGCATGGCTTGCCGTCGATGTTGACCGCTGCTGACTACCGACCTCCCCGCTGGCTGCGCAACCCGCACGTGCAGTCGGTGCTGGGTTCCAGCCTGATCCGCCGCAGGCGTGGCGTGCACGCGCTGCAACGCGTCGGTGCGACGAATGTCGAGGTCATCGTCGATGGTGGTGATGGCGTGCGCCTGCAGGGTTTCCACAGCCAGGTCCCCGGCCGCGCTCCACGCGCGCTGGCGGTGTTGCTGCATGGCTGGGAGGGCAGCGCCGATTCCAGCTACATGCGGATGACCGCGGCCGAGCTGCTGTTGCGCGGCTTCGATGTGTTCCGGCTGAATTTCCGCGATCACGGCGATACCCACCACCTCAACGAGGAACTGTTCCACTCCAACCGCATCGACGAGGTGGTCCATGCGGTGGGGGACGTCGCGACCCGCTACCCGGCCCGGCCGATGGTGCTGGCGGGTTATTCGCTGGGCGGAAACTTCGCCTTGCGGGTGGCGTTGCGCGCGCAACAGGCCGGCCTGCCGCTGCGACGGGTGGCCGCGGTATGCCCGCTGCTGGATCCGCACCGGACCATGGACTACATCGAGAACGGGCTGCAGATCTACGACTGGTATTTCCGTCGCAAGTGGCGCAGTTCGCTGCTGCGCAAGCGCCAGTTGTTTCCGGAACGCCACTGCTACGACGATGCGGTGCTGGCGCAGGACATGCGCGGGCTGATGCGCTGGGTGGCCGAGCGCCACACCGGGTTCGGATCGCTGGAGGCCTACTTCGACGGTTACTCGATCGCCGGAGAGCGCTTGGCCAGGCTGGAAATTCCGTCGGACATCCTGATGGCGCAGGACGATCCGGTCATTCCGTTCGAGGATTTCGAGCATTGGCACCTGCCCGCGAACGCGCATCTTGAAATCGCGCCGTGGGGCGGGCATTGCGGCTTCATCGAGAATGCCGCCTGCGATGGTTTCGCCGAGCGCTGGGTGGCCGATCGCCTGGAGGCGGCGCTCGCCGACGCGTGATTCGCCACGCGTTACCATGGTGGCCGTTCAACGTCACCGAGGAGTTCCGCCCATGCGCATCCGCAGCCAGAGTTTCGAAGCCGGCCAGCCCATTCCCGCCGAGTTCGCCATGGGCCGGCCCGACGGATTCGCCGGCAACCGCAATCCGCACCTGGCCTGGGACGACGTACCCGCCGGAACACGCTCGTTCGCGTTGCTGTGCATCGATCCCGATGCGCCGACGGTCGCCGAGACGGTCGGTCGCGACGACATGGAGATTCCGCACGACCAGCCGCGCGCGGATTTCGTCCACTGGACGATGATCGACATTCCCGCCGACGTGCGCGAAATCGCCGCCGGCACTTGCAGCGATGGTGTCACCGCGCGTGGCAAGGCGTCGCCGCCCGGCCCGGCAGGCGCGCGCCAGGGATTGAACGACTACACCGGCTGGTTCGCCGGCGACGCGCAGATGAGGGGCGACTACCTCGGCTACGACGGCCCCTATCCGCCGTTCAACGATCAGCGCGTGCACCGCTACTTTTTCAAGCTGTACGCACTGGACGTCGCCTCACTCGACGTGCCCGCCCGCTTCACTGCCGCCGACGTGCGGCGCGCGGTGCATGGACACACCCTGGCCGAGGCGGAAGTGCAGGGCACCTATACGCTCAACCCGCGGCTGCGCTGAGGAGAAGCGCCATGGAAGGTCATGACCCGCGGGATCCCTATCTCGCGCCCACGGCCGCCACCGCGGCCGCGATTCCTCCGGAGGCCGTGGGAGAACCCGCGGCGAAAGTCCGCCGGTTCTTCAACTGGCTGATCGACAAGGCGGTCATATGGGGACTGCTCGTTCTGGTGGTTGCCCTGTACACCGTTTTCGTCGACGACACATTGGCATCGTGGATGGAGACGGCCCCTTGGTGGGGTGACTATGCGGTCACGGGGTTGCTGATACTGGGCTATTACACCGTGATGGAAGGCCTGTTCGGCGTCACGGTCGGCAAGCTGATCACCGGCACCCGGGTCGTCGACGAGGCGGGACTGCCGCTCAGTTTTCCGCGCGCGCTGCTGCGCAGCCTGTGCAGGATCATCCCGTTCGAGATCTTCTCGGTGCTGCTCAGCGACGACGCAAATCCGCGCGGCTGGCATGATTCGTTGCCGCGCACCCGGGTGGTCATGCGTCGGCCGCGATCGAAGCCGTTGCCGCCGGAGTCTTCCGGCAGGTGAAAACAAAAAAGGCCGGATCCCGCAGGGTCCGGCCTTTCGTCATTGCGTTGCCGCAAGACTTACTTCTTCACGCTCTCGGACTCGACCACCATGTCCAGCACGTAGGCGGTGTCGGAGGCGTCGGCCGGGACCGGGTTGCGCTTGAAGCGCTTGACCCGCAACACGTTGCGGATGCCGGCTTCGTGGGTGTAGCCCTCGATGTCCTCGTAGAAGTTCTGCCACTCGCCCTCGGTCGATTTCACGCCCTTGTCGTCGTAGCGGATCTCGCGCACCTGCAGGCACTGCTTGTTCGGAATCAGCGGGTGGCTGCACGGCTTGGTCTCGGCCGCGACTTCCAGGAAGGCCTGTTCGCCCGGGCCGCCGTAGCGGGTTTCGGCGGTGGGTTCGCCGGCGAAGGTCAACACGTCGCCGGCGGCATTGGTCAGGGTCAGGCGCGCATCGTCGCCGGCCTGCACGGCCAGGGTGGAATCGCCTTCCAGGCGCTTGCCGGCTTCACCGTCCATCGCCATCAGCTTGCCGTCGGCGCAGGCCATCTGGGTCGACATCATGCTCGATACCGTCAGCTTGTCGCCTTCCAGGGTGTAGCCACCGCCCATGCGGTTGCAGGTGTTGCTCACGCCCAGTCGGCCCTCGGCGAAGTCCAGGGTCAGCGGATGGTCCGCGCGCGCGAACAGCGCGTCGATGCGCTTGCCCTGCGCGTCCTTGGCGTCCAGCAGGCGCCAGTGGTAGGCGCCCAGCGCGGCGGCGCCGGTGGGGGCGACCGAAGCCGGATCGGCGGCCGGCGCGGTGGCCGCGGGCGGCTCGGCGGAGGCCGGCGCCGGTGCGTCCGGAGCCGGCTTGGCGCAGGCGGCCAGGGCGATCGGCAGGGCGAGCAGGATGAGTCGTTTCATGGGATTCTCCTTGAGGGTGACCAATGCAAACGGATGGCGATCCGGGACGGGGTGAGTCATCGACCCACGCCGCTCAGGTGCCGTTGGGGAAGCGCCGATCCCCGGGGTCACCGCATGGCGCTGGTGTGGCTCAGCTTCCGGCGGGCATCAACAGCAGCAGCAGCGCGCCGAAAACGATGCGGTAGAAAGCGAAGCCGGTGTAGCGGTGCGACTTGATATAGCCCAGCAGCCATTTGACGACGATGAAGCCGGTCATCGTGGCGGCGGCGAAGGCCAGGCCGACCTCGCCCCAGTTCTCGCTGCCGATGGCGCCGTCCTTGACCAGTTCCAGGAAGGCGTAGCTGCTGGCGGCGAACATGGTCGGGATGCCGACAAGGAATACGAATTCGGTGGCCGACGAACGCCGGCTGGTGCCGGCCAGCATCGCCATGAAGATGGCGGCGGCCGAACGCGAGGTGCCGGGGAACACACCGGCCACGACCTGCGCCAGCCCCACCAGCACCGCCACCTTCCAGGTGATGTCGGGCTGGTCGCCGCGCTTGCCGGCGAAATGTTCGGCCACCAGCATCCACACGCCGCCGAGGATCAGCGCCCAGGCAATCGGGGTGAGCGTCTCGGGCAGTTCCCAGCCGGCCAGCCGCACCGGCAGGCCGACCAGCGCGGTCACCAGGAAGGCGGTGGCGATCTTGGCCAGGTAGTCGCGATTGGCCGGCTCGCGCCAGCCGCGCGCCAGTTCCCACAGGCGATCCCGGAACACCAGGGTGATGGCGAGGATGGCGCCCGCCTGGATGACGATGTTGAAGAAGTCGGAGCGGTGGCCGAGCCAGCGCTCGGCGATGAGCAGGTGACCGGTGCTGGAGATGGGCAGGAACTCGGTGATGCCTTCGATGATGCCGAGCAGAAGCGCGGCGAGCAGGTCGGTCATGGTTGCGGGTGGCTGGGCGTGGAACGACAAGGATAGTGGATTCACACTGATTCATATTGGTGCAACACGCGCGCGAAACGCACCAAACAAGTGCTAATCGGGGATGCCATGTCACTGTGAAAGCTTTGAAAACAAACACTTGCGTAGGCCGCAGGGTTGGCATGCTGTTTGCTGAAGAACAGGCACGTTCCTACCAACCCGAGGTTCCAAGATGTCTGCGGACAATGTTGAAAAGCTGATCAAGGACAACAAGGTCGAGTTCGTCGACCTGCGTTTCGCGGACGTCCGCGGCGTGCAGCATCACGTCACCTTCCCGGTCAACATCGTGGAACCCTCGCTGTTCGAGGACGGCAAGATGTTCGACGGCAGCTCCATCGCCGGCTGGAAGGGCATCAACGAATCCGACATGGTGCTGCTGCCCGACGCCAGCACCGCCTTCCTGGACCCGTTCACCGCCGATCCGACCATCGTGCTGACCTGCGACGTGCTGGACCCGGCCACCATGCAGGGTTACTCGCGCTGCCCGCGCGGCGTCGCCAAGCGCGCCGAGGCCTACCTGAAGTCCAGCGGCATCGCCGACCAGGCGTTCTTCGGTCCGGAGCCGGAATTCTTCATCTTCGATTCGGTCCGCTACGCCAACGAGATGGGCCACACCTTCTTCAAGATCGATTCCGAGGAAGCAGCCTGGAACAGCGGCACCAAGTACGAAGGCGGCAACAGCGGCTATCGCCCGGGCGTAAAGGGCGGTTACTTCCCGGTCGCCCCGGCCGACACCCTGCACGACATCCGCGCCGAGATGTGCAAGACCCTGGAGCAGGTCGGTATCGAAGTCGAAGTGCACCACCACGAAGTCGCCACCGCCGGCCAGTGCGAAATCGGCACCAAGTTCAACTCGCTGGTCAAGAAGGCCGACGAGCTGCTGACGATGAAGTACATCATCAAGAACGTCGCCTTCCGCAACGGCAAGACCGCGACCTTCATGCCCAAGCCGCTGGTCGGCGACAACGGCAGCGGCATGCACGTGCACCAGTCGCTGGCCAAGGGCGGCACCAACCTGTTCTCCGGCGACGGCTACGGTGGCTTGTCGCAGATGGCGCTGTGGTACATCGGCGGCATTTTCAAGCACGCCCGTGCGATCAACGCCTTCACCAACTCGGGCACCAACAGCTACAAGCGCCTGGTGCCGGGGTTCGAGGCGCCGGTGATGCTGGCCTACTCGGCCCGCAACCGTTCGGCATCCTGTCGCATTCCGTGGGTGTCCAACCCGAAGGCCCGCCGCATCGAAATCCGTTTCCCGGATCCGCTGCAGACCGGTTACCTGACCTTCGCCGCGCTGATGATGGCCGGCCTGGACGGCATCCGTAACCAGATCGATCCGGGCGCGCCGAGCGACAAGGATCTGTACGACCTGCCGCCGGAAGAAGAGAAGAACATCCCGCAGGTCTGCTCCAGCCTGGACCAGGCGCTGGAAGCACTCGACAAGGACCGCGACTTCCTCAAGGCCGGCGGTGTGTTCAGCGACGACTTCATCGACGGCTACATCGCGCTGAAGATGCAGGAAGTGACCAAGTTCCGCGCGGCCACGCACCCGCTGGAATACCAGATGTACTACGGCGTCTGAGCCTCCCCCACGAGTCTCGTCGG
>NZ_JANJUE010000384.1 GCF_024710765.1 Pseudoxanthomonas sp.
GCACCGACGACAGCGCCTGGATGGAGCGCGTCAGCTCCCCTTCCAGCCCACGCTGGAAATTCAACCGCTCCTGGAACTGCGTCATGCCAAAGCGGTTGGCCTCCATCAGCTCAAAACCAGATACCGACCCCTTGGGCAAACCCTGCGAGGCCAGGCGCAGACGGATATCGTGCACCTTGTCGGCAGGGATCAAAATGGCACCACCGCCATCGGCATGCTTGTAGGGCACATTCATCTGCGACAACTGCGCCACGATGGCGCCGCCATCCTTGTCGGACAGGTTCGAGAAAAGCACACGGTAGTCGGGCTGGCGCCCCAACACCACCGCGGCAATGGCAGCGGCCACCAGCAGCACCACCCCCACACCCAGTCGCATGCGCTGCGCCCGGTCCAGGGTGGACAGCCGCTGAATCCATGCAGGGTTGGCGGGAGGAGAGTTCAAAGGAGCTTCGACAACTGCGGACATCTTGCTTTCCAGTATGGCAGGCCCGGTGACAGTCCTGGCGTGGAGTCGATTATTCGGTGCCCCACCCCGCCACGTTCGCTGGATAAGCCGCGCATTTGACCATCATTTCGCCCGGATGACCGGCCGCAGCCCGACTAGGATTGCGTCATCCCCCATTCCCACCGGATACAGCCATGGACCTCCGCATCTCAAGCGCAACTTCCCCCCTCGCCGGTGCCGGCCTGGCGCGCCGTGCCGCAGCGCCCCAGCTGGAAACCAAGGAAGCCGGTTTTTCAGGTGCCCTCAAAGGCGCCCTGCAATCGGTCAGCGCCAACCAGAACCGCGCCGCCGACATGCAGCGCGAAGTGCAGTTCGAGAACCCCAACGTCAGCCTGGAAGAAACCATGGTCGCCATCCAGAAGGCGCAGATCGGTTTTCAAGCCACGCTGCATGTGCGCAACCGCATGGTGCAGGCCTATACCGACATCATGAACATGCAGGTCTGACGCAATGCCAGGGCTCGAATTGCTCTGTTTTCGATAGCTTATTGCGCTTATCCAGCAAGCGCAGAACGCCATTTTCATCTCAATTTTCTGGAATACAGCAGCGGCGCAACCGGCCGGGGCTGACCGA
>NZ_JANJUE010000402.1 GCF_024710765.1 Pseudoxanthomonas sp.
GCGCTGCCTGCGCGGCGCGTTCGGCAAGCTCGACCAGGTCCGCGGTCGATGGCGGATCGCAGACCTCCGACCAGAGCCGTTCGTCGACGCTGTTGCGCACGACGAGGATCGGTTTCTGATCCCCGACGTCGTCCTCACGCACGACGATGTTCTGGGCATCGAGGTAGCGTCGCTTGACGGTGACGAAACTGCGGTTGTGGCAGTCGTAGCGGTTCATAGCCTGGATCGTCGTGTAGCCGGCCGCCGCAGCCTCGGCCGGTGCCAGCACGACCCGGCCCCAGGCAACCTTCACTCCGGCATCGGACTGGATGATGCTGTTGCGGTCGATCTGCACCTGCCGGTTGCGATCGCGCACGATCGTCTCCCAGCCATCGTCCTGTGCCCACGCACCGGCGCCGCCGAGGGTCGCCACGGCGCAGCAGATCAAACGGGTTCGGAGCAGATCGCGGGTCACCATCTTCATCGCCGGAATGGATTACCCGCTTCATCGGCCACACGACTCGGATACTTTAGCGGGCGCCGCCCCGGCACCTCGAGACGCAGGCTCCGGGCACAGCCGTCACTTTGATGGCGGCGGATCGAACCGGCCTTGTCGGAGGGTAAGTCACCGGCAAGGAAGAGGCCCTAAAGTTCCTTCCTGCAACGACGAAAACGGATCTGGTACGACACACGGCGGAACTCGGTCCCGTTCTTCGATTCCGTTCAAGAATCCTTCGCCCTTCCATCATCACTCTCGCTCGAGCGCCATCATGCTATTCGGCAACAAGAAGAAGAAACTCCAGGACGAGGCGGCCCATGCTGCCCTGCTGCAGCAACTGGCCGAACGCGACGCGGCGCTCGCCGAGGCCAACCGCCGGGTCGAGCGCGCCGAACAGGAGGCGCAGCAATGCCGGGACAAGGCACAGCAGATGGAAGCCCTGCTGCAGAATCTGCAATCCTTCGGCGAATCCCTCACTGAAACCCAGCACTCGCTCGCGGCCCTCGCAACGACGATGCGCGAACAAAAGGATCACGCCGTCGAGGCACAGGGGCTTTCGCTCGATGGCCAGCAGTCGGTCGAGCAGATCGCCAGCCGTCTCGATGTCCTTGCCCACAAGTCGGAGGAGGCCACGACCCAGGTCGGGGAGCTGGACGGGCGTGCCCAGGCAATCGGCGGCATCGTGCAGTTGATCAAGGAGATCGCCGATCAGACCAACCTGCTCGCGATCAATGCCGCAGTCGAGGCCGCGCGGGCCGGCGAGGCCGGACGGGGCTTCGCGGTGGTCG
>NZ_JANJUE010000225.1 GCF_024710765.1 Pseudoxanthomonas sp.
TCGGTCAAGGCAGCGGACGTATGTGAACTGCGTTAGATTGTCGAGAAGAATAGGTGGTCATGACGAGTCATGCTCGTAGGGGAAAGCATGTTTCGGCGAATTGAATCCATCTCTCAAGCGGCAGTCTGGGACGGCTACGACGGGCGAACGAGCGCAGCACCAGACTTCGCGCGTTACAACCTGATCTATGGCTGGAATGCTTCCGGCAAGACGACCCTTTCCCGTGTCTTCGGGCTATTGAACGGGCCGACCATAAGCGGGCTGCCGGCCGGCGCACATGTGCGTGTCAGCATGGGACAGGGCGTGCTGGATAGTCGGAAAGAGCAAGATCGGGGGCAGGTTCCCGTGCGCATCTTCAACCGGGACTTTATCGACGCAAACCTGCAGCAGGCCGATTACACGCACGCACCTGCCTTGTTCATCGTGGGCGAAGACAACATCCGGCTGAGTAACCGCATTGTGTCGCTGTCCCGACGGCGGGACCGTGTGGCGGCGATGTATCGCTCGGTCCAAACAAAGCAGAGTGAGACCAGTACCGCCAGGGAGAAAGCGGCCACGGACTTGGCTAGGGAAGGCGGAACGGTGCTAGGTGTCCGCGACTTTCGTGCGCCCAATCTGAAAGCTATCCACCAACGGCTGACCGCGCCGGCTAACCACCTTCTCAACGCCGCCACGTTGCAAGCAATGGTTAACCAGGCGCGCGACCAGAGTGAGTTCGCTCCCATTGGCAACCTGCCAGTGGTGGTGCCTCCGCTCCCGCCTAGGGGAGATGACATCGCGAAGTTGTTGAAGGAGACACCAAAACAGAAGACGATCAAACGCTTGTCTGACGACTCCGCGCTGAGCGACTGGGTACGCACCGGTCTGCGCTTTCATGAGCACAATACGACCTGTGCCTTCTGTGGAAACGATGCAGCGCAAGCGCTGGAAGCCTACGCGAACCACTTCTCCGACGAGTATCGCCACCAGCACGCAGCCATCACGGCGGCAATCGGGCGGTTGGAACAGCGCAGGCCGGCGCACACCTTCCCGCATGAGAAGGAGTGGATCCCCGATGTCCGGGCCAAGGTCCAGGCTGCACTGGGTCGGCTCACGGCTTGGGAAGCTCGGGAAAGCGAGATCCGTGCGAGTTGGGCTGGCCTGCTGAAGGAGAAGCTTGCCAATATGGAGACGGCCTACACCGTGGAGGCAGTTGAAGATCGAGCTCCCGAGTTGGCGGCTATCCTTGCGGAGCTTCACCAGGCAACAGACGACCACAACCGCGCGTGTGACGAACTTGCCGCCAGACGCCGAGGCGCAGCCGAGAAAGTGAAGGAGCACTTCGCAGCCCGGTTTGCGCTCGACCCCGGAGCGGCGGAAGCGGTCTCGTTCTTGAACCAGGCTGAAGCGGAGCTTGGACGTATCAAGGCTGTCGGTCAGAAAATTGCAGGGCAAGTGGCGGCGGTAAATTCCGAGCTACAACGTAGCTCGGTGGCCGCAAGTCAGATCAATGGACTACTGAAGCGCTTGCTTGGACCGCGCATCTCCGTCGAGCAGGCTCAGGACAATCGGATCCAGTTCATCCGCGAAGGTCAACCCGCCACCAATATGAGCGACGGTGAGCGGACAGCGATCTCGCTGGCTTACTTCCTGGTTAGCTTGGGGCAGAACGGTCAGCGACTTGAGGACTTGGTCGTTTTCGTGGATGACCCGATCTGTAGCCTAGATGCCAACCACATCTATGACGTGGCCTACCTACTCATTACGAGTCTAAAGGTGTGTCGGCAGCTATTCATTTCGACGCACAACTCGGAGTTCTTCAACACCGTCAAGCAAGATTGGGCTGACCGTGCAGGAAAGTTTCACAAGGATCATGTGGCGTATCTTGTCCATCGTGAGAACGACGGTGCTAGCCAGTTGATGGGGCTTCCAGCCCACTTGGCGAAGTTCCGATCAGACTATCATCACGTCTTCTTCTGCCTTCGCCAGTTCCAAGCGAGCACAAGACCCGATGTGGAAGCATACCTAGGTTGCCCAAACCTTCTCCGGCGTTTCTTGGAGATGTATCTTGGGTTCAAGCGTCCTACGCCGAAGAATTATCTCTCCAAGTTGGACATTTTATTCGATGACGAAGTGGAGAGAAACGCGGTCGCAAGATACGTAGACGAGGGGTCGCACAGCGCATCAACGCTCCGTCTGCTCGAGTTTTCCGACTTCCCCGCAATGTCGCGGGGAATGGTCGAGCGCGTGATGCGGGCAATGGAGCGTGTGGACCCAGATCACTATTCAGTGTTGATGGAGGAGACTGCCTAGATATCTATGTCCGCTTCTGGCTGTTGGCGGACACTCGTTATGTTCGTGCGATTATCTGCACTTGTAATGCTGGCCGCTTTTCGGAACCAAGGACGCAATCGTGGCGATTGGGAAGAACAGCAGCCTGCCATTGCTCCGTTTGTAGCGGCACCTGCAAAGTGAAATGCCCCGACCGCGGCGGCGAGGGCAAACCCTACGACTGTCAAACTTGCTGGGCCATTTTCAGATAGCCGCGCGAGGGTTGTTGCCGAAGCTGTACACGCTGCCCTGGCCATAGCCGCCGGTCGGCCCTGGACTGGGCTGTCCGTTGGCGGTCGCGGCACGGAACACTGCCGCGCGGCGCTGTGTCAGCGCAAGCGCATAGCGGTCTTCGCGCCTCTACGGAGGACGTGCTTGCTGAAGGTTCGCGTCAGGATATCGCTCTGGATGCCAAGGCGGTCCAGCTCTCCCGCATAGCGAACGTTGAGGGCATCCACTCATTGGCAATCGAGCTAGTAGCGTGGCCGTTGCGAGAGCAAGATCACGCCGTCCACGCCTGCCGGCTGGGTCGTCAATTAGAACTCATCCACGCCAGGGTAGGGAGCTTTGTGAATGCACTCAAGAATTATGTCTTTTGCAGTGGCAAAAGAGATTTCGCCTGCCGCGGCACGCTCAAGAATGGCTCGCATTTCTTTGGGTACTACCAGCCCGGCGAGTTGCACCGATGCAATGGCATCGGCCAATGCGTCCTGAGGTGATAGCTTCATCATCTCAGTTCTCCTGCGGAGATTTCGGAACATAGAGCATGCCATTTCGGGTGCGGGGTCGATACTGGCCGCAGGACGCAAGATAGCGTTGCCTGACGAGCCATAAGGGCGAAGCCGTCTCCATCGCAATCCTCTCTAGATGACGTTTAATTGGGCCGTGCGTCTCCGAGACGGACAAACGCGAAAGCGACCTATCGATCTTCCGGGTTTGTGTTACTCTCGCCGAAGAAAGCTGTAGCTTTCTTTTCGCCATAAGCTTCATCACAAGGTCCCTGCCACGTTGATTGACTGTGCTTTGGCAAAATCCATGGTCCTGACAGAACTGTCGGAGTGTAGGTGCCAGGTCTTTGCTTTTTAGACACTTCTTCAGAGCGGACTCGATCGCCGATTTGCGCGCTCCGCGAGGGAGATAGTTCCCCCGCAAGCGCCGAGGTAGCCGAGGCTTTCCCACATTAAGACTGGCTACATTGGCGGCCTGCTCGGGCGAGGAGAGTATCAGTGTCGTACTTACGTCGAAGTACTCAGAGATGTGAAGCAACGAGCACAAAGACGGTCGAGTATGTTCCGCTTTGCGAAGAATCCTACCTAGCCGTTCTACTGCATCACGCATATCAACATGTTTGCTGATGCCGAGAATGAATGCTCCGGCAGCCTCTTGTCGGAAGTTGGGAAAGGGAACGGAAGCCGTGTACTCCAAAAGCTCCACGATATGACGCTCACCCGGGTCTGGCGGCAACAGCCGCGCCGACCGGGGAAGGCTCACCAATGAGCGGCCGCAGTCGCCGCACGTGTCTGGTGTACTGCAGCGCTGCCAGTGCTGCTTCCCACCACATTGTCCGCAGCAAACCTCTAAGCGAGTTCGATGCACGCTACATCGGTGGGTACCCACTAATTGCCATATCAATCGTTCGTAAGGCGGCCGGCCAAGATCACGGTCCTCGCGAAGGCAGGCCGGGCACCACGCGCGGTAGGGCTTGATGCTGTCACTATTGTTCTTGGCGCACACCTGTTGAAGTGAAAGAAGTGTACAGGCTGAAAGGTCAGTACGGTTTGTAGCGTTCTGCAGCGCCTGAACGAGGCGCTGGACATTAGGGCTATAGCCATTGACCCGGATGCTGAAGAACCGGGGAACAATTGAATTGTACGTCTGTCGGTACCATGCATCCAGGCAGCTCAGCAACTGATGGGGGCTCATCCCGTGTCGTTCCGAGAGGCGGACCAGATAGGATGCCAATGATTCGACCTCGAAAGACCCCAGTCCCTTGGGGTCGAGATCGAACAGGAAGGTTGTCGGGAGCGGTCGCTTCATGCGGGCGTTACCCCCACACTATCTCGTGTGAGCGAGCGCTGCCCCGGGCGCCGGCGCCCAGGTGGAGCGGTGTTTCTCACAGCCTCTTCCTCAGGAAGAGGAGAAGCTGACTCAAACATGTCAGTACGCATCTTCTTGAGCAGGTGCCGCCGTTGATTGAGATCATGGAACGATTCGGCTTGGGCGACTCGCCGGGATGACTCAAAATCAGCGATCGTCAAACGATGTCGCTCATGTGCCCCCATCTGGGCTAAGGCAAGTTTCGCCCACTTGATAATTGAGCCGACACATCCGGCCGTACCCGCATACACCAGGTCCCGATAGCTCATCAGGCACTGGCCTGATTTCCAAGGCAAGAGGCTGTCTATACTAATTAGAATGCGGTTGAAGTCAGCGCTGTCAGCCTTGCTGGTCGAGTAACCCGGGAACTCAAGGACAACCATCCGGCCATTGAGGTGTGCCGACAAGAAACATCGGTCAAGCATCGTGTAGTCACCGCAGATGACAATAGCTACATTGGTCTCGTTTCCTAGGCACTTAAGCGTGTCCAGTGCGGCCAGCGGACCACCTCGGCTGCGCGATGAGAAGATTGGCATGGCCTCGTCAACCGCTAGCAAGGCGGTGCGACGAGCTTGCAAGGTTCTCGCAATGATCGAGCGTAGGGCGGCTTCGGTATGAGAATGACGTGGTAGATAGCTGCTGTCAGTGAAAGCCGGGTGTTTGAGCACCGCCAGAAAGTCAGCCCACAATTGCTTCAATGAGATGGAGCCCTGATTGGTCTGAGAAGCATCAACGCAGGCGTAGGGGATATATCGTTCGTCATGATGGCCCTTGAACATGTCGCGGATGCACTCGGCCAGCAACGTGCTCTTGCCGACACGGGATGGGCCTACAAGGAAAATGACATCCCCGCCATTAGCAATCTGCAAGTTGGCATAGGCCAGCCGATACGTTTGCTCATACAGACGATGCCGGATACGGATGCGCGCCAGCTTGTTGGCCAAGTCAACGTAGTTCATGGTCACTCCTCCTCAATGTCATACGGCAGAGGGGAGATTTCCGTGTCAGCAAGCCGGATGGAGCTAAGTCTGCTCTGCTGCTTTCGGGGGCGTTTTCGATCCTTCGTAGCGCCAACGACGGCCTGAACTGCCTGCGCCATATGCAGCGCCTTCTTGTCGGTCAAGCGACGCTGAACGTCAGTGCACTCGATACGTGGAATGGACTGGAAGGCTAGTTCCGCGGTTTCCTTGGCCGTAGGCTGGTAGGACCAATTGTGGTGGCAGGTCACCAGTTCAGAACCCACCAAAGCGTAAAGACGGTTGGTGTCCCAAGGTTCCTCGAAAGCCGTGACCGACGCGCCATCTTTTAGCGTATTGAGCGCAGGATGCCGGTAGTAGCGGCCTTTGTGGCGAATGCCACGTGCTTCATCCAATTGGAGGTTTCGGCGAAGCTCGGGCGCAGTTAGCGACAAGAAAGCGTTGTCGAAACTAACTGCGTTTCCACTCATCGGAAACCGGTCCATCCCCGCCTTGAACAACTGGGCTGGTGACTGCAGACCTTTGATGGCATGTGTGTTGAAGATGTCGATGTAGTCAGCCACCGCTTTGCATACGTGCTCAAAGTCCAGGCAGGCATGTGTCTTGCCTTTGTGCGAGGCACTGCTCGCGCGGCCCAACCCCTCGTTGCGCTTGTTGCCAGGAAAGGATTCTATGTGAGACTGCATGGAGCCGAAGGCGGACTCTATGCAGCTGCCATACCGCGGAGCGCCAGGTGGGCGACTTTGTTTGCTGATGGCCAAATAGGCCAAGATGGTTTCAAAGCAGACCGAGCCAAACTCCGCACCATTGTCAACGATTACGGATTCGGGCAGACGTCCGTGTCGGTAGGCACAGTCCCTGATGACCATGCAGTAGGCCCGACGACTGGGAGCATGAAAGCTAAGAATGTAAGCCAAATATAGGCCGGAATATTCATCCCGCATGGCCGTCAGCCAGGGGGATTTGAACATCAGATCTTCTCCATCGCAGGCAACCACGACGTTGATCGCAAGGTACTGATGGTCGATATGCGCGCGCCTGAACGGTCTGTCGGGCGGGATGTCACGCAGTGTCGGATCCACTGGCGAACGAACGGAATTTGCGCTGCGGCGACCATTGCGAGCCAAGGCGAGCTGATATGGGTCTAAGGCTTTGATCCAGTGATAGAACGTGCTTCTGGCGACTGGCTCCTCCTGTTCATGCACTGGGATTCTGCTTAGGGCTTGGGCATGAGCCAGGAAGTACTGTCGATACGCTGCCGCCTTGGAAATCGACTGAGGGCTGACGAAGTGCTTCTGGATGATCTGATTGGCCAATTCGGAATGCCACGGTGCGTGTCGGGCCTGACGATTTCCCTTCAGGCGATGCTTTGGTATCAACGCCGAGATGCTGTTGTTGTTTCTGTATGCTTTTTGCCATCTGCATCTTGTGCTTTTGGAAAGAGAAATCTCTAGCTCGCCGCGTAAAAACTGAAGACGAGTAGCGGCAATCAGCCCATCTTTGGATTGTGGAGCGACGGCGTTCGGTTCGGTCGAGAGTTCGGTGTCGAGATAGATGGCGTCCCTTAGCTTTTGGGCATCCGCTGCAATCAAGAAAGTGTGCGGCCGGGTGATGAGGCGCCGTTCCATGTCCCCTACAATCGCGCCGGCTCCAATGAGCTGAATCAGTGGGCTAAAGTCTGTAAGGTCAAGGCACTGGGCTAGCTCAGCCAAGGGCATGGCGCCGCGCTGTTCAAGAATGCGGGCGACCTCGCTGCATACTCGTTGCCCGACGGACGTCGTCCCGATATCCAGCGTGCGAGCGACGAGGTCAAGGTTCTCGGTGAGAATCGGGCAAATGGTTCGTTCTGTCACCACGGCATAGCGCAGTCCCAGGGCCGCGAAGGCGTCCCTTGCGGGCACGAAATCCCAGCACTCTTCGCCCGAGTCCTGCCATTGGTCCGGACGCTCTTGGCCAAGCCTCTTGCACTCTCGCAGAAACTTAACCTCGGCAACCCAGGCGCCAGTGCGAGTAATGACCAGGAAGTCCGCATGGTAAGGGCGTTGGCGTTGTTTGCTCCCAACGCGTATGGTGATGGGTGGGGGCTGGTCCCAGTACTCCAGCACATCATCATTGAATTCGCAGCTCATCGCGAATCGCTGTTCTATTGCGCTCTCACACCCCACGGTATGTCCCATTTTCCGGCTCGCATATCGGACCGGCGTGTTTTGGGGCTTCTCCCCCGAGCGTACGCGTCGGCTAGGTGGTGAGTGGCGCGCGGCATGGATGTATTGCATGGCGGCGTTCTGCAGTTGGGCCGACGCCAGGACCTGGTCGATGAGATAGTCAGCGGCAGGCATAACCCCTCCCAACGATATGCAGTGGGAATGGAGCCCAGCACGACTGAGTTGCAGGCGGCTTGGAACCGGCATGGCACCGGTAAGTGCGGTCAAGTGAATTTCGATGAAGCGAGAAGCGGAGCCGCTCGGGGGGCTGGGGGCTATGCGTAGCCCGGTTTAATGGGCTTGGAGCAGGCAAACAGGCCTGCACGACGCGTTCGGTCGTGTTCATGGATGTCCTCACGAATAGGGCGCGCGAAAAAAGCGCGAACTGACGGCACACACCCCAAATTCGCGGGTGCGTGTACTTGACATTCAATGAGAACGCCTAGAGCATAGGCCGCAGCGAGGGTCACTACCCGCGTCGACCTCAGAAGCCCCGCACGGCAAATGCGGGGCTTTTGTTTGTTCCAAGCGTTCGATGAGCTACTTGGACATGGGGCGCTCCTCTTGCGATTTAGGGGTAGATGGGGCGTGGCACAGTCCCTAGTACTTGGCCAGCCCAGCAGAATGACGGCCCGTGCGTCAGAAAATTCCAATCATTTCAATTGCCTGCTGTCTGCCTGCGGCTCCTTCACTCGGGATGCCTAGAACCAGCTAGCGTAGGGGTGTTTCGGAGGCATTGACTTTCGGAGAGGATGCGCGCAAGAGGAACGGACACCAAACCGTTATCGAGGGGTCGACCATTCGCATTGGCGGCCCTTCGTCCTTTGAGGTTCTGCGATTGGCTGCATATTGGGTCAGCTCATCGCGGTGTCCTCCTCATTCAAGAACGCTTCCACCCAAGCGCAAACCTGTTGCCGTGAGGCAAACCAGCCGCGGCGTCCGGGTAGCTTGAACATGCGAATCGGTAGGCGACCGGCGGCCCTAGCCTTTGAAAGCGCCTCCCTGGTTGGGAAGCCCATTAGGCGAGCCGTGTCTGCAGCCGACAGAAATGGACTGTCGGGTATGGAAGCAGTGACCACGCGCAGGGCTTCGGCGGACCTCATCGGTGTTCCTATCGTTGACGCTGATGCGCCATAGGCACCTGCGGTTAGCCCTGTTCAGGCCGTTACCGCTCTGTCCCTATTTGGCTTGTAAGCGACCCTGCCACCACGAATGGGTCAATGCACGCTGCAGTGCAGCGTAAGATATTGATTTGTAAGATATATTTATATCAGACTAGAGCCGTCTTGGGTGACGGGTCGGCTAGAATAGGCAATCCCGAAGGGGCAACGAAATGGGTGACGTGATCGCCCCCTTCGGGGGGGCCATCGCTGACGCCTACGGCCCAGCTTCCTACTCCGGACCTGCGCGCTTCGCTTGCGTGCGGGTTCTACCCCGTTTCCACGGACGATTGGTTAAGAATCTAAAGGCCTGGTCCCTGGCATCGAATGCGCGATCCGGTCCGTGGACCGGATCGCATGGCGCATCATGCGGGTTCAACGGGTGGTGTAACCACCGTTGGCGAAAATGGTCTGTCCGGTGACCCACCAGCCGTCGGTGACCAGGAACTTGACGAGCGGTGAAATGTCTTCGATGTCGGTCAGGCCGGTCTTGCTGTACTTGCTCAGGGCCGCGGCGGATTTGTGATAGGCCACGGCATCTGGTTTCTCCTGCCCATAGAAGAAGGGCGTATCCATGGGGCCAGGTCCGATCGCATTGACTGAAATGCCTCGCTCGCCGAACTCCTTCGATGCGGCGCGTGTGTAATGCTCAACCGCCGCCTTGCTGCCGGGATAGATAGCGTAAAAAGGCGTATACGCCGCCAGCAGTGAGCTGACGATGGTGACAATCTTGCCGCCGTCGGCCAGCGTACGGCCAGCTTGCTGGATGAAGAAAAATGCCGCTTTGGCATTTGCGTCAAAGCTCTTGTCGTAATCGGCTTCGGTGACGTCGGCGATAGGCTTCTTGATCACTACGCCCGCCGTATTTATCGCGATATCCACTTGGCCGAAGTGAGCCTTGGCTTGGTCGAACAGCTTTACGTTGTTGTCGACCACCGCCAGATTGCCCTGGAACAAGATCACCTCCGCACCTTTGGCACGCAGTTCGCCAGCGGTGTGCTCGGCCTCGGCCTTTGAAGCGTCGCTGTTGTAGTGAACTGCGATGCCGCGGGCGCCCGCATCCACAAACTGGTGAGCCACCAGGGCGCCCAGGTTCTTGCCTCCGCCGGCGATGACCGCAACCCTGTTTTTCAGTGAATGGTCGGCCATTTGAGTCTCCTCGTGTTGTGGGTATGCTGTGAAGAACGCAATGCGGCGACTGGCCTGAAACTTCACGAAAGCCGGCCTCCGACAGAGAAATCCTAATCGGGCAAAGTCGAAAAGTGCGTCGCCAATCACATTTGGTGACCAATAATCACGAGGCGCACGCGCTGGGGCCGAATATCGGCTCTGGCCTGCCATGGCGTTTGTACACACGCATCCGAGAAGAATTCCTAAGAGGCCTGGAGCGCGAGTGAGCGATGGACGAGCCAGGAAACGCGGCCAATGACCGACATGCGACTGGTGCGGATGCGGTCATACCCCAGCGCTGCTAGGGCTAGACCGCAGAAGTCGTTGAACCAGGAAGACCATCGATCTAGCGCGTCAGACATACGCCATTTCCAAGCAAGATCCCGTCCAAAATCTACGGGGATGCCGCAGGGGCTAATGTGGCCAGTACGGACTCAACCATGTGTGCGAAAGAACGATGGCAGCGTTGAGACTTAGAAGCGGTAGGTCGCGGCCAAGGTGAAGTAGCGTCCGTAGACGTCGTCGACCGCCATGTTGTAGCCGCCGGTGTAGAAACGATAATTCACGGGACGCCTATCCAGCAGGTTGCTGACGTTGAGCGAATATGACCAGCCTTCCGGGCCTGAGTAACTGGTATTGAGGCCCAGAAGCGTCGCCGCCGGGCTGGCGCACTTGCCGGCGTCGCGATTCGCCTTGGGGCATGTCCCTCCGGCGGGATAGGCGTACGAGGAGCCGAAATGGCGCACGGTCAAGGTCGCGGTCCAGTGGCCATATCGCCATTGCACATTGCCCAGCAGGGTCAGCTTGGGGGTGTCATGTCCGGCGCTTTCGACGGCCTTGGGTTGGATGATGCTCGAAGTGGCATATCGGCTGAGATAGTGCGCCGCCAGATGGAAGCTGAACTCTCCCAGCTCATCGTGCCGCAGCAGGTAATTGGATTCGAACTCCCATCCCCGGGTTTCGGACCTGCCGATATTGGCAAGGAACCGGTTGGCGCGATAAAGCACGCCATTGGCATCGCGAACCAGCCCCTCCGGGAAAAGGGAGGGGTACCGAAAGGCATCCGCGATGCCGAACTCATCGGTGCGCGATACGTGGTAGCGGTCCAGACTCGCGCTGAAGGATGGTGTCGGAGCCCAGGCCACGCCGAACGTCAGGCTGCGCGAAAACTCCGCGCGCAGATGAGGATTGTCGCCCACCCCGTACTCGACCCGGCATCGATCGGACCCGACCAGGACGCAAGGCAGCAACTGCGGCGTGGCGCGCATGTGCAGAATATCGATACCTTCGTCAAACGGTACACGTACGTCGTTCAGACTGGGGGCTCGATAGCCTTTGCCAAGGCTGGCGCGTGCCAGAAACGTTCGATCCGGGGTCCACTTGAAACCGATCCGGGGAGAGGTATTGGACTGGAATCCCTGGTGATGGTCGAGGCGGGCCGCCAGATCCACTTGCAGCGTCCGGTGCAGTGGCAAGTTGAGTTCGGCGAAAGCGGCAGAATCGTGAGCATGAATACGGTACGGTTCAATGCCGACCGAACCGAAAAGAAGGCCGCCATTGACCTGCAATGGATCCGGAATGCTTCGCCGCCGGGCGAACTGATGCGCCAACCCCACCACAACCTGTGCGGTCGCGCCAAAGGCGTCAAACAGCGAGCGGTTGGAAGTCGCTTCCAGTGTGTCGATTGAATAATACCCGGCGGAGTGGAGGGTCCCCCGCAGCGCGTTCATGACCTCCGTATTGTCCGACCCATCGATGCGGATACGATCGATATTCTCGGCCACCTTCTTTCGCAGCATGACGTTGTTGATGGTGCTGCGAACCCGGCTCTCGCTGCGGGACAGCGCGATGTTCCAGTTCCATCCGCGAGCCAGACCCTCAAGGCCAACCGACACGTCATTCGTGGTGCTGGCGGTATGGTTTCGAGGAACCCCGAATTCATAGAAAGCGTAATCAACATCCGAGTCGGGGCCGGGAGCCTTGGCATAGTCCGGGTGGGACGGTCTAATCCGGAAGAAGCTGAAGATGGGCGAGTACTGAAGTGTCTGTTCGCTCTGAGTGCGCAAGCCGGAAACATACAGCGAAAGTGAACTGCCAAAATCCTGATCCCAGCGGAAATATGCGGATTTGTTGCGCGCGCCGGGCTGCAAGGTCCGATATTTCGCGGAATCCAAGCGACAGTAGGGGGAATCTGGATTTTCCCCTGCCACCAGGCATCGCGGAAGCGGGCCCAAAGGAACCCCGAACTGGCTTGAGAATCCGATAAGTACGCGCTCATCCGGCAGTCCGAATCGGGAGCGGTCGTTGGTGTGCCATTCGCGGCGATTGCCGCCGAGCTCGTCCTGCGAAGAAGTGTTCACCGCCAGCAACAGGTTTCCGCCGGATCGTGTGCGCGTACCGAACATCACGGAGGTCTGGCGGGATAGGGCATCTCCCTGCTGGGAAAGGCCAAGGCGCGAGGAGATCTCGCCTCCCTCATGACCCTTCTTCAGGATGATGTTGAGCGTGCCGGCCATTGCATCCGCCCCATAAATCGCGGAGGCGCCGCCGCGCAGCATTTCGATGCGGTCGATGAAACTCAGGGGAATGCTGTTCAGATCGATCAAGCCGCCGAGATCATTGGATGCGAGTCCGAATGAGGCAATGCGCTTGCCATTGAGCAGGTAGAGTGTCGCCCTCGGTCCGAGCGAATAGAGGCTGGCGCCGGAGGCAACCACGGTTGGATAGTATCTTCCATCGCTGGAAACGTTCATGGGGTGATGGCTCACCAGGCCGGGACGTTCGCTCAGAAAATCGTAAAGCGTTTGTCGTCCGCTGCGCTCGATGTCGTCCGCCGTTATCACAGTCATGGGGACGGACAATTCCAGCGAGGTCCGCGGAATGCGGGTTCCGGTGACGTCGACCGTGGCAAGCTCGGTCGTGCTGGTCTGAAGGCTCGTTCCCGGGTTCCTGACGGGATCGCCGGCTTCGCGAACCTGATTTCCGGCGCCCCGTAGAAGGTAGGTGTTGGCGTTCACCGCGACCGCCGTCAGGCCGTGCTCCGCAAGCAGCCGGGCGAGCCCGGCGACCGGGGTGTGGTTGCCCCGCAAGCCGTCACTGTATCTGCCGCGCACTAGCATGGGCGAGTACAGCAACTGGATGTTCGACTGATTGGCGAACGCCTGCAGGGCTTCGTCCAGCGTGCCCGCGCCGATCTCATAGCGGAATGACGTGGGGGGACTCGCCGGCCCCGCGATGGCGCTCTGCGTGGCAATCGCCAGGAACGCCAGAACGAACAGGCGCACCAGGCTGCATTTGAGGGATTCACGATAGGCAGCCGTTACGCGGCGTCCGCCGCAAGGACTGATCGGCATGGTCGACAGTGCTCCCCCGGCACCTATTGCTTCGATGCGGACAACTCGATCCGATTTCCGCCGACGGGTTTCGCCTGCACGCCCCAACCCTGGCGCAGGGTGGTGAGCAGCCCTGACTGGTCGCCGGCATTGAATACGCCGCTGACCCGGATCTCTCCCAGTTCGGCCTGGGACAGCACCAGCTGATCATGGGAGTATCGATTGAACTCCACGACCAAGTCCGCGAGACGTTCTTCCTTGAAGACCAGCCGCCCCCGCGTCCAGCTCTCCGCGACATTGCGGTCAATGCTTCTGGGGGATCCGAGCTTGCCATCGGCGTCATAGACGAGTTGTTGCAACGGGTGCAGCTCAATGGCATGACGAGGGGGATGGCCTTCCGTATTCACGATCACACGCCCTTCCAGCAGGGCAACGACAGTCTTTCCATCCTGTCGTTCCACCTGGAATACGGTGCCCAGCGCACGGACGCTGCCGATTCCCGAGGTCACCACGAACGGCCGATTGGCATCGTGCGCGACGCTGGCCTGCATGCGGCCTCTCAGCAGAACGACGCGGCGCTGCGAACGCTCGTAGACCACCTGAACGAGCGTATTGGTATCCAGCACCAGCGCGGAACCGTCCGGCAGATCGACACGGCGCTGTTTCCCTATCTCCGTCGCGTAGGGAGTGGCTGGGGTGCTCTGGAAATCAGCAAGAAGCCAGAGCCCGCCGCCCACGGCCAGCATCAGGGCGGCGGCCCAGGCCACGGGACGGTACCAGGTACGCCTGCGTCGAGTGGTCGGCATGCGGGTGGTCGGGATGGGTTCCGCACCACGCAGCGTCGAATTCACTCTCAATGCGCCGGCCAACTGGTGAATACGTTCGACCTCGGCGTAGTCGAGCGCATTGCGAGAGGACATGGCCAGCCAGTCCTCGAAAGCGGCGTGGTCGGACGCGTTGCAATCAGGTGACAGCAGGCGTGCCAGCCAACCTTCAGCCGAATCGGGAAAGTCCTGGTGGGAAGGTGTCGCGGTGTTCATGGGAGCTGCCCGGGTACGCCCACGGGGCGCGTCTGATGGGAGAGCGACTTCCTCAGCGAGGACAGCGCCTTCCCGATATGTTTCTCGACCGCCTTGACGGATATGCCGCATTGTTCGGAGATCTGGCTGTAACTCATCCCTTCAATACGGTTGAGCAGGTAGACCTCCCTACAGCGTTCCGGAAGGAGGCTGATGGCGGCTCGGACACGCTCCAGTTCCTCCCGGTTTTCCGCCCATTGTTCCGGTCGCGGCATCTCATCCTGGATGTCATGCGCCTGGAGGCCCATATCAGACAGGGATGTCTGGAGCATGCCGGACTGCCGCCGCCGGGAATCGTGGAGCGCGTTGAGCGCAATCCGGTATAGCAGTGGTTTCAGGGCTTCGACCGGCAAGTCGCGATAGCGCGTCAGCTTGTAGAGGCTTTCCTGCGCGATGTCCTGGGCATCATCGAGGGAAATCCCCCGGCCGCGCAAAAAACTGACCAACATGGGGCGTTGCTCGCCCAGAAATCGCTCGAAGAGCTGGTGACTGATCCTGGCGTCAAAAGTGGCACTCATTTGCCCCCGCTCGCAGAAGGAAGTCACCTTTGTGACTGATTCTAACCAACCACCCAAGTAATTTCACCCGCTTCATGGACCGGCAACCGTTGCCGGTTCGGGCCTGGTGGGGGCGACGACCATCCGGCGATGAGGGGCGAAAGCCGCGGTGATGGCTTGGCCAGATGCGGTTTCAGAACGAATCGGGTGTTGATGACGGCTGGCCGGACAGGAGAACTCACCTGGCATCAGACCGCCCTCCGAAAATCCAACCCTTGCCTTCTGCCGGCGCTAGTTGGTCGGAGGTAGGGAGGTGGGAGCCATTCTGCGTTTCCAAGAGCTACGGGGATACCGTCTGCTTTCAGCAGACGGCAAGGGTGCAAGCGTGGGAATCCTGTGGACCCGGTGCCGGGGATGTCCGCAGATTGATTGCTGTGGCGGACCGAAGTGGGCGCCATGCAAGGCAACTGCGTGGGCGGGATGGTGGATATTGGTCGCAAAGGGTGATGGCCAACACGATTTTGCTCCCCTCATTGGGGTTTCCCAGCGGTTCCTTGCTAAGGGCTGCGCGCAAATACGGTTGAGGAGTTCACACGCGAAATCCTGGTGTCTTCGTCTCGACAAGGAGATTTGCCCGTCGTCGCACACGGAGGTAGGGAGGGCGGGCTGATGCTGCGTTTCTGGAGGGAACCTTGATCGGGGGCGGGGACGATGGAAGACATGGCGGCGCGCATCCGCATCGCGCGCCTGCGGGCGGAAATGACGCAAAGTCAGTTGGCGGAGCGGATTGGGGTGACGCGCAGCGCGGTTTCCAACTGGGAAATCAGCTCACGTCCCAAGCCCAACGTCGCCAACCTAGCTTCCATCGCGATAGAAACGAATGTTTCGTTTGAGTGGATCGCCTTTGGCCGTGGGGATATCGAACTAAAGGTGTGAGTCGATGGCTTTGTGACTTCCAATCACAAGGTGCGACCCGCAGAAAATTTATGTGCTTGGGGCGATGCGATTTATCAGTGTTGCCGGCTCCTGGGTCAAGGGGAGGGGCCCCGTACCCGATTTTCTACTTTTCTTGTGCGACGCCTGCATGGCGCATCGCAGGTGTGTAACGGACTGGACGCCAAGCCTGGGGGTCGTTCTGCGTGTCGCCTAATTCCAAATTCATGCTGTGGTCGCGCCGAATTTCATCGTGTGCGTTCGCGGGCTGGCTCATGCTTGCCGTCGCGTCGGCGTTCGCCCAGACGGCAAGCAATACGGTTACGTTGGCCCCGCCAACGGGGGTGATCGATCCCGTATGCGACGTTGGGAATCCGCTTTGCAATAGCGCGACGGATACCGACACGGTCCTGTACGGGATCACACTGGGCAAGCAATGGTCAGGCGGGGTTGCCGGCAACACGGTGGCCCTGACCATGGGTGGCGCGGATGTCGTCAACGCGACGGCAGGGAGTTCCACCGCGCCCGGCACGACCACACTGGCGACCGCCAATGCGCCCGGCGGCACCTCGATCACCCTCACGGAGGCCTTTTCCACCGGCAACGTGGCCGCTCATGTGGTCACGTTGGTGTGCAACGGCACGTCCGTACCGGTGACGGTCAATACCGGCGCCAATGCCGCAACGGCGACTTTCACCACCCCAGCCACCGGCGCGGTCGCCTGCGAATACACGAATACCGCGCTGAGCCAGGCGCTGACGAAGGCGATGACCAACAACGCCGACGGCGACAACAGCGGAACGGTGAGTTTGGGTGACATGCTGACCTATACGGTCACCGTAACCAACACCAGCGTCACCGGCAACCTGGCCAACGTGGTGGTGAGCGACAGCAAGATCACGCCCGGCACGATCACCTGCACCAGCGTGGCACCGGGGGCGACCTGCGTGCTGGCGGGCACCTATACGGTGACCGCGGCGGACGTGACGGCGGGCAGCATCAGCAACACCGCGACCGCGACCAGCCCGGCCTGCCCGGTGGGCAGCACGGGCCCGGCGTGCAGCACGACCGTGGTGACCTCGACGACCGCGATGAGCCAGACACTGACGAAGGCGCTGACCGGCAATGCCGATGGCGACAACAGCGGCACGGTCAGTCTGGGCGACGCGCTGACCTATACGATCACCATGACCAACACCAGCGCCACCGGCAACCTGACCAACGTGGTGGTGAGCGACAGCAAGATCACGCCGGGCACGACTACCTGCGCCAGCGTAGCGCCGGGCGCGACCTGCGTGCTGGTGGGCACCTATACGGTGACAGTGGCGGACGTGACCGCGGGCAACATCCGCAATATCGCGACCGCGACCAGCCCGGTCTGCACGGTGGGCAGCACCGGTCCGGGGTGCACAACGACCACCGATACGCCGACCGCGCATCGGGTCATCGATGCCACGGGAGACACCTATACGGACATCAGCGGTGCGACAGGCAATTCCAATGCGGGCAACGCCTACACCGAGAACGACACGTTGAACAACCAGCCGGTGAATCCGGCTGACATCGTCGGCGCGGTGACGACGCCGGCGACGCCAATCAACGGTAGTCCGGTACCGGTGCTTGATCCGGCCACGGGCGTGGTGAGTGTGCCGGCGGGTACATCGGCGGGTACCTATTCGATCACGTACCGGATCTGCGAGAGAGTGGATCCGACGAACTGCGATACGGCAATCATCACAGTGACCGTGATCGCGGCGACGATCGATGCGGTGGACGACAGTTCGCCGTCGATAAACGGCAGCACGGGTGGCACGACGCCGTCGGTGTTGATCAACGACACACTGAACGGCCAGCCGGTGAATCCGTCTGACGTGACGCTGACGCCAGGAACCAGCCCGAATCCGGGCTTGACGATGAATCCGGACGGCACCATCACGGTGGCGCCGGGAACGCCAGCGGGTACGTACACGTATCCCTACCAGATCTGCGAAGTGCTGAACCCGGCCAACTGCGATAGCGCCAACGCCACCGTGGTGGTGGGGGCGGCTCCCATCGTGGCCAACGATGACACGTACTCCGGCATCAATGGCGCGACCGGCAATGCCAACGCGGGCAACGCGTACACCAACGATACGTTGAACGGTCAGCCGATCACGGATGTGTCCCTGATCACGGGTACGGTGACGACGCCGGCGACGCCGATCAACGGTGGCCCGGTGCCTGCGCTGGATACGGTCACAGGTGTGGTAGGCGTGTCGCCGGGGACGCCGGCGGGCGCCTACGCGATTACGTATCAGATCTGCGAGAGGTTGAACGCGACCAACTGCGACACCGCCATCATCACGGTGACGGTGGTCGCACCGGTCATCAATGCATTGGACGATACGCCGGAACCGATCAGCACCGGGGCAGGTGGCGTCACGCCCAGCGTGTTGGTCAACGACACGCTGAATGGAAGTCCGGTCGCGTCCATCGCCGTCACCCTGGTTCCGGGCGCTCGTCCGCACCCGGGTCTGACGATGAACCCGGACGGCACCATCACGGTGGCGCCCGGTACGCCGATGGGCACCTACACCTATCCGTACACGATCTGCGACAGGGTCAACCCGACCAACTGCGATACGGCGGTGGCCACGCTGACCGTCGTGGGTCAGGCACAACTGCGCCTGGTTAAGACCGCCGGGGTCCGCGAAGCCAGGATCGGCGATTTGATCCGTTTCACCATCACGGCTGAGAACGTGGGCGACGCCGATCTGGTCAACGGCTATCTCGTTGATACGGCGCCGGCGGGCTTCACTTACGTGGAAGGTACGTTGTCGGTGGTCGATGGTGACAACGCGGCCACCGTGTCCGGTCAGAGCCCGGTCCGGTTCGGCGGCCTGGATATCGGCGTCGGCGAAACCGCGACGCTGGTCTACCTGATGCGCGTTGGCGCGGGCGTCCGCCCTGGGACTCATGTCAACCAGGCTCAGGGTTACTCGCTGACGGATCGACCCATCTCCAACGTGGCGACCGCCGAAGTCACCTTGGTCGCGGACCCCTTGGTGGACAACAGCCTGATACTCGGCACCGTGTTCGACGACCGCGATGGTGATGGCTGGCAGGACAGCGCGGCGCTGAGTGGGGTCCGCGTGCAGGGCGGCTTCAACCCGTCCGCCTACGTGCTCAACTCGACCACGATCGATCGCGGTACGGGCCCGCAGCCCGAGTCCGATGCGAGCGCGCCGATGCTGCACGGCATTACCGTAGGCACGATCGATGGCCGCCAGTCGGTGGCCGATCCGGAGAGCGCGCACCAAGCGGTGATCCGACAGACACTCAGCTCGCCAGATTTCACCGACGACTTCGTGCTGACCAGCGCGCAGGGCGTGACCGTACGCATGGACAAGGCGGGCAACACGACGGTCGAGAAGTCCGGTGAAGCAGCCAAGGGACTGAATGCGGCGGCGCCGAAGGTCGAGCGCAGGATTGCGCGGAGCGCGCACGGCTACGTGGTGGATTACATTCTCTCCAACGTCGGCGTCGACGAGCGCGGCATTCCGGGGGCGCGCATCGCGTCGGTGGAAGGCCTGTTGATCGAGACCGATCAGTTCGGGCGTTATCACCTGCCGGATACGTTCGGTGGTGCCGATCGCGGCCGTAACTTCATCCTGAAGGTGGATCCGACCACCTTGCCGGCCGGTACCGGGTTCACCACTGACAATCCGTTGCTGCGTCGCCTGGTGCCGGGCTTGCCGGTGCGCTTCGACTTCGGCGTGAAGCTGCCGGTTGAGCAGATCCCGGGCGGCAGCGAGCAGATCGAGCTAGAGATGGGTCAGGTGTTCTTTGCCCCGGGCAGCGCCGACGTGCGTATCGAGTTCCTGCCCGCCATCGACAGGATGGCGAACAAGGTCGAGCAGTACCAGGGCGGCGAGGTGGTCATTGCCGCCAACGGCGAGACCGACGCGCTGGCGTTCGACCGGGCCATGGCGGTGAAGGTCGCCTTGATGGGCAAGCTCGGCGCCGAGTCGGCCAAGGCATTGAAGATAAGCGCGCGCACCCATGTCGATGATCCGGACTCGCTGCTGGTCGGTGTGGAAGACGGTGGCGCCCTTCTGGGCACCGTGCTGTTCGACACCGACAAGTCAGTGGTCCGGCCCGAGTTCGAGCCGTTGTTGGACAAGGTCGCGGCGGCGCTGGAAAAGATGGGCGGCGGCCAGATTGGCATCGTCGGCCATACCGACGTGCG
Organism: Pseudoxanthomonas sp.; assembly: GCF_024710765.1. Lineage (GTDB taxonomy): Bacteria > Pseudomonadota > Gammaproteobacteria > Xanthomonadales > Xanthomonadaceae > Pseudoxanthomonas_A. The sequence continues at coordinate 19,988 of NZ_JANJUE010000225.1, forward strand.
CGCCTCGCGCGAATACAACATCGCCCTGGGCCTGCGCCGGTCCAACGCGGTGTACGAGGCATTGACCAAACGCCTGAGCCCGGAGGTGCGAGCCAAGGTCCGTGTGGAAGTGAATGACGATCCGACCGCCGCTGTCGGCGCGAAGCGGAAGTGAGGGGGACGCGGATCATGCAGATGAAAATGAAGCTGCTGGATTACACGCTGATTGGCGTCCTGGCGGGCATGACGCCGCTGGCCGGTGCGCAGGAAGCGGACACGCGGACGCAGACGCCGCAGGACAAGGCGGAGGGCACGGCCCAACTGCTCGAATGCACCGATGAATCCTGCGCTTCGCAGGAGGGCCTGCTGTTTCGCCTGCGTACCCGCAGCTACGACAAGCCGGTCACCCAGGGCACGGGCAAGCAATCCTCATCGGCGGAACTGCAGCCGGATCGCCGCGTGACCGTGGCGATCGAGCAGCCGGGCAAGGCGGTCGCGCTGGGGAAATTCTCGATCCCGCTGCCCGGCGGCGGCGCGATCTGGGCGACCGAAGACCCGACGCTGGGTGACGCATCGTTGACCGTTTCGGCGCCGTCACTGGTGCCGTTCGATGGCCAGGCGATCGTCCAGCCGGTGCAGTTCTATGTGCGCAGCAACTACTCGGCATTCGTGCAGCGCTACGAGCTGTATGTGTACCGTGCGGCAGACGCGGACCTGATCGAGCCGATCGCCACGCTGCCGCTGAAGGTCGGCAACGTCGCCAACTCCGAATGGGACGGAAAACTGCCGGCGAAGTATCCATTCCGCCAGGGAGACGAGCTGGTCTACGTGCTGCGCGCCTACGACGCGCAAGGCAACTTCGACGAGACGTTCCCGAACAGGTTCCAACTGGTCAAGCCGGAGGAGTTCGAGCGCGGCGCCAGGCTGCTGCGCGACAGCAGCCAGAGAACCCTGGGCACATCGATGAGCGTCGAACAGGCGCAGGCCCGGAGCCTGATCGACGCGGCGTTCGCGCAGAACGGCCTGCGTCAGCAGAACATCCCGTTGTACGGTTCGCGCATCCGCATCCAGGGCCGCAATCTGCCCGGCCAGACGCAGCTGCGGATCAACGGTGAAAGCTATCCGGTCGACATGGAGCGCAAGTTCGTCGCCGAGTACCTGGTGCCGGTGGGCAGCCACCGCTTCGATATCGTGGTTGGCGAAGGGTCCACCGCCGAAGGAGCGACACACGATGCCAGGAATGGCGTCGCATCGCATACGCTGAACGTGGACGTCACCGGGAAGTACTTCTTTGGCGTCGGTCTGGCCGACGTGACTGTCGAGAAGAACAAGGTCAGCGGTTCACCGGCGTTGTCCGTCACCGACGTTCGCTACGACGACGACGTGATCAGCGACGGCCGCCTGGCGTTCTACGGCAAGGCCAAGTGGGGAGGGAAGTACTTGGTCACCGCGCAGGCGGACACCACCGAGAAGGATCTCGAGCATCTGTTCGATGGCTTCGGCCAGGCATATCCGCAGGACATCTTCCGCCGCCTCGATCCAGACCTGTACTACCCGGTATACGGCGACGACTCTACGGTGTATCGCGATGTGGACACCATGGGCCGCTTCTACCTGCGTGTGGACTGGGACAAGAACCAGGCACTGTGGGGCAACTACCAGACCGGCATCACCGGGACCGAGTACGCGCAATACGTGCGCTCGCTGTATGGCGCGGCCTTCAACTGGCGCTCGCGCGGCACCAATCCCTGGGGTGACCCGAAGAGCGAGTTGCGACTGTTCGGCTCCGAGGCGCAGAGCGCGCCGGGGCACAACGAGTTCATCGGCACCGGCGGCAGCCTGTACTACCTGCGCCACACCGACATCCTGCCGGGATCGGACGTGGTCGTGCTGGAGGTGCGGGACCCGACCACCGGCCGCGTCGAGCACCGCGCCACGCTGACCCGTGGCGCCGATTATGAGATCGACGAACTGCAGGGCCGCGTCCTGCTGACCCGGCCGCTGTCGCAGATCACCCGCGACAACGTGTCCACGCTGACGCGCGACACCCCGCTGGACGGGTTCGAGCAGCGCCTGCTGGTGGACTACGAATTCATCCCGTCCGGGTTCGATCCCGACGACATCGCCGCCGGCCTGCGCGGCAAGCAATGGTTCGGCGATCATGTCGCCGTCGGCGCCACCTACGTGGACGAGAACCGCGCCGGCGAGGACTACACCATCGCCGGCGGCGATCTGACCCTGCAGGCGGGCAAGGGCACCTACCTCAAGGCGGAATACACGCAGACCGAATCGTCCGCCGCGCCGATATTCTTCTCCGACAACGGTGGCCTCAGCTTCAGTCAGATCAATGACGCCGCTGGCCGCCGCGAAGGCGACGCCAGGGCGATCGAAGCGCGGGCCAATTTCAAGGAACTGGGCTGGGTCGAACAGGACTGGAGCGCGGGCACCTGGTGGCGCAAGGTCGGTGCCGGCTACTCGACCGGCCGCTACGGCAGCGGTGAGGAGATTACCGAGTACGGGGCCGAAGTGCTGGGGCAGTTCACGCCGGACGTCGGCGTGTACGCGCGATTCACCAAGGCCGAGCGCGGCGATGAAAGCCTGACCCAGGCCCAGCTGAGCGGCGAGTGGCGCATCGACGAAGCCAGCACGCTCAGCGGCGAGTTGCGTCGCGTCGAGGAGCAGCGCGTGGGCGGCGATGCCGCCGGCACGCTGGCCGCCCTCAAGTACGCACAGCGCCTCGGCACCCGCCTGGACCTGTACGGGCAGGCCCAGCTCACCGTGGACGACGATGGTGGCCGCTATGCCGACAACGATCTGTACACGCTGGGCGCCAAATACCTGTTCAACGGCCTGTCCAGCGTGGGCGCGGAAGTCAGCAGCGGTGACCGCGGTGACGCGGCCACGGTCAACGCCGAATACCGGCTCGATCCCGAACACACGGTCTACGGCAGCTACACCTACAGTACCGATACCACCGAGTACGACCCGCTGTTCAACCCCAACCGGCAGACGGGCTGGACCTTGGGCCAGCGCTGGCGCCTGTCCCATCAGGTCAACCTGTTCAACGAGAGCCAGATGCTGAAGGGGCGCGGCGAATCGGGCCTGGCGCACACCTTTGGTATGGATTTCTATCCGGCGCAGGGTTGGAACACGGGCTTCACCCTGATGAAGGGCGACCTGACCCACGTGGACGGCGGGCAGGTGCGGCGCAAGGCGGTCAGTCTCAATGGCGGCCGCACCTCGCCGGCCACCGATTGGCAGAGCAAGATCGAGTGGCGCAAGGACACCGGCGCCGAGCGGCGCGAGCAGTGGGTCAGTACCCACCGCCTGACCCGGAAGATCAACGATAGCTGGCGCATCGCCGCAAGGCTGAACTATTCGAAGACCACCGATGAGGTGGATGCGGCGGCCGGCGCGAAGTTCATCGAAGGCAACTTCGGCTTCGCTTATCGTCCGTGGAACAGCGTGCGCTGGGGCTTGTTCGGGCGCTACACCTATTTGTACGACCTGGCCACGCTGGGACAGGTAGGTGGCGCGGACTACGACCAGAAAACCCAGGTGGTATCGCTGGAGGGCACGTACAAGGTGACCGCGCAGTGGGAGTTCGCCGCAAAGGTGGCACGCCGCGAAGGCGAGGTGCGCCATGGTCGCAATGCCGGCAACTGGGCCGACTCGACCACGAACTTCGCCGCGGTTTCGGCGCGCTACGACCTGGCCGGGCAGTGGCACGCACTGGCGGCGTATCGCTGGCTGGACGTGAAGCGCGGCGGCAGCACGGGCGGCGCGCTGATCGGGCTGGACCGTGACATCGGCAAGAACTTCCGTATCGGCGTTGGCTACAGCTTCACCGATTTCAGCGATGACCTGACCGACTTCGACAACGACCACAAGGGCTGGTTCATCAACCTGACGGGCCGGTATTGATTCGGCGGCGGTTCACGGCACGAACGCGGCAGGCGCAAGCCGACGGCCATTTCCAGTACGAAGCGTTTCGTCAAAGGTAGTGGGGTTGGCATTTCATGGCAAAAACAGAAAACTCATGCGTGCATTCATGATGCCTATCAAAATCTCGAAGGTCCTACTGATCGCTTTGGCGCTGTTCTCCTTTCGCGCCCAGGCGGATACCTATACGGTGACCACGCTGGGCGATGCGGCGGGGTCATGCACGGGCGTCAGCCCAAGCTTCAGCTGTACCACGTTGCGCGCGGCCATTGACGAGGCCAATGCCACCACGGGGGTGGCTGACACCATCGTGTTCAGTGTGTCAGGCGCCATCGTGCTGGGTTCGACGCTTCCCGGTGTCATTGATACCGTGATCATCAACGGCGGCAATGTCGTCAGTCTTGCGGGTGGACCTTTCGACACCTTGAATTTTGAAGATTCGGGAGCCGACGACAGCCAGCTCCTGAACATGGGGTTCACCGGGACCACCAGCCCCGCCAGCACGGTGCGTATCAATACTGTCTCGAACATGCTGGTTCAAGGAAACACATTCGTCATGGGCGTGACGACGGGTAGTGCCATCCTGGTGCGTGATAGCGACAACGTCACCACTAACGGCAATCAGGTTACCGGCGGCGTCTACAGTATCAATTATTACAACACCGCCAGCTCGCCCTACCTCGCGAACCCAGCTTACAACGGCACCATCACCAACAACACGGTCACGGGTGGAACTTCCGGCATCGTACTTTTCACGGCTGACAACATATTGGTTGACGGCAACAACATCACCAATAGCACGGGTATCGGCATCCGGTTGGGCATGCAGTTCGACGGCCCCTACGGAGCCAGCAACAACATCATCACCAACAACACAGTGAGTGGTGGAGGCGGCCCTGGCGTCTCCGTCACCGGTTACGGCGGTGGCGCCCAGATGGGCGTATTCAACAACAATCTCATCCAGGGAAACACGATCACCAATAACTCCGGGTCCGGCGTGCTGCTTCCCAGCGCGACCCTGGCTCAGATCAACGGCAACGTCATCACCGGAAACATCATCACAGACAACCGAGGCGACGGCGTAAACATCACCGGCGTTAATGCTGCAAACAACATCGTATACGCCAACACGAACATCTCCGGGAATCTGGGATTGGGCATCGACCTGGCCAACAACGGTGTGACTCCGAACGATGCCGGTGACGTGGATACCGGCCCCAACGGTGTGCAGAACTTTCCGGTGGTCACCGGCGTTTCGGGCAACACCGTCAAATTCGTTCTCGATACCGTCGCAAACCCCAACGGTTATCGAATCGATTTCTACAACAACCCCGGTGGCGTGGATCCGACCGGCTACGGCGAGGGCCAGGTCTGGTTAGGGTCGTGCATCGTCGCCAGTCCCAGCGCCACCGTTCCCAGCAGCTGCAGTGTCGCGAGCGTGGACGCCGCCACCCTGCGCATGACCGCGACCCGCTGCCTGACCGCGGCCTGCGATTCTGGCGCGACCTCCGAATTCAATGGTCCGTCCACTACTAACCTGACCATCACCAAGACCGACGGACAGGCGACGTATGTCTCCGGACAAAGTCTGATCTATACGATCGTGGCGACCAACAATGGCAACGTCACGGTCAGCGATGCGGTCTTCACCGACCCGGTGGTGACCGGCCTGTCGGTGAACGCCGTGACCTGTGGAAACGCCACGCTCGGTTCGCAGTGCCCGGCCGCAGCCAACACCACCGTGGCGCTGATGCAGGGCCCGGGCATCGTCGTTCCCCTGCTGACCCAAGGTGGCAGCGTCACCTTCACGGTCACGGCGACAGCCACGGCCACAAGCGGCAGCCTGACCAACACGGCCGTCCTGGCTGTGCCGGCCGGCGTGACCGAGTCGACCCCGGCCGACAATACCGCCAATGACACGGACGTGCAGAGCGGCAGCATCACCATCGTCAAGGACGCGCTGCCCGACGACGCGCAGGACTTCGCCTTCGTCACCACGGGCCTGGGCTTGAGCGACTTCAGCCTGGACGATGACGCCGACGCCGCCTTGCCGAACACCCGGACGTTCATCGGCTTGGCCGCGGGCAGTTACAGCGTGGCCGAAACGGCAGTGGCTGGCTGGACCTTGACTGGCCTGATCTGCGCCGACCCGGACAGCGGTACCACGGTGAACCTGGGCACGGGCGTGGCCACCATCGACCTGGACGCGGGCGAGAACATCAACTGCACCTACACCAACAGCAAGCAGGCCATCGTGCGTCTGCAGAAGTCGCTGCCCGGCGGTCGTTTCAATACCACGGACCAGTTCACCTTGGGCATTGCCGGTATGGGGGCGCCCGCGCCCGTCACGACCGGCGGCAGCGGCGGCACGGCAACCGGGATGGTGACGGTGGGGGTGGCGACCCTCGGCGCGACCTACACCCTGTCGGAGTCGGCCGCGGCTGGAGCGGATCTGGCGAATTACGCCACCACCTACAGCTGCATCAATGCCGCCTCGGGTGGGCAAACCCCGGCCGGCAGCGGCACCAGTTTCAGCGTGACGCCGGTGGCGGGCGACGACCTGACCTGCAGCTTCATCAATACGCGGAAGCCGAAGGCGGATTTGTCGGTCACCAAGACCAATACGGCCTCGTCAGGGCCGGACGACCTGGCCAACGATACGGTGACCAGCGGCACTGCGACGAGCTATACGATCGTGGTGAGCAACGCGGGTCCGGACGCGGCGGATGGCGCGCTTGTCCGCGATACGGTCAGCGGGCTGAACTGTACGGCGGTGAGCTGCGGCGGGGCGACGGGGGGCGCGATATGCCCGTCCGCGCTGGATGTGAGTACCCTGCAGGGGCCCGGTGTGGCCATCCCCACATTTCCGGCCAACAGCAGCGTCACCTTCATCGTTACCTGCAGCGTGCCGTAGGCGTGCGGCGATGATGCACCGGCCGATGACGGCGCTGCTGGCCGTCCATGCGGGAGGTGGCGAACCCGGTCGTCGGCCGCGCTTGCCGGCCGCGCGGCTGGAAATCCGAACGTATTGATCTCTTCAGGGAGCGGGTGGCGCGAAGCGGGATCGGATGCGGGGATAAGACCCCGGGCGGCGGATGAGGCGCGATGCGGGAATGCGCGCTTTTCCTTCACGGTCGGGCGGGACAAGCGAAGGACCTTCCGGATAACGCGTCGAGCGGTCACCCGTCCGCGCGCATCCTTGCACGCGCGTGTCGCCGTCGTATGGCCATTTCCCGCAATCAGTCGTGGCGGCCGATCGTGGATTCGGACGGCTGCAAGGCGGCATGGCGCTTCTCGTCTCCGCTGGGGACCTTCTACGCAAACGCAGGCGGCCATCCCTGAATGACTCATTCCTGTCGCCCGCGAAGGGAGGTAGGGAGGCAGGGGCCAGTCCGCGTTTAACTCCAGAAGAGAACTCGGCGGAGACGAAAAACCATGGACATGGCGACGCGTGTGCGTGTGGCGCGCCAGCGTGCGGGGATGACACAAAGTCAGCTGGCGGAACGGATTGGCGTATCGCGCGGTGCGGTCGCCAATTGGGAGGTCAGCCAACGTCCCAAGCCAAGTGCAAGCAATCTGGTGGAAGTGGCGACCACGACAGAGGTCTCGGTTGAATGGCTGGCGACCGGTCGCGGCGAGATCGCGCTTCCCAGATGAACGAGGCAATCGGTTCCAAGGCATGGTGATTGTCAATCACGAAATGTCACGCACGGATTTTTTCGCGATTCGCCGTCGTTACGCTTTCCCGTTAGTCAGTTGTCGAGTCCGAGCCCACCATCTTTTTCGCGGCCGGTTCCAACTCGTCGATCAATCTCCATAGAAGCGATTTCAATGAGCGCCAATTCATGTGGTCAGGCGATGCGTTCACCGGGTGTCTACGTATGCAACGGGTCGCCGTCACGCGGGCAACGGAATGCGCCAACGCGCGGCGGCCCGTCCTGCGACTGGCCGGCACTCTGGCCCCGATTCGGCAAGCGGAGAATCAAGTGAAAATCCGCGCCGCCCTGTTGGGGTTCGTGTTTCCGTGCCTGGTCGAATCCAGCTGCCCCCCGTTGCCCCAGGACGCGCGCGGCTTGCCGGAGTTGACGGATCACGGCTGCTTGCAAAGCGCCGAGGGCAGGCAGGACATTCCCGTGGTCCCGAGAAGCAGCGCCACTTTCGGTTAGACGGGGATGCCGAGTGGCGGAAATCCGTTCCCGGCACGATGCGGCATGCGGAGAAGCCCGGAACCCGGCATTCCCAGGTCCATAGGGGCTCGTCGAGCACATGCGGACGAACCGAGTGGCAATGATCCGGCCGATGACACGCGGAGCTGTCGCATCCAGCTGCTGGCGAACCGCAGCGACAGGCAGGATGCCGGAATCCGGGCGGTGGGAAACCGAACGAACAAGGAAGTGGGTAAGCCCACTTCGAACCCCCATCTGCCCGCTCCCGGAAAGCCGCCCCCCAAATCAGAATAGACAAGACGCGTCAGGCCCTGCAGCCGTCGATTGACCAGTAGCCCCACCGGAATTTCGTCCTTGGCCGCGCCAGAGGGGCCTGGGGCCCGTTCTGACCATCCGCGTCTTTCGCATCTGACCTTGGTCAACTTATGCGAGAACGCAAAAGCAACTTATGCGCTAAAGCCCACCGTCAGTTGTGCGATCAACCATAGTTTGTCCGTAATGGCCAAACTATCACGGACGTCCGAAAACACTGTCCGCCTCACTGGATCACAGTAGGTTTGTGCCTGGCGGATGTCCGCTTCCGGCCTATTCCGTTGAAAAACTCTGTTGAATCGGCCGGCTGATGCTGATTCACTGACGTCCCATCGATCGAGCGGAAGTTCACGCGATGATGGGACGTCAGGAAGTCGGCCAAGTGCCGCTGTTCT
>NZ_JANJUE010000016.1 GCF_024710765.1 Pseudoxanthomonas sp.
TCAAAGAGCTGCGAAGTCGGCCTCAGCGCCTTCCTTCGTGTCCCGACGTTTCCGTCGAGGTGAGCCGCACATTATGGCGACCCTTTGATGCTTCGTCAACACCTCGTTGAGAGATTTTTTCGAAGCTCCCATCGCTGCGGCGCTGCCCCGAGGGGTTGAAGCGCCCCCTGCGATGGGGGAGGGAAAGTATGACCGGTTCCGCGGCCGTTTGGAAGCCCCGGATTGCAAATTTATGGCGGTGCCGGAGCAATCACATGAAGGCGCCGGTTTTCCGGAACGCGTCCGCCTTTGGGGCCGCGGCGAACGGCGTCCGGTCAGGCCGCCGGGATCAGCCTCACACGGGCGAAGTTGCGCTTGCCGACCTGCAGGACACCTTCGAAACCGGGCTGGAACACCAGGTTCGGATCCTCGACGACCGCGCCGTCCACCTTGACCGCGCGCTCCTTGAGCTTGCGGCCGGCTTCCGAGTTGCTCGGGGTGATGCCGGCGGCGGTCAGCAACGCGCCGATGCGCAGACCCTCGGCGGGGACCGCCACGTCCTGCAAGGGCAACAACGAGGTGTCGCCCTCGCCACGGACGACCGCATGCCAGCCGGCGATCGCCAGGTCGGCGGCGACGGCATCATGGAAGCGGGCAGCCAGTTCGCGCGCCAGGCGCAGCTTGATGTCGCGGGGGTTCAGGCCGCCCGCCACTTCGGCCTTGAGCGCGGCGGCCTCGGCCACGCCGATCTCGAAGCTCAGCAGGTCGATCCAGCGCCACATCAGCTCGTCGCCGATCTTCATGGTCTTGGTGACGATATCGATGGCCGGCTCGCTGATGCCGATGTAGTTGCCCAGCGACTTGGACATCTTGGCCACACCGTCCAGGCCTTCCAGCAGCGGCATCGTCAGGACGATCTGCGGCGGCTGGCCGTGGTGCTCCTGCAGGCCGCGGCCCATCAGCAGGTTGAACTTCTGATCGGTACCGCCGAGCTCGACGTCGGCCTTCAACGCCACGGAGTCGTAGCCCTGCACCAGCGGGTAGAGGAATTCGTGGATGGCGATGGACTGCTGGGCGGCGTAGCGCTTGGCGAAGTCATCGCGTTCCAGCATGCGCGCCACGGTGTGCTGGGCGGCCAGCCGGATCATGTCGGCCGCGGTCATCTGGCCGAACCATTCGGAGTTGAAGCGCAGTTCGGTCCGGTCCCGATCCAGCACCTTGTAGACCTGGTCGGCGTAGGTCTGGGCGTTGGTCAACACCTCCTCCCGCGTCAGCGGCTTGCGGGTGACGTTCTTGCCGCTGGGGTCGCCAATCATCCCGGTGAAATCACCGATCAGGAAAATGACCTGGTGGCCCAGGTCCTGGAAGTGCCGCATCTTGTTCAGCAGGACCGTGTGGCCCAGATGCAGGTCCGGGGCGGTGGGGTCGAACCCGGCCTTCACCCGCAGGGGCCGGCCCAGTTTCAGGCGCGCCTCGAGTTCCTCGGGCTTGATGATTTCGTCGGCGCCACGGCCGATCAGGGAAAGGGCTTCTGCGGGGGACAAGGCTAGGGTCTTCCGGGGTGGGGCCGACGTGAACAGGCGCCGACAAAGTTGAACATCTGGTTAAAGCGAAGTTAAGCGTGATGCTATTCAAAAAAGCCAATCGGCTCAATGGTTTGACGCGAACTGTTAGTGTGACTATGTTACGCCGATTAGGGTCCCGTCTTGGGCCCGAGGTTCGGCTAGATGCAGACTCATGGGGACGGCAGCCGCCGTAAGCAACAATTCCAGCAACGCCTGGAACTCCTTCGCGATTCGACCCTGCACCAGCGGGTCAAGCAGCATCTGCCGACCGGTCGATGGACGCGCCGCCACTGGATCCACGCCAGCCTGTTCACCACGATCGGCATCATGCTAGCCACGATCGTGCCGGGCTTTTCCAATGCAATCCAGCCACCGTCCGCCACCGACGCGCGCGCCACGCTCACCCTCAAGCTGCCGCAGCTGTCGCGCGAACGCATGGAAGGCGTGGCCGGCGACAGCTGGCAACTGGTGCGGGTCCGCCCGGGCCAGACCCTGGGCGCGATCTTCGAAGAGTTGAACATTCCGGCGGCGACCATGCACACGCTGCTGGAGAACGCCGACGCCAAGCGGGCGCTGACCCGCCTCAAGCCCGGAACCGAGCTCGCGTTCGATCTCCCGGTGAGCGGCGAGCTGCGTACCCTGCGTTATGACCGCGATCCGCAGCACCGGATCGAGCTCAGCCTCGAGGGCGACAAGGTCACCGAGAAAGTGGTCGCGCGCGAAACCACCACGCGCACCGTGGTGTTGAGCGGCAAGGTCGGCCGTTCGCTCAACCGTTCGGCGCGCAAGGCCGGCCTGACCGCAGCCAACATCAACTCGTTGACCGACGACATCTTCAAGTACGACATCGACTTCAACTCCGACCTCGGCCCGGAGGATCGCTTCAGCGTGGTGGTCGAGCAGACCTGGCGCGAGGGCGAACTGATCAGCACCGGGCCGGTGCAGGCCGCGACCTTCACCGTCGACGGCAAGCTGCACTCGGGCTTCCGCTTCTCCCGCCCGGGCGGCAAGCCGGAGTACTTCACCGCGGCCGGCCGGCCGCTGAAGAAGAGCTTCATCCGCATGCCGATTCCGTACGCGCGCCTGAGCTCCAAGTTCGGCGCCCGCCGCCACCCGGTGCTGGGCACGATGCGCATGCACAAGGGCGTGGACTACGCCGCGGGGACCGGCACGCCGATCATGGCCGCCGGCGACGCGCGCGTGCAGTTCGCGGGCTGGCAGAACGGCTACGGCCGGGTCGTGATCCTGGATCATGGCCGTGGCCACACCACGCTGTACGGCCACATGTCGCGGCTGGGCAAGATCAAGGTCGGCCAGCGTGTCGCCCAAGGCACGGTGATCGGCTACGTCGGTTCCACCGGCCTGGCCACCGGCCCTCACCTCCACTACGAATTCCGCATCAACGGCGTGCACCGCAATCCACTGTCGGTGACGATGCCGCCGCCGGAACCGCTGGGTGGCGCGCAACTGGCGTCGTTCCGTACCTATACCGCCAATGCGCTGGCACGCATCCGCACGGTGGAGAACATCATCTACGCCGACGTTTCCCCGGCCGAACCGGCCAAGGAAACCCAGGTCGCCGAAGCCAGGAAGCCGGCCGGCAAGTCCAAGAAGGGCTGAGCCACCTCGCGGCTCCCGCTCCGCGGCGGGAGCCGATGGCGTACCCTCCGGTGCGCCCGCGCCCACGCGCATTCCCACACGGATTCCCGCATGTCCCCTGCCGCACCGGCGTCTCCGGCGCTTTTCCTGGGTCTGATCTCCGGCACCAGCGCCGACGGCATCGATGCTGCGCTGGTGCGTTTCGGAGGAAGCGGCGCCAGCCTGCGCTGCGAACTCCTGCGCGGTGGCACCTATCGCTGGGATGAAGCCACGCGCGCCTCGCTGATCGCCCTGGGCCAGGGTGGCGACGCGCCTTCGCTGGACGAAGTGGGTCGCCTGGATGCCCTCACCGGCCACCGTTTCGCCGAAGCCGCGCTGCGCCTGCTCGATGAAGCCGGCGTCGCCGCGCGGGACGTGCGTGCGATCGGTTCACATGGACAGACCATTCGCCATCGTCCGCACGCCGATCCACCCTTCACCTGGCAGATTGGCGACGGCAACGTGATCGCCGAGCGCAGCGGCATCGACACGGTGGCCGATTTCCGGCGTCGCGACGTCGCCGCCGGCGGCCATGGCGCGCCGCTGATGCCGGCCTTCCATGCCGCGTTGCTGGGTTCACCGGACGAGGATCGGGCGGTGCTGAACCTGGGCGGCATCGGCAACTTCACCCTGCTCCCCCGTGCCGGCGGCCCGCCGGTACGCGGCTTCGATACCGGCCCGGCCAATGCGCTGATGGATGCCTGGTGCGAACGCCATACCGGTGCGGGCTTCGATGCCGGCGGCGCTTTCGCTGCCCGGGGAAAACCCGACCCGGTCCTGCTGGCCCGACTGCGGGAAGATCCCTGGTTCGCTCTTCCGCCGCCCAAGAGCACCGGGCGCGAACAGTTCCACCTGGCCTGGCTGGAAGCGCGGCTGGGCGCCGACGCGGCATCGCCGGCGGACGTGCAGGCGACCCTGCTGGAGTTGACCGCGGCGACGGTGGCCGACGCGCTGCGCGCCACCCAGCCCGACACACGACGGGTGCTGGTCTGTGGCGGCGGCGTGCACAACGCGCAACTGATGGCGCGGCTGGCGGCCTGGATGCCGCGGGCGCGGGTCGAATCCACCGCCGCGCACGGGCTGGATCCGGATTTCGTGGAAGCGATGGGGTTTGCCTGGCTGGCGCGGGAAACCCTGGCCGGCCGGCCCGGCAACCTGCCCGCGGTCACCGGTGCGAAGGGGCCGCGGGTGCTGGGGACGATCTTCCCCGCCTGATCCGGCTCAGAACCCCTTGCCGGCCGGTACGTCCCGCAGGGCGTTGATGGCCGCGGTCAACGCGTCCACCTCGCCATCGTCAAAGCCACTGCGGACCTCGACTTCGCAATGGAACAGGCCCTGTTCGATCAGGTTGAACAGGGTGTCATGCATGTTCCAGCCGCGGGCAACGGCGATCCGCCGGATCCGTTCGGCCAGCAGCGGGTCGATGTCCTTCAGCACGATGTCGGTCATGTCTCATCTCCCCTGTCCCGCACCGCACCCCGCGGGGAGTGCTCAGGATGAAGCCGCGTTACCCTCATTCTCACGGATATGCCTCCACAACCAGGCCAGCAGCAGCAAGGTCGGAATGACCGTGAGCGCACTCATCAGGAAGAAGGCACTGTAGGAACTGGCCTCCACCACGTATCCGGAAACACCCCCGATGAACTTGCCGGGCAGGTTCGCCAGCGACACCAGCAAGGCGTACTGCGTAGCGGTGAAGTTGCGATTGGTCAGGGATGACATGAACGCCACCAGCACCGTGCCGGCGAATCCCTGCGACAGGTTGTCGGCGGTGATGGCCGCGTAGAACGCCCAGATCTCGGAAGGATGCTGGGCCATCAGCAGGAAGGCGATGTTCGAGCAGGCCACCGCCACCGCGGCAATCGCCAGCATCCAGCGGAAACCGAACGCGGCCACGCAGACGCCGCCCAGGAACGCCCCGGCGATGCCGGTCCAGACGCCATAGAGCTTGGACACCGTGGCGATGTCGGATTTGCTGTAGCCGGAGTCGAGATAGAAGGGCCCGGCCATCACCCCGATGACCTGGTCCGGAAACTTGAACAGGCCGACGAACAGCAACAGCACCACGCCCAGTTTCAGGCCGTTGGTCTGGAAAAAGCTGACGAAGGGCTGCCAGAACGCGCCGATGAAATCGATGCGGCGGGTGACCGCGGCCGCGGGTGCGATCGGTTCGCGGCTGAAAAGCGTGGCCAGGATCGGCAGCAGCATCAGCGCGGTCATCGCCAGATAGGCATGCTTCCAGCCGCTATATTCGGCGATGTAGAGCGCACCGGCGCCAGCCAGGATCAGGCCGATCCGGTAGCCCAGCGTATAGGTGGCGGCGAGCGCGGCCTGCGCTTCGGCCGGAGCGATCTCGATGCGGTAGGCGTCGACGACCGAATCCTGGGTCGCACCGGCGAACGATGCGAACAGCACCCATCCCACCAGCGCGCTCACGCCGAGCTCGGGCCGGGTGAAGGCCAGCGCGAACAGCCCTGCCGCCACGCCCACCTGCGCCACCAGCAACCAGGATCGCCGTCGCCCGAGGAACGCGGTCAGCGGAAAGGCGAAGCGATCCACCAGCGGTGCCCACAGGAACTTGAGCAGGTAGAAGAAGCTGGCGAGGCTGATCAGGCCGATGCTGCCCAGATCCAGCCCCACGTCGCGCAGGCGGGTGCTGAGCGTGGCCGAGGCAATCAGCAGGAACGGCAGGCCGCTGCCGAAACCGAGCAGCAGCATGGTGAAGGCGGCCGGCGTGGCGAACGCCCGCCGGATACCGGACCAGCCCTTGTAGGACACGGGTGGCTTGGCCGCCGCGGGCGCGCTCATCCCGCGTAGTCCACCGTGAACGGCGCGTGGTCGGAGAACCAGCTGTCGCGGTAGATCGCGCAGCGCTGCAGGCGGTCACGCAGCGACGGGGTGGTGAACTGGTAATCGATGCGCCACCCCACGTTGTTGGCGCGCGCGCCGCCGCGGTTGCTCCACCAGGTATAGTCCTGGCCTTCCGGGTGCAGGCTGCGGTAGGCGTCGACCCAGCCGCCGTCATCCATGCACATGCCGTTGAGCCAGTCGCGTTCGGCCGGCAGGCAGCCGGAGTTCTTCTGGTTGCTGGTCCAGTTCTTGATGTCCAGGCGCGTGCGCACGATGTTCCAGTCACCGCACAGCACGTAGTCGCGTCCGCTGCGGCGCCACTCGTCCAGGATCGGCGCCAGCCAGTCCATCACCCTGAACTTGAAGCCCTGCCGCAGTTCGCCGGAGGAACCGGAGGGGATGTAGAAGGAGACCACGCTGAGGTTGCCGTAACGTGCCTCCAGGTAGCGGCCTTCCTCGTCGAACTCGTCCCAGCCCAGCGCGGTGCGCACTTCGTCCGGTTCGCGCCGGCTGTAGATCGCCACCCCGCTGTAGCCCTTCTTGGTGGTGGCGTCGCGGAACCAGGCCTTGTAGCCCTCGGGCAGGAACGCCGGACCGCTCAGCTGGTGTTCCTGCGCCTTGGTTTCCTGCACGCACAGGACGTCGGCGTCCTGCTGGCCGAACCATTCGAAGAAGCCCTTGTTGGCGGCCGAACGCAGGCCGTTGGCGTTGAAACTGATGATGCGCATGTGAAAACCGGTTCGCGGAACGGGAAGGGAGTCGCAAGAGCGTACCGCATGCGTGGAGGCCGGTGGCATGGAACGGCTATGCTTTCCACCTCGCCCGCCGAATGCACCGCCCATGTCCGATCACCGCGCCCGCTTCCTCCAGCTCGCCCTGCACGCACAGGCCCTGCGCTTCGGCGAGTTCACCCTCAAGTCCGGCCGGCTCAGTCCCTATTTCTTCAATGCCGGGCGATTCGACAGCGGCGCGCTGCTGGCCGAGCTGGCGGCATGCTACGCCGACGCGGTGGATGCGGCCGGCCTGGCGTTCGACCTGCTGTTCGGACCAGCCTACAAGGGCATCCCGCTGGCGACCGCGGTGGGCTGCGAGTACGCGCGCCGCGGCCGCGACGTGCCGCTGGCGTTCAACCGCAAGGAAGCCAAGGACCATGGCGAGGGTGGCCTGCTGATCGGCGCGCCGCTGGACGGTCGCGAGGTGCTCATCGTGGACGACGTCATCACCGCGGGCACCGCCATCCGCGAGGCGCTGGGCCTGATCCGGGCCGGTGGCGGCCGTCCCGCCGGCATCGTGGTGGCATTGGATCGCCAGGAAGTGCTGACCGAGCCGGGCGCCGACGGTGGTCCGCGCCTGTCCGCCGCCCAGGCGGTGGCCGCCGAAACCGGGGTACCGGTGGTGGCCGTGGCCAATCTGCATGATCTGCTTGATTTCGCGGGGGAAAGCGCGGAACTTGTCCATCACCGCGAAGACCTGCTCGCCTACCGGGCGCGCTATGGCAGCGGTTCGTCGGACTGACGGCAGCAGGGGGCTGCACATGCGGAATTCCATTCTCTGGCTGGCACTGCCGGCGGGCCTGATGGTCGTGGCGATGGCCGGCGCGCAGGAAAAGAAGGCGGCCACCAAGAAACTGTATTGCTGGAACGAGAACGGCCAGCGCGTGTGCAGCGACGCCTTGCCGGCCGAGGCGGTGACGCGTGCGCGCGAGGAAATCAACGCCGCCAGCGGCCTGCGTACCGCCGAAGTGGATCGGGCGCTGACCGAAGAGGAACGCGCGCAGGCCGAGGCCGCCAAGCTGCAAGCGCAATTGGACGAAGCGGCACAGGAAACCCGCCGCCGTACCGAACAGGCGATGCTGCTTTCCTATCGCAGCGAGGAGGAGCTGCGACGGGTGTTCAACGAGCGCATCGCAATCGTCGACAACAACATCCGCACCGCGCGCTACAACGTGGTGAGCCTGCGCGACGGCCTGGTGACCCTGCTGCAGACGGCCGGCGATCGGGAACTGGCCGGACAGGCGGTGGCCGCGGAAGCGACCGCCAGCATCCGCAGCCGGCACGCGGATCTGATGCGCCAGCGCCAGTTGCAGACCAGCTTCGAGCGCCAGCGCGCGGAGCTGGACGTGGAAATCTCCGACATCCTGCTGCGCTATCGGCAGATGAAAGGGCCAGCCGCCGTGGACGGGACGACCGCTCCCGGTAACCAGGCCATGCCGAACGCCGCGCCTCCCGGATCCGGCTCGCGCTGAGCATCGGCACCCCGCGCACGGAGACCGTGCGGGGGACAGCCGCCTTGCCGGTCAGAAGGTCGCGGTGAGTTCCGGCGCCACCAGCGCCAGATGGGCGCGGAATACATCCTTGATGCGGGCCAGCGCCGCGTCGTTGTCGGCCTCGAACCGTAACACCAGGATCGGCGTGGTGTTGGAGGCGCGCAGCAGGCCCCAGCCATCGTCCCAATCCGCGCGCAGGCCGTCGATGGTCGCCACCCGGGCGCCGTCGAACCGCGCCGTCTCGACAAAGCGCTGGACCACTGCATGCGGCGTTTCCGCCTCCACCGGCACCTTGATCTCCGGAGTGGCGATGCCGTCCGGCAACGCCGACAACACGTCCGATGGGGCCTCCCCGCGCAGAGCCAGGATCTCCAGCAGCCGGGCGGCCGAATACAGGCCGTCGTCGAAACCGTACCAGCGCTCCTGGAAGAAGAAGTGGCCGCTCATCTCGCCAGCCAGTTCGGCGCCGGTCTCGCGCATCTTGGCCTTGATCAGCGAGTGCCCGGTCTTCCACATCAGCGGCGTGCCGCCATTCCGCAGGACCCACGACTGTAGTTTTCCGGTGCACTTCACGTCGTAGATGATCATCGCGCCGGGATTGCGCTCCAGCACGTCCGCGGCGAACAGCATCAGCAGGCGATCGGGGAAGATGACCGCGCCATCCCGGGTCACCACGCCGAGTCGGTCGCCGTCGCCATCGAAGGCCAGGCCCAGGTCGGCGTCGAAGCGCTTGACCATCTGGATCAAGTCTTCCAGGTTGTGCGGTTCGCTGGGATCGGGGTGATGATTCGGGAAGGTGCCATCCACTTCGCAGTACAGCGGGATGACATCGGCGCCAATCGACTCCAGCAGGCGCGGCGCGATATCGCCGGCCACGCCGTTGCCGGCATCCACCACGACTTTCAGCGGGCGCTCCAACTGGACGTCGTCGGCGATCCGCTGGATGTAGTCGGCGGCGATATCGCGCTCCTGCGCGTCGCCCGGAATGGTCGCTTCATGCAGCCGGCCATCGCGGATGCGTTCGTACAGATCGGTGATGGTGTCGCCGGACAGGGTTTCGCCACCGACCACGATCTTGAAACCGTTGTAGTCCGGCGGGTTGTGGCTGCCGGTGACCGCGACGCAACTGCCGGCACGCAGTTGGTAGGCGCCGAAATACGCGACCGGGGTCGGCACCATGCCGATGTCGATGACATTGCGACCGGCGCGGCGCAGGCCGGCGATCAGGCCCGCCACCAGTTCCGGGCCGGAAAGCCGGCCATCGCGACCGACCACGATGTCGGTCAGGTCCTGTTCCTGCATCACGCTGCCGATGGCCTGGCCGATGCATTCGGCCACATCCGCATTGAGGGTTTTGCCGACGATGCCGCGGATGTCGTACGCGCGGAAGATGCCGGGATCGACGTCCACGGGAATGCGTTCTCTGCTCATGCTGCCTGTCTGTGGGGAGGAAAGGGGTGCTCTCGTCGCCACCGGCAACGGATCCCGCTCCAGGGCCTGGCCCAGGGTGGGTTCGTCGTCCCCGGTGGTGACCGCCTCGCCTCCCCGCAAGGCCGGAATCTTCAAACCGCCGCGCGCGGCCAACCAGGCCGCGATCGCCAGCAGCGCCGCCAGCACGGCACCGATGGAACTTCCCACTGCGCCGAGCCCGAACGGACCGGATGCGCTGTCGGGTTGCGCCGCAGCCACGCGCAGGCCGGTCTTGCCCACCGCGTGCGCCATCACCTCGGCACCGTCGGCCAGTTGCGTGCTGCCGCGCTCGACCACGTTGAAACTGCCCTGCCGCAGTGCCAGGTAGGTCCCTGGCGGCAATGGCACACCGTCGAAACCCGAGGTCAGCCGGGCCAGCGGCAGGCGCGCGTACACCACGCCTTGGGGCACGTCGACCGCCAGGCCGAAGACCGGCTTGCCGCCATCGCGAACCACGCGTGCGACCACCGCCTGTCCCTGCTGCGCCGCTTCCAGCAAGGCCAGCCGGCTGTACCCGAACGTGGCGGGGTCGGCATAGGCCTGGCCGAGATCGCGCGGCATGAGCTCCACGTGTTCAGCGTCCGCCCATCCATGCCGGATCGCCTGGGCGGCCGCCGCCGGATCGCCGCTGGCCAGGGCGGTCTTCACCGCATCGGTGGACATCCGTCGGGTCAGCTGCGCGACCTGATCGCGATAGGCCGATTCCAGCGCGGCCACCCCGGCATCGCGGGCCCGCTGCAGGGCTTCGCCGCGGTCGGCGTCGCGCCACTGGCGTACGCCGTTCCAGCCCAGCCAGGCGGCCAGCAGGATGCCCAGCAGGGCAAGCCCGGGCAGGGCCCGCGAAAGGTCGCCCAGCGGCAACCGACGTCCACCTTCGCTCGATCCGCTCATCCGTGCCCGTCCCCTGTCAGCGCAACCCGGTATGGCCGAAACCGCCGGCCCCCCGGGCGCTGTCGGCAAATGCATCCACGACCTGGAAGCTTACGCGCACGATGGGCAGCACGACCAACTGGGCGATGCGATCGCCGGGCTGGATGGTGAAGGCCTCGTGACCCCGGTTCCAGACGCTGATCAGCAGCGGCCCCTGGTAGTCGGCGTCGATCAGGCCGGTGCCATTGCCCAGCACGATGCCGTGCCGGTGGCCCAGCCCGGAACGCGGCAACACCACCGCGCACAGGTGCGGGTCCGACAGGTGCACGGCGATGCCGCTGGGGACCAGTGCGGCGTCGCCGGGCTGCAGGGTGAGGGTGGCGTCGAGCGCCGCGCGCAGGTCCACGCCGGCGCTGGCCGCGGTCGCGTAGGCGGGCAACGGCCACTCGTCGCCGAACCGGGGGTCCAGCAGCTTCAGTTCCACGGATTGCGTGCCAGCCGGGCTCATGCGTTCAGTCGCTCCACGATCAGATCCATCAGGGCATCGGCCAGCCGGGTCTTGGGGGCCGAGGCGAACTCCCGTTCCCCGTCCTTCCAGTAGGCGGTCAGCGCATTCTGGTCACTCTCGAATCCGCCTTCGGCGATGCCGACGCGGTTGGCGATGATCATGTCCAGGCGCTTGGCCTTCAGTTTGCCGCGCGCGTAGTGCTCGACGTTTTCGGTCTCCGCGGCAAAGCCCACCACCAGCTTCAGGGCCTGGGTCTGCGCGGCCACCTCGGCCAGGATGTCCGGGGTGCGCACCAAATCCAGTTCCAGCTTCTCGCCGGTCTTCTTGATCTTGTTGGGGACAGCGACCCGCGGGGCGTAGTCGGCCACCGCCGCGGCGCCGATGTAGATGTCGGCCGGCAACGCCGCGAGCACGGCCTCGCGCATCTGCGCGGCCGAGCGCACGTCCACCCGGCTCACCCCTGCGGGCGTCGGCAGATGCACCGGCCCGGCCACCAGCACCACCTCGGCGCCGCGCCGGGCCGCGCTGGCGGCCACCGCGAATCCCATCTTGCCGCTGCTGCGGTTGCCCAGGTAGCGCACCGGATCCAGGTCTTCGTAGGTCGGTCCGGCGCTGACGACGACGCGCATGCCAGCCAGATCGCGGGCCGCGGCCGTCGCCGCATGGCCCCCGGCCAGCGTGGCGACGATGTCCCCGGGTTCGCTCAGGCGGCCCGGTCCGGATTCCCCCTCGGCCAGCGGACCGTCCTCCGGACCGATGATCTGCACGCCGCGCTCGCGCAGCACGGCGAGATTGGCCGCCGTAGCCGGGTGTTGCCACATGCGGTGGTTCATCGCCGGCGCGACCGTGATCGGCGCGGTGGTCGCCAGGCACAGCGTGGTGACCAGGTCATTGGCGAAGCCATGGGCCAGGCGCGCCAGCAGATCCGCGGTGGCCGGCGCCACCACGATGCGGTCGGCCCAGCGCGCGAGTTCGATGTGGCCCATCGCCGCCTCGGCGGCGCTGTCCCAGAGGCTGGTCCGGACCGGATGCCCGGATAGGGCCTGGAAACTCAGTGTGGTGACGAACTGCTGGGCGCCGTCGGTCATGGCGACCTGCACCTCGGCGCCGGCGTCGCGCAGCCGCCGCACCAGTTCCAGCGACTTGTACGCGGCGATGCCGCCGCCCACGCATACCAACAGGCGCTGGCCGTGCAGCGGCCGTGGCTCGAGACTTCCGGTCACGTCGGGTTTCCTACAGACGAACAGGGGATTAGCTTACCCGATGGCCCCGCCAAGCCTGATGGCGGTGGTTGCGCGTCCGCGGCATCGTGGCCATATGCACATCCGAGACTGGCCCGTCCACGAGCGCCCCCGTGAAAAGCTTTTCACCCGGGGACCCGCCGCCCTCTCCGACGCCGAGCTGCTGGCGCTGTTCCTGGGTTCGGGCATGCGCGGGCAGGACGCGGTCGCCACCGCGCGCGAACTGCTTTCTTCCCACGGTCCGCTGCGGCGCCTGCTCGACCGGCCGCCCGCGGAGCTGGTCGCCCTGCCCGGCCTGGGGCCGGCCCGGGCCAGCCGGATGGCCGGCGCACTGGAAATCGGCCGCCGCCACCTGGCCGCGGATCTGGAACGCGGCGAACAGCTGACCGACCCGACGATGGCCGGGCGCTACTTCAGCCAGCGCCTGCGCGCGCACGACCACGAGGTGTTCGCGGCCCTGTTCCTGGATGTGCGCCATCGCGCGCTGGCCTTCGAGGAACTGTTCCGCGGCACCCTGGACAGCGCCGAGGTGCATCCGCGGGAGGTGGTCAGGCGGGCGCTGGCCCACAACGCCGCGGCGGTGATCATCGGCCACAACCACCCGTCCGGGCACAGCGCGCCCTCCGAGGCGGATCGCCTGATCACGCTGCGCTTGCGGGATGCCCTGTCGCTGATGGATATCCGGCTGCTGGATCACTTCGTGGTCGGCGACGGTCCTCCCACCTCGCTGGCTGCGCGCGGCTGGCTCTAACCACCTCGGCATTTCCGGGGAACCCGTGGGGTTGCGGCGGCGGTTGCGGGAGCACCGTTCAGGCCACGCCGGACGGCCTCGCCGGTTCCGCGTAAAATGCCCGGTCCCGCAACATCCGCAGACCCTCCGTGAAAGCCTCCCTACGCGCCTTGATCGCCCAGGGCATCGATGCCCTGCGCCAGGCCGGCACCCTGCCGGCCGATGCCGCCACACCGGATTTCGTGGTCGAGCGCCCCAAGACCCGAGAGCACGGGGATTTCGCCACCAACGCCGCGATGCTGCTGGCCAAGACCGCGCGCAGCAATCCGCGCGCCATCGCCACCGCCCTGGTCGCCGCGCTGCCGGCGAGCGATGACGTTGCCAGGGTGGAGATCGCCGGTCCGGGCTTCATCAATTTCCATCTCACCGCCGCCGCCTACCAGCGCGAGGTCGCCACCGCCCTGCGCCAGGGCGCGGCTTACGGCAGCAACCACAGCGGCGCCGGCCGGATGGTCGGGGTGGAATACGTCTCGGCCAATCCCACCGGGCCGCTGCACGTCGGCCATGGCCGTGCCGGCGCGATTGGCGACTGCATCGCCCGTGTCCTGGCCGCCAACGGCTGGAACACCCGCCGCGAGTTCTACTACAACGACGCCGGCGTGCAGATCGACAACCTGGCCAGGTCCACCCAGGCGCGCGCCAAGGGCCTGACCCCGGACAGCGAAGGCTGGCCGGAGGACGGCTATCGCGGCGACTACATCGCCGACGTCGCCCAGGCCTACCTGGACGGCGACACGGTCGAGTTCGAGAACCACGTGGTCGTGGGCGGCAAGGATCCGGACGACCTGGACGCCATCCGCCAGTTCGCCGTGGCCTACCTGCGCCGCGAGCAGAACCTGGACCTGGCCGCGTTCGGCGTCTCGTTCGACGTCTATTTCCTGGAAAGCTCGCTGTACGCCGACCACAAGGTCGAGGAGACGGTGAACAAGCTGGTCGCCTCCGGGCATACCTACGAGGAAGGCGGCGCGCTGTGGCTGAAGTCCACCGACTTCGGCGACGACAAGGACCGGGTGATGCGCAAGTCCGACGGCACCTACACCTATTTCGTGCCGGACGTGGCCTACCACCTGAGCAAGTGGCAGCGTGGCTATGGCCGCGCGATCACCGAGCTGGGCGCCGACCATCATGGCTCGCTGGCGCGGGTTCGCGCCGGCCTGCAGGCACTGAACGAAGGCATCCCCGCCGGCTATCCCGAATACGTGCTGCACCAGATGGTCACCGTGATGCGCGGCGGCGAGGAAGTGAAGCTTTCCAAGCGCGCCGGCAGCTATTTCACCTTGCGGGATCTGATCGAGGAAGCCGGGCGCGATGCCACGCGCTGGTTCCTGATCGCGCGCAAGCCCGATTCGCAACTGACCTTCGACATCGATCTGGCCCGCCAGCAGAGCAACGACAACCCGGTGTTCTACGTGCAGTACGCGCATGCCCGCGTGTGCAGCCTGCATCGCCAGGCCGCCGAAAAAGGCTACGCCTACGACCAGGCCAATGGCCTGGCCCACCTGGCCCGCCTGGACGACGAACTGTCGCTGGCGTTGATGGTGGAGCTGTCGCGTTATCCGGAGGTGGTGGAAAACGCAGGCGAGTCGCTGGAGCCGCACGCGATTGCGCAATACCTGCGCGAGTTGGCCTATGCTTTCCACACGTGGTATGCCGGCACGCCGGTGTTGATCGAGGATGCCGACGCGCGCGACGCGCGACTGGCGCTGGCCTCGGCCGTGCGGCTTGCGCTGGCCAACGGCATGGATCTGTTGGGCGTCAGCGCGCCCGAGAAAATGTAACCGGAGATTTTTTGAATGGCGGCACGTCGCGGCAAGAGTCAGGCCACCCGTAATTCCAGCCATGCCACCCCGGCCTGGGTGTGGCTGCTGCTGGGCCTGCTGATCGGCCTGGCGATCTATTTCATCGCCCCGGGCCTGATGAAGAAGGACGGCGACGGCTTCTTCCGTCCGCAGCCGAATCCGGACGCGCAGCCGGCGCCGGTGGCCTCGGCCGATGTCGAGGCGGTGGTGCCCGAATCTGCGGGCGCCTCGTCCAGCGCCGCGCCCGCCGCCGATGGTGGCGCCGACGCACAGGCGCCGACGAAGGAACCGCAGTACGACTTCTACACCCTGCTGCCCGGCAAGGAAGTGCAGATGTCCGACGCCGAGCTGGCCGCCAGCGCACGCGAGGAAGCCGCACGCAAGGCGCGCGAGGAGAAGGCCGCAGCTTCGGCCGCCGCGACACCCGCCACCGGCACGACGGCGGTGACCGGCGCCGCGCCGGGCGCGTTGCCGCGTCCCATCGATGAAGCGCCCGCGGCATCCGCGACGCCGGTCACCTCGCCCGCCGCCGCTTCGACGCCCAAGCCCGTGGCGGCTACGCCGCGCAGCGTGGCGGACGCGGACACCACCGCGCGCTACATCCTGCAGGCCGGCGCGTTCGGCGCCTCCGGCGATGCCGAGGCGACCAAGGCCAAGATCGCCCTGTTGGGCCTGAGCGCCCGCGTCGAATCCGCGCAGATCGGCGGCAAGACCGTCTATCGCGTGCGCATGGGACCCTATGGCACCGCCAGCGAACTGGCCGAAGCCAAGCAGAAGCTGGCCAGCGGCGGCCTGCCCGCCATGGCCATCAAGGCCCAGTGATCGCGCCGGACTCCCGCGAACACGGAGGAGTCCGCATGCCGCATCCCGTTTCACTCTCCACCCGCCACGCGCAGCCCGCGTGGCGGGTTTTTCATTGCAGTCCCATCCACACGCCGCGTTCCCCGCCGCGCCACTGATCCAAGGAGCCCCCATGACCCGAACCGTCCTCATCACCGGAGCGACTTCCGGTTTTGGCGCCGCCGCCGTGCGCCGTTTCGCCGCTGACGGCTGGCGGGTGATCGCCACCGGCAGGCGGGCGGACCGCCTGCAGGCGCTGGTGGATGAACTGGGCGGCGAGCGCGTGCACGCGGCGGCCTTCGACATCCGCGACGAAGCGGCGATGGACGCGGCATTGGCGGCGTTGCCCGAGGCCTTTCGCGGCATCGATCTGCTGATCAACAACGCCGGGCTCGCACTGGGCACCGCGCCGGCGCAGTCGGCCGTTCTGGACGACTGGCGCACCATGATCGCCACCAACATCGGCGCGCTGGTCACGCTGACCCAGCGCCTGCTGCCCGCGCTGATCGCGCGCAAGGGCGCGATCATCAACATCAGTTCGATCGCCGGCACCTATCCCTATCCCGGCGGGAATGTCTACGGCGGCACCAAGGCCTTCGTCACCCAGTTCTCGCTGGGACTGCGTTCGGATCTGCACGGCACCGGCGTGCGGGTGACCTCGATCGAACCGGGCATGGCCGAAACCGAATTCACCCTGGTGCGCACGCATGGCGACCAGGCCGCATCGGACAAGCTCTATGACGGCGCGCAGCCGATGACCGCCGGGGACATCGCCGAAACCCTGTTCTGGGTCGCCACATTGCCGCCGCACCTGAACATCAATCGCCTGGAGCTGATGCCGGTGACGCAGTCGTTCGCGGGATTCCAGATACATCGGGGGTGAGGGTTTCGCGCGGTCCTTGATGGCCGCGGCGTGCCCATCTGCTCGCCCCCATCCGCCCTACGGGCACCTTCCCCCGCAAGCGGGGGAAGGGACAGGGTTGGCCTTATGCCAGCGGTTCGTCCGACAGGTAGGTGTAGCCGGTCAGGCCGGCTTCCAGTGCATCGGACAACGCTGCCGCTTCTTCCTGCGGCAAGCCGGCCTCGGCGACGCGGGTACGGTACGCGGTGCGCAGGTCGTCGAGCCTGTAACCCACGTAGTCCAGCATCACGTCGGTGGTGTCGCCACGGCGCTGCTGGGTGAGCAGGTAGCCGGTGCCGGTATCGGCACTGACTTCCACCGCGTCGGTGTCGCCGAACAGGTTGTGGATGTCGCCGAGGATTTCCTGGTACGCGCCGACCAGGAAGATGCCCAACCGATAGCTTTCGCCGGACTTGAGCGAATGCAGCGGCAGCGAGGTATCCAGGCCTTCGTTCTCGACGTAGGTCTCGACCATGCCGTCCGAGTCGCAGGTCATGTCGGCGATCACGCCGCGGCGATCCGGCGTCTCGTCCAGGCGCTCGATCGGCAGGATCGGGAACACCTGGTCGATCGCCCACACGTCCGGAATCGACTCGAACACGCTGAAGTTGACGAAGTACTTGTCCACCAGCCGCTCGTTCAGTTCATCCAGCAGATCCCGATGGCTGCGCTCGTCGCTGCTCAGGCGGCCACGCACCGCGTGGGCGATGGCGTAGAACAGATCGTCGATGCGCGCGCGATGGACCAGATCCAACTGGCCCAGCGCATACAGCGACAGACCCTCGCTGTGGTGGTGCTGGGCCTCGTGGAACAGCTCCACCGCCGGGCGCTCGTCGAGTTCGGCATGGATCTCGCGCAGATGGCGGATCACCGCCGGTTCGTCGTCATGCGCCGGCGGCACCCGGCCTTCCGGCGCTTGCTCGACTTCGGCCACGTTGACCACCAGCACCGCGTGGTGCGCGGTCATCGCGCGGCCGCACTCGGTGACGATGCGCGGCGGCGTCAGCCCGTGCTGCTCGCAGGCGTCGGCCAACGGCTGCACGATGTTGCTGGCGTACTGGTTCAGGCCGTAGTTGATCGAACAGTAACTGCGCGAGCGGGTGCCTTCGTAGTCGATGCCCAGGCCGCCGCCGACGTCGACATGGCTGATGGTCGCGCCCAGCTTGGACAGTTCGACGAAATAGCGGGTCGCCTCGCGCATGCCGTTGGCGATGTCGCGTACGTTGGAGATCTGCGAGCCCATGTGGAAATGCAGCAGGCCCAGGCAGTCCTGCAACCCGGCATCGCGCAGGTACTTCCACAGGTCCAGCACCTGGCGCGGCGAGAGGCCGAACTTGGCCTTGTCGCCGCCGCTGTTCTGCCACTTGCCCGCGCCCAGCGTCGCCAGGCGCATGCGCACGCCCAGGCCCGGCTTGACGCCCAGCTTGCGCGCTTCCTCGATGACCAGCGGCAGCTCGGAGGGCTTCTCCACCACGATGAAGGTCTGCAGGCCCAGCTTGCGGCCGATCAGGGCCAGGCGGATGTATTCGCGGTCCTTGTAGCCGTTGCAGACGATGAGCCCGCCGGGGCGCGACAGCGCCAGCACCGCCATCAGTTCCGGCTTGCTGCCGGCTTCCAGGCCGAAGCCTTCGCCGGCATGCGAGGCCAGCGTGCCGGCGACGCCGCGATGCTGGTTGACCTTGATCGGATACACGGCGGTGTAGCCGCCCCGGTAGTCCCAGTCGGCCTGCGCCTGCGCGAAGGCGGCCTGCAGCTTGCCCAGGCGGTCGCCCAGGATGTCCGGGAAACGCACCAGCAGCGGCAGCTTGGCGCCATTGGCGCGGGCGGCGTCGACCACCTCCGGCAGCGGGATGACCGGTCCGCCCTCGCCCTTGGGCGAGACCACGATGCGGCCGGCGGCATCCACGTCGAAATACCCTTCCGCCCAGTGCGGGATGGAATAGGTCTTGCGGGCTTGGTCGGTGGACCACTCGCTCATCGCGGCAACTCGGGCAATCCAGAAGGGGCGTGCATTCTAACGCCCCTGCCGGTTCCTTCCGGTTACCGCCGGTAGAACGGCTCGCCCGCCCGCGCGCGCAGGCGCGGCAGCAACGGCGTGCGCCCGGTGGTGGTCAGCACGGTGAACGTGCCCGGCAGTGTCAACTGTGCGGTCAGGCGCGGTATCGCCGCTTGCTCGCTGGCGACCGAGCCGCCCCATTCCAGCAGCAGCAGGTAATGCGGCAGCACCGACAGACCCGACGCCTTCTGGCGTACCAGCCAGGCGCTGACCACGCGCGGATGGCTCGCCAGCACCCTGCGGACCGCCTGCAACGAAACGTCTTCCAGCGCATGGGGCTGGAAATCGTCGTCGCCGGGCGGCGGCGCATCCGTTTGCTGGCCAAACGTCCGGTGAAGCTGCCGGGCCGCGGCATGCAGGCCGTCAGGTTCCGGCGTGGCCGGCAGATGGTCGTGCAGTTCGCGCAGCAACGACGGTGCCAAGGACGGCATCAGCCGCATCGCGCGTTCCAGATGTTCCAGGCCCTCTTCACCCTGTCCCTGGCGCAGCAGGAGGATGCCCAGGCGCGCGTGTCCCGTCGCGTGCGATGGCCGTTGCCGCACGCCCTCGCGATAGATCGGCACCGCATCCGTGGCGGGCCGGTGCTCTTCCAGCAGCGCCGCGTACTCCAGCCATTCGTCCGGCGTCCGGGTATCGGACTCGGCCAGTACCTGGAGACGACGCTCGGCCTCCTGGGCGGCGCGATGGCGCGCTTCCCAACCGGGCCTTGCCGCTTCCAGCCATTCCCGGCTGAACCGCTGTTCCAGCCGATCCAGCAGCGCCTCGTCCAGCATCGACGGAGCCGCCGCCGGTCCGGGGCGCCCCAACGACCTGTCCAGGTCCACGCCGAGCGCCGCGAAGCGCTGCGCCAGACCGGGGTGGGTGTCCTCCGGTTCGGGCCGCTCCTTGCGCACCCACGCCGGCACCGTGTCCTGGTGTTCACGCCAATCGGCAAGCGCCCGGGCCAGTTGAAGGTGGACCTGCGCCGGCGGATGCGACTGGATATGCGCGGGCCGCAGGAGATCCGGCCAGAACCGGCGCTCAAGCCAATCCATCGCCAGATGCACCCGCGCGAGCGCGGTGGCCGCCGGCACAGTGCCCGCCACCCGCGCGGCCATGGCGTCGGCGGCGTATTCCTGCCGGCGGACCAGCACCATGCTGCGTTCCTCGAACCGTGGCGCGTACCAACGGAAAAACCAGAAAAACAGCTGCGAAGTGCTTCCCGCGGAAAACCCGTCCAGCAGGCGCCGCCAGCTGACGCGCACGCGATAGATCCAGCCGCCGAAGCGACCATGCCCGCCATGGAAATGACCGAATTCGTGGGCGATCACCGACGCCAGTTCATGGCGGTCGAGCAATCGCAACAAGGGCAGTCCGATGACGAGATAGTGACGTTGCCGCAGTCCGAACCCGTCGGGGACATGGGCCGCGGCGGCGTTGAGGCTGGCGTCGATGACAATCCCGTGCAATCGCTGCGCCCCGACCTCGCGACGGATTCGCTCGACCTCCTCGCGCAGCACGGGCGCTTCGCCGGGCTCCAACGAGTGGCCCTCGGGAGGACTGGAGCGGAACCACAGCGCGCGCAACAGGGTGACCGCCAGCATGCCCAGCAGGATGATCGGAAACGCGATCCGCCAATCCTCCAGCGGCCGGGAAACGGCCAGCACGATCAAGCTGATGCA
Source organism: Pseudoxanthomonas sp. (assembly GCF_024710765.1). Classification (GTDB taxonomy): domain Bacteria; phylum Pseudomonadota; class Gammaproteobacteria; order Xanthomonadales; family Xanthomonadaceae; genus Pseudoxanthomonas_A. Next base: position 20,435 of record NZ_JANJUE010000016.1, read on the forward strand.
CAGGCCTGCGGCGACGACCAGGCCACTTGCCAGGACCACGTATCCCAGCGCCGCCCACAGCGCCAGCCTGGCCCGATAGGCGCCCGGCGCATCCTCGTACTGCTTTTCCAGTCGCTCCATCCGCGACCGGCGGTCCCGTTCCGCATCCATTCCCTGCATTCCCCTTTGTTCGGTACCCCGATGCTAAGCCAGGCGCGGGCGGCCCATCACCCCGGTTCCGGTACAATCTGCGCCCCCTGAACGCTGGATCGCCGCCGCAATGACGAACGACAACTGGTACATCGAACACTTCCAGCCCACCGGCTCGGCCATCGGTTACCGCATCACCGGCAAGCTGGACGAGGTGCAGTCGCCGTTCCAGAAAATCGAGATCTACGACACCACCGACTGGGGCAAGTTGATGATCATCGACGGCGCGGTGATGCTGACCACGCGCGACAATTTCTTCTATCACGAGATGATCAGCCATCCGGCGCTGTTCACCCATGCCGCGCCCAAGCGCGTGGTGATCATCGGCGGCGGCGACTGCGGCACCCTGCGCGAAGTGCTCAAGCACCCTGGCGTGGAAAGCGCCACCCAGTGCGATATCGACGAACAGGTCACCCGCATGTCGGAGAAGTACTTCCCCGAGTTGTGCGAATCCAACGGCGACCCGCGCGCCGAACTGCTGTTCGACGACGGCGTGGCCTACATGGCCAATTGCCCGGCCGGCAGCGTGGACATCGTGATCGTCGATTCCACCGATCCGGTCGGCCCGGCCGAGGGCCTGTTCAACAAGGCCTTCTATGAAAGCTGCTTCCGCGCGCTGAAGGACGACGGCATCCTGGTGCAGCAGTCCGAATCCCCGCTGGCCCTGCTGGATCTGATCAAGGAAATGCGCGGCGAGATGGGCAAGGCCGGCTTCACCACCTTCAAGACCCTGCCGTTCCCGCAGCCGTGCTATCCGACCGGCTGGTGGAGCGTGACCATGGCGCGCAAGTCCGGCGGTTTCGATTTCCGCCGACAGGATGCGGCCAACAAGGGTTTCGACACGCTGTACTACAGCGCGCACCTGCATACCGGCGCGCTGGTCGCACCGCCGTTCGTGGCCAGGGCGCTGGGCGAGTAAACAGCCACTCGCTCAACAGGAGAAGAAAAGCCCCGCGATGCGGGGCTTTTTTCTTGCCGGTCCATGCAACGCTCAGTCGCGCTCGCATCCCGCGCCGGTACAGGTCAGGGTGTTGAAGTCGTAGAGGGTGGAATGGCCCAGGGTGCCGGTCGGGCGCGGCACGCCCTTGGGCACGAAGAAAGTGCCGGAATGCGCGCCATACAAGCCCTCCGGCAACGTGAAAGCCTTCAGGACCACGTAGCCATTGTGCAGGCTGATGTTGCCGGCCGGGCGGCCACCGGCGATTGGCGGGACATCCGCCGCCGGTTTGGCATTGCGCGCCGCCAGCCAGGCACTGGCATCGGCCTGGCTGGCGGCGCGCAGCCAGCCCTGCGAGACGGCATAGGCCAGGCCCGCTTCGCCCGCCAGTCGCGCATCGGCGATGCGGAAGCTCTCGTCGGACGCGCCACCGGCGTCGGTGATGAGTCCGCCCGCGCCGCCCAGCGCTTCGCCGACCAGCACGCGGCCTTGTTGCGCGAGATACACCATGTCGATCGGGCGCCCGAAGGCGCGGCGCGCGATCGGGTTGAGCGTGCGGGCACGCTCGGCGCTGACATAGAAATAGCCGCAAGGCCCCTTGTTGTCGTAGGTGCTGATCAGCACGGGCACGTCCTTGGGCAGGCCCGTCACCACCTGCCGGTGGTAACCGCCGATCAGGACCGCGGCGATACGGGTGCCGCGCGACCAGCCCACGTGCCAGATGGTCGGGTCGTAGCTGCCCAGCATCAGGATCACCGGGACACCGCCCGGCTGGTTCACCGCCACGTCGATGCGTCCGGCCTCGTTGCCGCTCTGATCGATCTGGAAGCCGAGGTCACGGCCACCATAGGCACCGGCCGCGAACACTTTCGCGGGCTGGTCGGCGGCAGGTACCGGCAGCGCGCATTCCGTGGCCGTCGCGACCGTCGGCCGGGACGGCGCCTCGAACGCGAACGGCACCGTGCCATCGGCCACCGGCGTTGCGCCTTCCGCAGGCCGGGCGGAAACCTCCGGAGCGGCAGGCGCCGGCTCGCTCAGATCCACGCCGCGGCTTGTCGCGGGGACCGGCGATCCGGCAGTAGACGCCCGGGTGGGCGAGGCCGGCGTTTCCACCGCTTTCGCCGGATCGGATGCGACCATGTCGCAGCCCGCCATCAGCGTGGCGCCGGACATCAGTGCCAGCGCGACTCCCCATCGATACTTCGTCGGCATTCCCTGTCCCCCGCAGTGATTGTCGAAGCCGTGCTAGAGCGCGTCGGCGTCCAGTTCGCCGGTGCGGATCCGCACCACCCGTTCCAGGTCGTAGACGAATACCTTGCCGTCGCCGATCTTGCCGGTGCCGGCGGCCTTGACGATCGCCTCCACCACCGCTTCGACCTGCTCGTCGGTCACCGCCACTTCCAGCTTCACCTTGGGCAGGAAGTCGACGACGTACTCGGCGCCGCGATACAGCTCGGTGTGGCCCTTCTGCCGGCCGAAGCCCTTGACCTCGGTGACGGTGATGCCGGCGATGCCGGATTCGGCGAGGGTTTCGCGCACGTCATCCAGCTTGAACGGCTTGATGATGGCCATGATCATCTTCATCGGGATTGTCTCCGGAAATGCTGCCCGCAGCATATCGCGGTTGCGGCCGGCGCGGGGCTCGGGTTCAATGGCGGCCTGCGCCGGCGGAATTTTCCGATGGCGCGAAGCGGTGAAGCCCGATGGCCGGGACCACGCCCGGATGCAATGCTCGGCTTCACTGCCGGAGACCCCCATGATTGATCTCAACCATCTCGACGATCTCGCCCGCCGCCTCAGCGATCTGGTTCCCCCCGGACTGCGCGAATCCCGCGAGGAACTGCAGCAGGCGTTCAAGGGCGCGCTGCAGAGCGGCCTGACCAGGCTGGACCTGGTGACCCGCGAGGAATACGAAGTCCAGCGCGCGGTGCTGCTGCGCACCCGCGAGAAACTCGAAGCCCTGGAACGCACCGTCCAGGCACTGGAAGCGGCGCCGTCCGCCTCCGCGCCCACTCCCCAGTCCTGATCCGCCGCCATGAGCCTGGCGCTGGTGCACAGCCGTGCACGGGCGGGCGTGGCCGCGCCTCCGGTCCGGGTGGAAGTGCACCTGTCCGGCGGCCTCCCGCAGACCCATATCGTCGGCCTGCCCGAAGCCGCGGTGCGCGAAGCCCGGGATCGCGTGCGCGCTGCCATCCTCTGCGCGCAGTTCGAATTCCCGGCCCGCCGCATCACCGTCAATCTGGCGCCGGCAGACCTGCCCAAGGATGGCGGGCGCTTTGATCTGCCGATCGCGCTCGGCATCCTCGCCGCGAGCGGGCAGATTCCGCGTGACGCCCTGGCCGATCACGAGTTTCTCGGCGAACTCGGCCTGACCGGCGAGCTCCGCGGCGTCGACGGCGTTTTGCCGGCGGCCCTGGCCGCTGCACGCGCGCATCGAACCCTCATCGTCGCCCCGGCCAACGGACCGGAAGCCGCGCTCGCGCGCGAAGGCCAGGCACGCACCGCGCGGACACTGCTGGAAGTCTGCGCCGCGCTGGGCGGACAGCGTGAGTTGCCCATCGCCGAGACGCCGCTGGCGGAAGCCGGGGTCATTCCCGATCTCGGCGACGTGCGCGGCCAGGTGCAGGCCCGGCGCGCACTGGAAGTGGCTGCGGCCGGCAATCACCATCTGCTGCTGGTCGGTTCGCCCGGTTGCGGCAAGACCCTGCTGGCCTCGCGGTTGCCCGGGCTGTTGCCGGAAGCCAGCGAAGCCGAGGCGCTGGAAACCGCGGCGATCGCGTCGGTCAGCGGACGCGGACTGGATCCTGCGCGCTGGCGGCAGCGTCCGTTCCGCAGTCCGCATCACACCGCCAGCGCGGTGGCGCTGGTGGGTGGCGGCGCGGAACCGCGCCCGGGCGAGATTTCCCTGGCGCACAACGGCGTGCTGTTCCTGGACGAACTGCCGGAGTGGGATCGACGTGCGCTGGAGGTGCTGCGCGAGCCGCTGGAGTCCGGCACCGTGTCCATCTCGCGCGCGGCGCGCAGCGCCGAATTTCCCGCACGGTTCCAACTGGTCGCGGCGATGAACCCCTGTCCCTGCGGCTGGGCCGGCGACAACAGCGGCCGTTGCCGCTGTTCCGGCGATGTCGTCCAGCGCTACCGCAGCCGCATCTCCGGTCCGCTGCTGGATCGCATCGACCTGCACGTGGAAGTCCCGCGCCTGCCGCCGCAGGAACTGCGGCCGGACGCGCCCACCGGCGAACCCAGCGCGCAGGTGCGTGCAAGGGTCGAACAGGCCCGCGCAATCCAGTTGGCCCGCACCGGCCGGCTCAATGCCCAGTTGGGGCAATCGGAAACACTGACGCTGTGCCGGCTCACCGATTCCGACCAGGCGCTGCTGGAACACGCGATCGATCGGCTCAGGCTTTCCGCCCGCTCGATGCAGCGCATCCTGCGGGTCGCGCGCACCATCGCCGATCTGGCGGGAGCCGAAGTCATCGAGACACCCCACCTCACCGAAGCGCTGGGCTATCGGCGGATTGATCGCGGTGGACCGCCCTAGCCCGGGCAGTCCGCACGCGGGAAAGGAACCTGTCGTGCGTTTGCCGGATCCGACGAGCGGTACACATCACGACAGCGCTGGAGCGGGGATGTCGTCGATTCGACATCGATGCGCCTGCGCGGTCGGCTGGTCTCGCATCCGGGTGCATTTTCCGGGCAGCGATACCCGGTCCGCGTCCCCGCCAGCGCGCATGGACGGCATTGTTTCACCCCTGTTTCATCCCCGTGGGGGTGTAGTCGCTTCGCCACAATCCGCGGCTCTTCCGGGGATGGGCAAGACGTACACCTTTCGCCATAGCCGAGGTCGCCATGAAGCGCAGGGTCGTTGTCGGGATGACGGTTGTACTCGCGCTTGCGCTAACGACGGGCGCAGGCGCGGTGTGGAACGAATATCTGCGCACACCGGCGCCCGGGATGCTGGCATTGCCGACAGGGCTGGTTCCACTGGCCTCATCCGAAGGGCAGCGCCTGCTGGCGGAAAGTGACCACCGGGCCGACTACGATGAATTGATGGCCAGCTTCGTCCCGCAGACCCGCAAGGCCTATTGCGGGGTGGCCAGCGCGATCACCGCGCTCAATGCCGCTGGCATCGATGACGCGCCACGGGATGCGGCTGCGCTGTTCGCGCCGGCGGAAGTCCGGCTGAAACCCATGAAGGTCAGTTTCTCCGGCATGTCGCTGCGCGCTCTGGCCGGATTGCTGCGCACGCACGGCGCCGATGTGGAGGTGTTTCCGGCATCGGCCACGAACGTCGCTTCATTCCGGGAGCTGGCCCGCGCCAACCTGGGACGGGAAGGCGATTACCTGTTGGTGAACTACCAGCGCGAGCACCTGGGCCAGGTCCGGATGGGGCACATCTCGCCGATAGCGGCCTATCACGCGCCCAGCGACCGCCTGCTCATCCTCGACGTCGCCGCGCACAGGTATCCACCGGTGTGGGCGGAGCTCGATCAGGTCTGGAGGGCGATGCATGCGCCATTGAATGCCCGGACCACGACGACGCGTGGATTCGTAGTGGTACGCCGGAACGACGCCCGTGCCTCGGCATCGCCCCCCTCCACGTCCTGAAACGGCCCAGTACCGGCACGAATACGCCGTGCCGGTCGGGGTCCCCGCAGGGAACGCTCAGCTCACCCGCTGTCCCGCCGGCTGGCGGGTGGCGACGTTCAGGCGGTTCCACACGTTGATGTTGGCGATGGCGATCAGCAGCGAGGCCAGCGCGGCTTCGTCGTAGTGTTCGCGGGCGCGTTCCCAGATCTCGTCACTGACCGCGTCGCTGCGGTCGGCGATGCGGGTCACCGCTTCGGCCAGTTCCAGCGCGGCGCGTTCGGCATCGGTGAACCAGGGCGCCTCGCGCCAGACGGCCACGGCGAACAGGCGTTCGTCGCTCTCCCCTGCCTGCCGGCATTCGCGGGCGTGCATGTCCACGCAGAAACTGCAGCCGTTGATCTGGCTGACGCGCAGATCGATCAGGTGCAGCAACGCATCGGGCACGCCGTTGCCCTGGGTGGACTTGTGCAACGCCAGCAGTGCCTTCAGGGCGTCGTTGTGGATGAGCGCGGGATTGGTCATACGGGCTTGCATGGTCTGGCTCCTGTGGCCGGTGGTTTCTTGACTGACGCGGTGGCATCCCTGCGCGTGACCGGTGCAAGCCAGTCAGCTCCCATCGAATCATCCGGTCACGTTGCGGCCTGCTGGCGCGTCAGCCGGGTTTCCCCCAGGATCTTCCCGATGAATGATTCGCATCGACTCGCCGAGCAGTTCCAATCCAACCGCGCCCGGCTGGAAGCCGTGGCATTCCGCATGCTGGGCTCCCATGCCGAGGCCGAGGACGTGGTGCAGGAAGCCTGGTTGCGCCTCAATCGCACCGACGCGAACGAGGTCGGCAACCTGGCCGGCTGGCTGACCACGGTGGTCACGCGGCTGGCGCTGGATCTGCTGCGCGCGCGCAAGGTGCGCGCCGAGGAATCGATGGAGGGCGTGCCGGAAACCGTGCTGCCCGCCGCCGACGCCCAGGCCGGTCCCGAGCACGAGGCGCTGCTGGCCGATTCGGTCGGTCCGGCCCTGCTGGTGGTGCTGGACACGCTGGCGCCGGCCGAGCGCGTGGCCTTCGTCCTGCACGACATGTTCGCGGTGCCGTTCGACGAAATCGCCCGCATGCTGGATCGCAGCCCGGAAGCCACCCGGCAGCTGGCCAGCCGCGCCCGTCGCCGGGTCCAGGGCGCGGGCGAGCAGGCCATGGCCGACCGCGAACGCGCGCGGCAGGTGGTCGAGGCCTTCCTGCTCGCCTCGCGCACCGGCAACCTGCACGGCCTGCTGTCGCTGCTCGCCCCCGACGTGGTGATGCATGCCGATGTCGACGCGGTCGAGGGCAGCCGCGACAAGCAGGGCGACGGCGCGCCGATACTCGCCAGGGAACGCCACGGCGTCGATGCCGTGGCCAGCGCGTTCCTGGGCCGCGCGCAGGCCGCGCAGACGGCATTGGTCGACGGCTTGCCGGCTGCAATCTGGGCGCCGGGCGGTGTGCCGCGCGCCCTGTTCCGGTTCGCGGTGCGCGAAGGCCGGGTGGTCGCCATTGACGTGGTGGCTGAACCGGCGCGGGTGGCGTCGGCCAAGGTGACCGAAATCGGCCCGCTGCCCTAGGACGCCGGCGCAATCGCCGGATTCCTTCGACGCGTCCTCCCTGTCCACAGGACTTTAGACACTGCGCCGCGGCATGGGCGCGTGTGGTCTACTGCGGTCCGGCGGCATCCGCCGCACCCGCACGTTGACCGGCCCTTCCAGGAGGAACGCCATGCTTCGTACCACCCTGATCGCCGCGGCATTGACCGCCGCCCTCGCCAGTTCTCCCGCATTCGCCCAACAGGCCGCATCGGCCGCGGCACCCGCCGAAGGCGTCGAGCTGATCCCGCGCGAGATCCTGTTCGGCAATCCCGAACGCAGCAACGTGCAGATCAGCCCGGACGGCCGCTACCTGAGCTGGGTCGCGCCGGTCGATGGCGTGGCCAATGTCTGGGTCGCGCCGGCCGACAATCCCGCGCAGGCGCGCGCCATCACCGCCGACAAGGCGCGTGGCATCCGCCAGTACTTCTGGTCCTACCGCGCCGACACCCTGCTCTACCTGCGCGACACCGGCGGCGACGAGGATTTCCACCTGTATGCGGTGGATCTGAAATCGGGCGAGTCCAGGGATCTGTCGCCGTTCCCGAAGACCCGCGCGCAGGTGTCGGGCGTCAGCGACCGCCATCCGGACACGATCCTGGTCGGCATGAATGATCGCGACCCGCAATGGCATGACCTGTACAAGGTCGACCTGGCCAGCGGCCAGCGCACCCTCGTGCAGAAGAACGACGCCCAGATCGCCGGCTACATCGCCGACGCCGACTACACCCTGCGCTTCGCGACCCGCGCGCGGCCCGACGGTGGCCAGGACGTGCTGGCCGCCGACGGCCAGGGCAGCTGGAAGAAATTCGACGACGTGCCGTTCGAGGATTCGCTGACCACCGGCCCCGGCGGCCTCACCAGCGACGGCAAGACCCTGTACTTCACCGACTCGCGCAACCGCAACACGGCCGCGCTGTACGCCATCGACGTGGCCAGCGGCAAGCGCACGCTGGTGTTCGAGGACGCGCGCGCGGACGTCGGCGACACGATGAGCCATCCGGTCACCGGCCAGGTGCAGGCCGTGGCCTCGGACTACCTGCGCGAGGAATGGAAGGTGGTGGATCCGGCCATCGCCAAGGATCTGGAACGCCTGCGCGGCATTGGCCCCGGTGATGCCGGCGTGGCCGCGCGCACCCACGACGACAAGACCTGGATCGTCGCCTATTCGGCGCCCGAAACGCCTGCCGTCTACTACCGATACGATCGCGATGCCGGCAAGCTGACCAAGCTGTTCTCGGTGCGGCCCAAGCTCGAAGGCAAGCCGCTGGTGGCGCAGTGGCCGCAGGAAATCCCCTCGCGCGACGGCAAGACCCTGGTCAGCTACCTGACCCTGCCGCGCGGCGCCGATGCCAACCACGACGGCAAGGCCGACGCGGCGGTGCCGATGGTGCTGCTGGTGCATGGCGGCCCCTGGGCGCGCGACTCCTACGGCTACACCGGCTATCACCAATGGCTGGCCAATCGCGGCTACGCGGTGCTGTCGGTGAATTTCCGCGGCTCCACCGGTTTCGGCAAGGAATTCACCAATTCCGGCAATGGCGAGTGGGCCGCCAAGATGCACGACGATCTGATCGATGCCGTGCAATGGGCGGTCAAGCAGGGCGTGACCACCAACGACAAGGTGGCGATCATGGGTGGCAGCTATGGTGGCTACGCCACCCTCGCCGGCCTCACCTTCACCCCGGACGCGTTCGCCTGCGGCGTCGACATCGTCGGCCCATCCAACCTCAACACCCTGCTGAGCACGGTGCCGCCGTACTGGGCCAGCTTCTTCGAGCAGCTCGCCAAGCGCATGGGCGATCCGCGTACCGAGGAAGGCCGCAAGTGGCTGACCGAGCGCTCGCCGCTGACCCGCGCCGACCAGATCAAGAAGCCGCTGCTGATCGGCCAGGGCGCCAATGATCCGCGCGTGAAGCAGGCCGAGAGCGATCAGATCGTCCAGGCGATGCAGGCGAAGAAGATCCCGGTCACCTATGTCCTGTTCCCCGATGAAGGCCATGGCTTCCATCGGCCGGAGAACAACAAGGCGTTCAATGCGGTCACCGAGGGCTTCCTCGCCCAATGCCTGGGCGGGCGTGCCGAACCCATCGGCCAGGACTTCACCGGCTCCAGCATCAGCGTGCCCGCCGGCGCCGATGGCGTTCCGGGCCTGAGCGATGCGCTGAAGTCGCACCAGCAGGCGGTGAAGAAGTAAACATCGCACGGAATGTGGCCATAACGCGGCCGCAGTTCCCGATGGCAAAAAAAGAGAAAGCCGGGTCCGAAGGGACCCGGCTTTCCTATTCCCGCATCCGCCGCGATCAGGCCGCCTTTTCGGCAAACTGCTCCTCCTCGGTCGAACCCTTCAGCGCGGTGGTCGAGGACTGGCCCTGCTGGATGGCCTGGGTGACCGCGTCGAAGTAGCCGGTGCCGACTTCGCGTTGGTGCTTGACCGCGGTGAAGCCCTTGTCGGCGGCGGCGAACTCGGCTTCCTGCAGTTCCACGAATGCGCTCATCTGCCGGCGCGCGTAGCCGTGGGCCAGGTTGAACATCGAGTAGTTCAGGCTGTGGAAGCCGGCCAGGGTGATGAACTGGAACCTGTAGCCGTAGCTGGCGATTTCCTTCTGGAACTTCGCGATGGTGGCGTCGTCCAGGTTCTTCTTCCAGTTGAACGACGGCGAGCAGTTGTAGGCCAGCAGCTTGCCGGGGAACTTCGCGTGGATCGCCTCGGCGAACCGGCGCGCGAATTCCAGGTCCGGCTTGCCGGTCTCGCACCACACCAGGTCCGCGTAGGGCGCGTACGCCAGCCCGCGGCTGATGGCCTGGTCCAGGCCGTTGCGGGTCTTGAAGAAGCCCTCGACGGTGCGCTCGCCGGTGGTGAACGGCTGGTCGTTGGCGTCGATATCGCTGGTCAGCAGATCCGCGGCCTCGGCGTCGGTGCGCGCGACCAGCAGGGTCGGCACGCCCATCACGTCGGCGGCTAGGCGCGCGGCGTTCAACTTCTCCACCGCCTCGCGGGTCGGCACCAGCACCTTGCCGCCCATGTGGCCGCACTTCTTCACGCTGGCCAGTTGGTCCTCGAAATGCACGCCGGCCGCGCCGGCCTCGATCATCGCCTTCATCAGCTCGAACGCATTGAGCACGCCGCCAAACCCGGCTTCCGCGTCGGCGACGATCGGCTGCAGGAAGTCGGTGCTGTCGTCGCCCTCGGCGTGATGCAGCTGGTCGGCGCGCAGCAGGGTGTTGTTGATGCGCTTGACCACCGCCGGCACCGAGTCGGCCGGGTACAGCGATTGATCCGGATACATCTGGCCGGCCAGGTTCGCGTCGGCCGCGACCTGCCAGCCGGACAGGTAGATCGCCTTCAGGCCGGCCTTGACCTGCTGCATCGCCTGGTTGCCGGTCAGCGCGCCCAGCGCGTTGATGAAGTCCTCGGTCTGCAGGTAACGCCACAGCTTTTCCGCACCGATCTTCGCGATCGAATGCTCGACCGGAACGGTGCCGCGCAGGCGCACCACGTCCTCGGCGCTGTAGTTGCGGGTGATGCCTTGCCAGCGCGGATTGGTGTCCCAGTCCTTCTGGATTTCCTGGGCGGTGGGCAGCTTGTTCATGGGTGTTCTCCGGGAGGGGGCAGGGAATCAGTCGATGCGGGTGTAGGCGGGCAGGGTCAGGAATTCGGCCAGTTCATCGCTGCGGCTCAGCGCGTCGAGCAGGCCGATGGCCTCGTCGACCTTGTCGCCGCCGGGCAGTGATGCGCGGTCGCCCAGGCGCGCGGGCAGGTTGCGCAGGGTGGCGTCGAGCAGGGCGAAGTCGATGGCGGTGCCGTCGGCCAGATGCAGGCCGGGCGTGTGCAGCCACTGCCAGATCTGGGTACGCGCGATTTCGGCGGTCGCGGCGTCCTCCATCAGCCAATGGATCGGCACGCAGCCATTGCCGTCCAGCCACGCGGCCAGATAGCGCACGCAGACCTCGACGTTGCCCTCGAAGCCGGCGCGGGTGATGGTGCCGGTGCTGGGGCGGATCAGATCGTCGCGCGACACCTGCACGTCCTCGCGCAGGACGCCGTGCTGGTTCGCGCCGGGCATGTGCTCGTCGAAGATCGCGCGGGCGATCGGGATCAGCGCCGGATGCGCCACCCAGGTGCCGTCATGTCCGGCGGTGACCTCGCGCAGCTTGTCCGCGCGCACCCGCGCCAGCGCCTGTTCGTTGGCGGCCTCGTCGTTGCCGATCGGAATCTGCGCCGCCATCCCGCCCATCGCGTGCGCGCCACGGCGGTGGCAGGTCCGGATCAGCAGTTCCGAATACGCCTTTAGGAACGGCTGGGTCATCGTCACCTGGCCGCGCTCGGGCAATACGCGGTCGCGATGGCGGCGGAAGGTCTTGATGTAGGAAAAGATGTAATCCCAGCGGCCGCAATTGAGCCCGACGATGCGGTCCCGCAGCGCATGCAGGATCTCGTGCATCTCGAACACCGCCGGCAGCGTTTCGATCAGCACGGTGACCTTCATCTGGCCCTGCGGCAGTCCCAGCGCGGCCTCGATGTGCGACAGCGCGGTCTCCCACAGCGCGGCCTCCTCCATGCTCTGCAGCTTGGGCAGGTAGAAGTACGGACCGCGATCGCGGGCGGCCAGCGCGCGGGCGTTGTGGAAGGCGAACACCGCCAAGTCGAACAGGCCGCCGGCGATCGGCTGGCCATCGACCAGCACGTGCTTTTCGTCCAGGTGCCAGCCACGCGGTCGCACCAGCAGCACCGCCTGCTCCCCCTGCGGCTTCAGTGCGTACTGCTTGCCGTTGGAGGCGGCGTGGGTCAGGTCACCGCGCACCGCGCCGATCAGCGCCTGCTGGCCGATCAGCAGGTTGTTCCAGGTCGGCGAGGTCGAGTCCTCGAAATCGGCCATGTACACCTTCGCGCCGGAATTCAGCGCGTTGATGACCATCTTGGGATCCACCGGACCGGTGATCTCGACCCGGCGGTCCTGCAGCGCGGCCGGCAGCGGCGCCACCTGCCAGTCGCCCTCGCGGATGGCCCGGGTGTCCTCGCGGAAGTCGGGCAGGCCGCCGGCGTCGAAGAACGCCTGCCGCTCCCGGCGGGCCGCCAGCCGGGCCTGGCGACCGGGTTCGATCGCACGGTGGAGCGAGACCAGCAGCGCCAGCGCGGCGGGCGGCAACAGGGCCGCCTGCTGATGGTGACGGGTGGTCAGGCTGATGCCCGGGGTGGGACGGGACGCGGGTTCGGGTTGGCTCAGGGCAACGGCGGCGGACATTTCGGGACTCCTGCTGCTTGGAGGTCCACCGTGCGCCGCAGCAAACTATTTGACAAAACAGTTTTGTCAATGCACTTAATAAGTACGGCTTATATTTCAATCAACATGCCGGAAAAACGCCCGCCAACGCTACGATTTGCCTACAAGTCGGACCGGCTCAAGCCCCTGCGGGCGTTCTGCCAGACGGTCCGGCTGGGCTCGGTATCCCGCGCCGCCGAGGCCCTGTTCGTCAGCCAGCCGGCCATCACCCTGCAGTTGCAGGCGCTGGAGCGCGAGCTGGGGGTGGTCCTGTTCGAGCGCAGCGGCCGGCGCCTGAGCCCCAGCCGGGAGGGCCAACTGCTATTCGAGCTGGCGCAACCGCTCGTGGAGGGCATCGACGGGCTGGAGGCGACCTTCCACGACAAGGTGGCCGGGCTTGACGCAGGCGAGCTGAACATCGCCGCCAACAGTTCCACCATCCTGTACCTGCTGCCGCGCATCGTGGAGCTGTTCCGCGAGCAGCATCCGGACGTGCGCCTGACCCTGCACAACGCGATCACCGCCGACGGCACCGACCTGCTGCGCGCCGACGCGGTGGATCTGGCGGTCGGATCGATGATGGACGTGCCCGCCGACCTCAGCTACGCACCGATCTATCGCTTCGAGCCCCTGCTGATCACGCCGCCGGAGCATCCGCTGGCGAAGAAGCCGCGACTGGAGCTGGCCGACATCTCGCCCTACGGCCTGATCCTGCCGCCCAAGCGCCAGATCACCTACCGGCTGGTGGATCTGGTGTTCCAGCAGCATCGCGTGCCTTATACCGTGGCGCTGGAGGTCGGCGGCTGGGAGGTGATCAAGCAGTACGTGGCGATGGGCATGGGGGTGTCGATCGTCAGCTCGATCTGCCTCACCGACAGCGATCGCGGCCGGCTGGCGACGCGTTCGCTCGGCGACTGGTTTCCCTCGCGCAGCTACGGGGTGATCGTGCGCAAGGGCAAGTTCCTGTCGCCGCAGGCGCGCGCCTTCATCGAGCTGATCCATCCGGATCTGTTCACCCGCCGCGACTACGACGACAGCGGGCACTCCGAACGCTGATCCGGCATCGCGTTTGAAGCGTTGCGCGCGTTCGCCTACCCTACGCGCTCCGGACAGTATCCGCCGACAACTTCGGAACACCGCGCACGACGAACGTGCGCCGGTTCACTGGATTGCTTCCGGAGTCTTTTCGATGTCGATGTCGTTGCCCCGTTCTTCACGTGTCCGCCGCGCTTGCGTGGCGCTGCTGCTGTGCCTTCCCCCGCTGTCCGTCCACGCCGCCGAGCCGGAGCTGGATTTCGCGCCGACGCGCGAGTACCTCCGCGCGCGCATGCAGGAACGCGATGTGCCTGCGATGTCGGTGGCGGTGGCCAAGGACGGCCGCCTGCTGTGGGCCGAAGGCTTCGGCATGGCCGATCGCGAACGCGGCATCGCCGCCGATGCCGACACGATGTATTCACTGGCCTCGGTGACCAAGACCTTCACCGCGGTCGCGCTGATGACGCTGGTGCAGGAAGGCTGCATCGCCCTGGATGATCCGATCAACGATCATCTGGGCGAGGCCAGGCTGCATTCGTGGGTGGACGATGCCGACGCGGCGACCCTCCGCCATGTCGCCAACCACACGTCCGGGCTTGGCACCGCCGAGCAGTTCTTCTATGGCGAATCCGAGCGCGCGCTGATTCCGCCGATGGCGCAGTCCATCCAGCGTTACGGGCATCTGTACCGCCGCGCCGGCGAGACGCACGAGTACAACAATTTCGGCTACGGCCTGCTCGGTCATGTCGTGGAGCGGATCTCCGGCCAGCCCTACGGCGACTATCTGCGCACGCGGGTGTTCGCGCCGCTAGGCATGCGGCATTCGGCCATCGACCTCGCAGCCGGGCTGGAACGGCATGCGGCGGCGCGCTACGGCGGCAAGCGCGAACCGATTCCGTTCTATGGCTTCGCCGAACCCGGTGCGGCGGCGATGTATGCCAGCGCGCGGGATCTCGCGCGTTTCGGTTCGTTCTTTCTCGGCCATCTCCAGCCGGGCCAGCGGGAGATCCTCGACGCCCGCCATCGCGCGGCGATGGTCGAAGGGGCATTCCGCACCGACCCGCACGCCGCCTACGGTATCGGCCTGGAGGTCATCGATGACGGCGGCTATCGCTGGTACGAGCACGGCGGTTCGATGTCCGGCGTGTCCGCATCGCTGACGATGGTGCCGTCCGAAGGCCTGGTGGTGGCGGTGCTGGGCAACGTGTCCGGCGCGCCGGTGGCGCAGGTGCGCGAACGGATCTTCCAGCAGATGCTGCCAGGGTGGCGTGCGGAGGCCGGCTCGACCGCTGCTGCGGCGCCTGTCGCCGCGCAGTCGACGCCGCCGGGTACCGCACCGATCGAATGGCGCGGCGACTGGTCCGGCATCCTGCACACCTACGAAGGCCCGGTGCCCGCGCGGCTGCGGGTGCTCGACGATGGCCGGGCGCTGTTCCGGCTGGGCGATCAGTTGTGGAGTCTGCTGGACAAGGTGGAAGTCGAGGACGGCCGTCTGCGCGGCTACACGCTCAGCCAGGTGCCGACAGTCGATGCGCAACGGCGCCGCCATGCGTTGCGTGTGGACCTGCGGCAGCGCGGCGACGCGCTCGCGGGCGAGGCGATGGCCTGGTCCGGTCCGAAGGGACCCGCGGGCGTGCTGGATCCCTACTTCGTGTTCGCGCTGAATCACTGGCTGGAACTGCGGCGCCCCAATGCCGGGGATGAAGGCTGACGACAGGAACGCGTAACCTGTCGTCAACATGCCCCGCGATACCACCCACACCCCACCTTCTTCCGCACCGGCCTACCGCGAGGTCGCACCGGCCGCGCCGCTGCGCGCGGGATTGACCTGTGCCTGGACCTACCAGGCACCGTCGCGGCCGGCGCCGGACGTGCTGGTCATCCCCGATGGCTGCGTCGATCTGATCTGGACCGACGACGAGGTGTTCATCGCTGGACCGGATCCGGTCGCGCAGCCGGCGTCCATCGCGCCCGGCGCGCTGCTGGTCGCGGTCCGGTTCGCGCCGGGCGCCGCGCAGGCGTTCCTCGGCATGCCGTTGCGGAACATCACCGGTCAGCGGGTCGCGCTGCACGATCTCTGGGGTTCGCGGACACGGCGCTTGACGGATGCGCTGGCCCTGGACGCCGCCGCTCCAGCCGAACGCCTGCGATCCCTGCAGCATGCCATCGCCCGCCAGGGTCCGCCGGTTGCGGATCCCGCCATGCGCGCCCTGTTCGGGGGTCTGGATCACCCCGAAGCCATGCCATCGTCCCTGCTTGCGCGCGAGTTCGATATCAGTGAACGCACCCTGCGGCGGCGCTGCCAGGATGCGTTCGGCTACGGTCCCAAGACGCTGGCGCGGATCCTGCGCCTGCAACGCTTCCTGCGTGCGCCCGCCGAACAGGCACTGCTGCGGCGCGCGCTCGACGCCGGCTATGGCGATGCCTCGCACCTGGTCCGCGAAACCCGCCTGCTCACGGGCCTGGCGCCAGGCGCGCTGCTGGCTGGGCGGCACGGCTGATTGGCCGTTTTTTCCAAGACGCCTTGCGGTCACCGCGCGATACTGCGCGTCCACCTTCTCCACGAGCCGGACCATGAGCGAATCCCAGCATCACCGCATCGACTACGTCGAGTTCAACGTCGCCTCGATCACCACGTCCAAGGCCTTTTACGGCAAAGCGTTCGGCTGGACCTTCCAGGACTACGGTCCGGACTACTGCGAATTCCGCGATGGCCGGCTGACCGGCGGTTTCACCCATGGCGAGCCGCGCCCGGGCGGCGCGCTGATCGTGATCCAGTCCGATGATCTCGAAGCCAGCCAAGCCGCGGTGGAAGCGGCGGGCGGACGCATCAGCCAGCCCATCTTCGCCTTCCCCGGCGGCCGCCGCTTCCATTTCCTGGATCGCGACGGCTACGAGCTGGCGGTGTGGTCGCAGGGATAGTCCTCTACCCCTGGGCCCTGTAGGAGCGACGTGACTCGCGACCGCGGTACCGGAAGGACCAGAAGGGCCAGATCGCGGCTTGCGTCGCGCTTGCCAGTGCCCGATCTCCGGAATACCTGCCTTCCCCGCGGGCCCCTTGTGGGAGCGACATAAGTCGCCAATCACCCCCGGGAGCGCGTGACGCGAAAAGCTCGCGACTCGCGTCGCTCCTACAGGCAGGATGTCGCAGGTCCGGGGGACCGCGTTACTGCTTCGGCATCGGCAGCGGATCGTCGGCGAAGATCGCCACGTGCGGCACGCCGTCGGCGCCGATCCAGCCGCGATACATGCCTTCGGTGTTGAACGGGAACGCGATGCTGCCGTCGGCGGCCAGCGCGATCGCGCCGCCATCGCCGCCGGCCTTGGGAATCTCGTCGTTGATCACCGCCTTGGCGGCGCTGGCGATGTCCTGCCCGCCGTAGCGCACGCGCGCGCAGATGTCGTGCGCGGCGACCGCGCGGATGTAGTACTCGCCCCAACCGGTGCCCGACACCGCGCAGCGCGCGTCGGCGTAGGTGCCGGCGCCGATGATCGGCGAGTCACCGACCCGGCCGTAGCGCTTGTTGGTCATGCCGCCGGTGGACGTGCCCGCGGCCAGGTGGCCCTGCGCGTCCAGCGCCAGCGCGCCCACGGTGCCGAAGTGCTTGGCGGTCTCCAGATCGGCATGGGCCTGGCCGGAGGCTTCTTCCTTCAGCGCCTTCTGCAACTGCTGCCAACGCTTCTCGGTGCGGAAGTACGACGGGTCCACCAGGGTCACACCCTGCTCGGTCGCGAACGCCTCGGCACCGTCGCCGACCATCATCACGTGCCTGGACTTGTCCATCACCAGCCGGGCCAGCTGGATCGGATTCTTGACCCGATGCACGCCGGCCACCGCGCCGGCCTTGCCGGTGGCGCCGTCCATGATCGAGGCGTCGAGTTCGTTCTTGCCGTCATGGGTGAACACCGCGCCGCGCCCGGCGTTGAAGCTCGGCGCGTCCTCCATCACCGAGATCGCGGCGGCCACCGCGTCCAACGCGGGCTTGCCGGCGGCGAGCTCGGCGTGGCCGGCACGCAATGCTTCTTCCATCGATTTGCGCGCGGCGGCGATTTCCGCGGGCGCGAGATCGCCACGCTCCACGCCGGCGCCGCCGTGGATGACCAGGACCGGACGGTCGGCATCCGCGGCGATGGCGGTGCCCGCCATTCCCAACAACGCAAGGCAACACGCACGCAACAGGTTCGTCATGGCAGCAACTCTCGGGATTGGCGGTGGTTCGGGGATTTCATTCTAGCGACGCGGTGCGCGGGGCGTCGCCCAGGACGCCGTTCACCACGTCGACGCGGCGCTCGAACGCCGGGTGCTCGACGCGGAAATCGGGCAATTGCAGCAAGCTGCCGGTATCCAGGCCGATGACCGGCACGTCGCGGAAGGTCAGCGGCTTGCCGGCGGCGAACACGTCGGCCTGGCGCCGCGGACGCACCAGCCAGACATGGCCGCCATCGCCACTGTGGACCCGCGCCATGCCCTTCGCGTCGATGCACAGCGCGGTGTATTCGTCGATGCCGATGCCGACCAGGTCCATGCGCTGCTGTTCGGCCGACAGCCGGGCGACGAAGGCGATCAGGCGACCCAGCCGGTCCCGCTCGCCGAAGTGGCTGTCGGTGATCACGTTCTGCAGATAGGGCATGTGCAGGAAATCGCCGACCAGGGTGACTTCCGGACCCGACGGATTCGTCATCGCGGTGGGCGAGACGATGCTGCCGCCATCCATCGCGCCATAGGCGAACGCGCCGAGGATCGCCAGGCCCGCGCTGGTCCCGCCGATCGGCTTGCCGGCGCGCACGTGCGCGTCCAGCGCTTCGTTCAGCGGCGTGCCCTTCCAGAAACGCACGTAATTGGACTGGTCGCCGCCGGCCAGGAAGATGCCGTCGGCCTCGCGCACGATGCGCAGCACCTCCGGGTCGCTGGCGGCGCGACGGTCATCGAACACCAGCGTCTGCGCGGCGGTGATGCCGCCGATGTCCTTGAAGAATTCGTCCTGCGCCTCGACGGTGCCGGAGGCGCGCAGAATCACGATGCGGCCATGCCCGGCCTTCCCGATCATCCAGCGGAAGGCGTCGTACGGCCAGTCGCCGCCGCCGACCAGCATCAGCCCGGCCTCGGTCGCGCCGGGGCGCGGCGCATTCGGATCACCGATCTCGAAGTAGCGATAGCCGTCGCGGCGCGAGGCGTCCGGCGCGGAAGCCTCGCCGGCGGCAACCGCCCCGGTGGCGCCGGCGAGCGTCAGGATCAGCAGCGCGCAGCGTTGCAGGAACAGGCGGCGGGACAGCGGTGACGGCATCTCTTTGCTCCAGGTGGCACCAGCATTGAAGACGAACGGATGCGCGCTTCCCCTCCCCCGTTCGTCGCTGCTTTGCAGCATCGATGGTCGTCGTTGGCCCGCGCGGATTGGGGTAATGTCGTGGAATGACCGAATCCACCGACGCCTGGTTCGCCCGCGAGATCCTCGTCCACGAGGAGGCGCTGGTGCATTTCCTGCGCCGCTGCTGGCCGCATCGGGAAGAGATCCACGACCTGCGCCAGGAAGTCTACGTGCGCGTCTACGAGGCCGCCGGCAAGTCGGTCCCGACCGCGCCGAAATCGTTCCTGTTCGCCACCGCGCGCCACCTGATGACCGACCGCCTGCGCCGCAGCCGGGTGGTCTCGATCGAGACAGTGGGTGATTTCGAGTCGATAAACGTCTTGATAGACGAGGTATCGCCCGAACGGTGGTGCGGCGGCCGGCAGGTGCTCAAGCGCCTGGCCGACGCCTTCGACCGCCTGCCGGACCGGTGCCGGGAGGTCATCTGGCTGCGCCGGGTCGAGGAACTGCCACAGAAGGAAGTGGCCTCGCGCCTGGGCATCAGCGAAAAGACCGTGGAAAAGCATGTCGCCAAGGGAATCCGCCTGATCGCCGAACATTTCTACGGCGGCGGCGGCACGCGCACCCGCGCGCGGCAGGCCTTGCAGGACGCAGGAAAGGAACCGGGACATGGCCAGCAGCAGACAGATTGAACAGGCCGCGGCGGCCTGGCTAGCGCGACGCGAAAGCAGCGCGTGGGCCGGCACCGACCAGGCCGCACTGGACGCGTGGCTGGCCGAATCCACCGCCCACCGGGTGGCGTTCCTGCGCCTGGACGCGGCCTGGAACGAAAGCGGACGCCTGGCCGCGCTGGGCGCCGGCCAGGCGCCGGGCGCCGCGCCGCCGCGCGGGCAATGGACCGCCTCGCCGCTGGATCGGCCCGCGTCCCAGCGCATCGCCTCCACGCCAGCGCCCGCTCCGTCCGGCGGACCGCCGGACGTGGCGCGGCTGGTGTTCGCGCCGCGCGAACGGGAACACCGCAGCCGCTGGCCGCGCGTGGCCACCGCGCTGTTCGCCGGCGTGCTGGTCGTGGCGGGCGCGGGACTGTGGGCGCACCACTATTTCTATGGCGTGGTCGAGCAGGCCTCCTATGCCACCGCGCTGGGCGACCTGAACCGGGTGCCGTTGAGCGACGGTTCCGGCGCCACGCTCAGCAGCGACAGCCGCATCGCGGTCAGCCTGTCGCGCCGCGAACGCCACATCGATCTGCAGCGCGGCGAGGCGTTCTTCGAGGCGGCCAAGGATCCGCACCGGCCGTTCGTGGTCAGCGCCGGGCCGCGCCAGGTGGTGGCGGTGGGCACCCGCTTCGCGGTGCGCCGGGATGGTCCCGATCTGCGGGTGGTGGTTACCGAGGGCACCGTCCGGCTGGAGGCGTCTCCCGACGCCCAGGGCCATCTGCAACCGACCACCCTGCTGCCGGCCGGCAGCCTGGCCATCGCCAGCCGCAATGGCGTGGTGGTGCGCACCGGCTCGGTCGCCGACGCCGAACGGCTGGTCGACTGGCGCAGCGGTTTCGTGACCTTCCGCGACACCTCGCTGGCCGAAGCCGCGTCCGAATTCAACCGCTACAACGCGCGCAAGATCGTCATGGGCGATCCCAACGTGGGCGCGCTGCGGGTCGGCGGCAACTTCCGCTGGTCGAACGTGGACGCCTTCGTCAGGCTGCTGGAACAGGGCTTCCCGGTCCGCGCCGAAGCCGGCGCCGACCGCATCGTCCTGCACAGCCTCTGACCCTGCCGGGAGACGGGGGATTTCCCCGGCTCGTTCGTCCTGATAGCCAAGGGCGCCTTCCCGTGCGCCCATGGGGAGAGCCATCCAATGCGGTCGTCGTTGCGTGTCCTGTTGTTGAGCCTGGCCTGTTCAGCCGCACTGAGTGCGCAGGCGCAGAATTCCAAACCCGCGCAGGTCAACATCCCCGCCGGGGATCTGGTGGCGGCGCTGGATACGCTGGCGCGCCAGTCCGGCACCCAGTTCGTCTACCGCGCCGACCAGCTCAAGGGCCTGCGCACCCAGGGCGTGCACGGCAATCTCTCGGCCGACCAGGCGCTGGACAAGGTGCTCAGCGGCAGCGGCCATGTCGCCCGCCGCGACGCCGCCTCCGGCGCGGTGGTGATCGTGCGCCAGGATGCCCCGCCGCGTCCGGCGCCCGCCGCCCGCCCTACTCCGGCTCCCACCGGCCAGTCCGCTGACGCCGCCGAGGAGCCGGTCACCCAACTCGAGAACGTACAGGTCACCGGTTCGCGCATCCCGCGCGCTCAGATCGAAGGTCCGGCGCCGATTACCGTGGTCACCGCCGAGCAGATCCAGGCCGCCGGCTTCACCTCCGTCCCCGACGTGCTGCGCTCGCTCAGCCAGAACAGCGGCAGCGTGCAGGGCCAGCAGAACACCACCAGCGCCCAGTCCACGCCCGGCGCGCAGGCGGTCGACCTGCGCGGCCTCGGCCCCAACCACACCCTGGTGCTGATCAACGGCCGCCGTATCGCCGACTTCCCGCTGCCGCTCAACGGCCGCAGCAACTTCACCGACATCGGCAACATCCCGCTCGGCATGATCGATCGCATCGAAGTGCTGACCGGCAGCGCCTCGGCGGTGTACGGCTCCGATGCGATGGCCGGCGTCATCAACTTCATCCTCAAGAAGTCCACCGACGGCACCACCATCGACTATCGCTACGGCGACACCAGTCGCGGCGGCGGCGAGTCGCACAAGCTGACCCTGACCACCGGCTTCGAGCGCGGCGGGTTCAGCGGCATCGTCGGGGTGGAGTTCCTCGACAAGCGTCCGTTGTGGGGCTACGAGCGCAGCGTGCAGGATTCGACCCTCGACGCGCCGACCTCGCGCCGTCGGCTGCCGCGCCTGACCGCGCAGCTCTATGACTGGGACGATGACGTCAACATCGCGCCGGCGGACGGCTGCGCGGCAATGGCCGGCCTCAACCAGGGCACCACCGTGCTGGCCGAGGATCGCTTCGGCCAGCCGTACTGCGGCAGCGAGCGCGCCATCGCGTACCGCACCATCCAGAACGAACGCAAGGGCTACAACGCCTACGGTTCGTTCGAGTATCGCTTCTCCGACACGCTGTCCTGGTTCGCCGATGTGCAACTGGGTCGCCAGAAGGTCAAGCTGCTCACCGGCACCAACGGCAACGACGTCGTGAGCGACGTCATGGGCTGGGAATTCCACGATCCGGCCTCGACCGACAACAACGACAAGGTGTTCTACAACGCCGTCACCGGCCATTACGAAACCTGGTCGCGCCAGTTCACGCCGGAGGAAATCGGCGGCCTGCGCAATCGCATGAACACCACCACGCAGAAGACCCTGGCGGTGACCACCGGCCTGCAGGGTGCCTTCGGTGAGTCGTGGAACTGGGAAGCGGCCTACAACCATTCGCAGTACAAGGCCGACGTGGGCATGCCGCGTATCTGGGCCGAGGCGGCCAATCGCCTGTTCCTGGGCGAACGCCAGGGCTACGACGCCGACGGCTACGCGATCTACAGCCCGGATCCGGCGCGCCTGTTCACCCCGCTGACCCAGGCCGAGTTCGCCTCCATCGCGGCGATGTCCACCTTCCATCCGAAGGCCGACAACGACAACCTCAGCTTCACCGTGGATACGCCGGCGCTGTTCACCCTGCCCGCGGGCGACGTCGGCTTCGCCGCGGCGGTCGAATACGGCCGGCAGTCGTACGAGGTCAATCCCGATCCCCATGCGCTGACCGCCGACGCCTACTACGGCCCGCGCTACGGCGATGGCGAGGGTGATCGCGATCGCTGGAGCGTGGCGGGCGAGTTCCGCCTGCCGCTGCTGTCCACGCTGCAGGCCAGCCTGGCCGGCCGCTATGACCGCTACAAGTACGGCAACAAGAATCCGGGCAAGTTCACCTACAGCGCCGGCCTGGAATGGCGCCCGTTCGAGACGCTGCTGGTGCGTGGTTCCTACGGCACCGGTTTCCGCGCGCCGGACATGCATTACCTGTTCGCCGGCGATGATTTCTATCGCACCGTGTCGACCGACTACTACCAGTGCAGATCCACGAATCCTAACCTCAGCGACGGCGATTGCTACGACGATTCCACTTGGGAAACCAACACCTTCGACGTCTACACCGGCAACATGGATCTGGATGTGGAAACCAGCAAGTCGTTCACCGCCGGCTTCGTGTGGTCGCCGGTGTCCAACTTCGACCTGGCCATCGACTACTACAAGATCCAGGTGTCCAACCAGGTGCAGACGCAGAGCCGCGAACTGCTGCGTTCGACCGAGGCCGACTGCCGCCTCGGCGTGACCGACTCCGGTGCCCCGATCGACATCAATTCGCCCACCTGCGTGGACGCGATGTCACGCGTCCTCCGCGACGAGGACGGATTCATCACCAGCGTGCACTTCAGCCCGATCAACATCGCCGAGGAGGAAACCTCGGGCCTCGACGTGACCGCCAACTACCGCCTGGCCACCGCCCGCGCCGGCGATTTCGCCTTCCGCGCCAACTACAACTGGACCCATCGCCACACTCGCCAGCTGTATCCGGGCGATCCGACCGAAGACATGCTGGACGTCAGCTTCGCCGACACCACGCTGCCGCGCACCAAGGGCAACATCGGCGCGAACTGGGACAAGGGCGCGTTCGGCGCGAGCCTGTTCGGCAACTACGTGGGCCGCGTGGCGAACTACAACAACGACGCATGGACCGAGTCGACCTGGCGCTTCAATGCCGGCGCGCGCTACGACGTGACCGATCATCTGCGCATCTCGCTTTCGATCAACAACCTGTTCGACAAGATGCCGCCGCGGGACGCCACCTGGGCGAACTACCCGTACTACGACACCTCGTGGTTCGATTCGTTCGGTCGCAGCTTCTACCTGCAGTTCACCTGGAAGCTGGGTGGCCAGGCGCTGTAAACCCGGCTGCCCGTTCCGGATCGGCCATACGGAAAACCCGCCTCACGGCGGGTTTTCTTTTGCGCTCATTCCCGTGGTCGCGTCATCCGCGGCGATTACATGGTCCCGCGATTCTTGCCCTGCCACGGCCGGTACCACGCGCGGATCGCGGCCATGTCGGCCTCGGCGTCGCCGGTGGGGTAGTACACGTCGCCAATGCCGATGGTCTTCTCGGGGTAGTGGAAGTAGGCCATCAGGATCGGCACCTGCGCCTGCTGGGCGATCTTCAGGAAGCCACCCTTCCATTTCTCCACCCGCTTGCGGGTGCCTTCGGGCGTCAGCGCGAACCACAGCCGGTCCGACTCTCGGATCATGCGGACCGCCTGCTCCACCGTTCCCTGCGGCGAGCTGCGATCCACCGGCACCACGCCCAGCTTGCGCAGCAGCGGCGAAAGCGGCCACCAGAACAGCTGCGCCTTGCCGAGCACGCGCACCTGGAAGCCCATCGCGATCTTCGCGGCCATGCCCCAGATGCCGTCCCAGTTGGACGAATGCGGCGCCACGATCAGGACCAGCTTGGGAATGTCGGGGATCGTGCCCACCACCCTCCAGCCGAAGGTGCGCAGGAAGGTACGCCCCATCCAGCGGGTGAAGCGGTTGGGCGGCACCTGCGGCATGTTGGGCGGAATGACGGGGATGACGTCGTGGGCGTCGCTCAATCGATTACTCCCAGTGGCTCTTTTGCGAACGGCCGCGTTTGACTTCGCTGCGTTCGCGCTTGGCATCCAGGCGCCGGGCCTTGGCCGCGCGCGATGGCTTGGTGGCGATGCGGGGCCGGGGCACGTGCATCGCCGCGGCGATGAACGCGGCCAGGCGCTCGCGGGCGTCCTGCCGGTTGCGGTCCTGGGTGCGGAAACGCTGGGCATCGATGACCAGCACGCCGTCGTCGGTCAGGCGCCGGTCGCGGCGGGCCAGCAGGCGTTCGCGCAGGGGTTCGGGCAGCGACGGCGAATGCGCCACGTCGAACCGCAGCTCGACCGCGGTGGCCACCTTGTTGACGTTCTGCCCGCCCGCGCCGCTGGCGCGCACGAACCGTTCGACCAGTTCGTCGTCAGGAATCGCCAGCGTGGGCGTGATGTCGAGTCGTCCGCTCCCCATGCGCGGATTGTAGTGGAGGTCGCGTACCGCCCGCATGACAGCGGGCGGCCGCGGGGCCGTTCAGGGGCCCGCCGCCGCGCGCAGGTAGGGGACCGGATCCACCACCAGGAACGCCCCCGATTGCTCGCCGAACTGGCGCAGCAGCGATGCATGGCCCGCCCCGTACACCACCAGCACCCGCTCCCGCGGGCTTTCGGCCAGGCGCACCAGGCGGGCGAAGATGCGCAGGTTGCGGCCATGCCAGTTGGCCATCCAGTTCGCGCCGGGCGCGTCGACATCGTCGCCCAGCATCGCGTAGTCGTAGTAGCGGCGATGCCGTTCGGCCAGCGCGGCGGGCGTGTTCGTGCGGACCAGCACGTCCGCCAGCGCGACGCCGGCAGGGACCGCCCCCTCGAGCCCGCGCGGATCGCGCATGGCCGCCACCATGGCCTCCTTGCCGGTGCGGCGGGCATAGGCGTCCCAGTCCATGGAGGCGATATCGCCGGGCGGCATGCCGTTCCAGTCGCCGGCGTCGACGCGCGGCAGGTCCAGCCGGGCGGCCAGGCGCAGGCCGATCTGATCCACTTCGCTGCGTCTCAGTGCGTAGCGGCCCGCGCGATAGTCGGCATAGCGCGCATCCAGCGCCGCCTGCCCGGCGACCGGATGCTCGACCACCACGCGGGTCGGGGCGAAGCGCGCGAGCGCGGCAACGATCGCCTCGATTTCCGCCTGTCGCGCCGGCGTCATCACGTCGTCCACCTGCAGGTTGATCACGTCACGCCCATGATTGGCCAGGTGCGGCGTGCCGACCACCATCAGCCACGGCCGCTCGTGCGGCATGCGGTTCCGCAGCAGCGATGCCTGCGCGGAAGCGGTCGCGGGTTCCGTCGCCACCACGGCGTCGGTACAGGCGAGGGCCAACAACAACGACAGGAACGAGGAAATGCGGTGGCGCGACATGGCAGGGTCCGATGCGTGGCGAATGCGCGACAGGCTGCCGGATCCGCGTTGGCTTCCCGAGTGCACATCGTCCCCATGACCATTGTCGGGGCCCTTGTTTTAACGTGATGTTTACTTCCACGTCGGCACCATGCAGGCCCGCCCCTGCCGCAAAGCCGCACACATGACGAAACGCCCGCTCGCACTGCGTCTGGTTTTCCTGGCCGGATGGATGTTGTTCACGGGCGTGGCGCTGGCGGCGGAACCCTCCGACGCGGACATCGAGAAACTGCTGCAGGCCTCGCGCGCGGAAAGCATGCTCAACGCGATCATCCCGCAAATGGAAACCATGCAGCGCCAGCAGTTCGACCAGCTGATGGCGGGCAAGGAGATGAGCGCCGAGCAGCGCGCCGAGGCCGACCGGATCATGGCCAAGACCAACGAGATCATGCGCAAGGCGCTGTCCTGGCAGGAGATGCGCCCGCTGTACGTGGACGTCTACAAGAAGACCTTCACCCGCGAGGACGTGCGCGCGATCACCAAGTTCTACGAGAGCCCGGCCGGCCGCAGCCTGCTCGACAAGACGCCCGCGCTGATGCAGAACCTGATGGGCGCCATCCAGCAGAAGATGGTGCCGATGATGGAAGAGCTGCAGGCCGAGATCCAGAACGTCACCCCGGCGCCGGTACCCGCTCCGCCGGTCACCCCGTCGCAGCCGCGCCGCAAGAAAAAGCGCTGACCCGGCGCGGAACTTGAACCACCGGGCCCTCCACCCGGGCGAACCCCCGCCGTTCCGGTCGCCAAAACAGGCTCCGCGCTACGCCAGCAGCGGGTCGGCGGGCAGTTGCGCGCGCATCGGCAGGCGCCAATCGATCGGGGCCTGGCCGCGCTCCTGCAGGTAGCGGTTGGCCGCCGAGAAATGCCCGCAACCCAGGAAACCCCGGTGCGCCGACAGCGGCGAGGGATGCGGCGCGCGCAGCACCCGGTGCCGGCGCGCATCGATGACCTTGCCCTTGGCCTGCGCGTAACTGCCCCAGAGCAGGAACACCAGTCCCTCGCGCTCGTGCGCCAGCGTCTCGATGACATGGTCGGTGAACCCTTCCCAGCCCTTGCCCTGGTGGGCGCCCGCGCGCGATTCCTCGACGGTCAGCACCGCGTTCAACAGCAGCACGCCCTGCCGCGCCCACGGCAGCAGGCAGCCGTGATCCGGCGGCGCGATGCCCAGGTCGGCCTGGATTTCCTTGTAGATGTTGATCAGCGACGGCGGCACCGGCACGCCCGGCCGCACCGAGAAGCACAAGCCGTGCGCCTGGCCCGGCCCGTGGTACGGATCCTGGCCCAGAATCACCACCTTGGCCGCGCCGAACGGCGTGGCCTCGAAAGCGGCGAAGATCTGCGGTCCGGGTGGATAGATGCGCGCACCCGCGGCCTTGCGCTGGCGCAGGAACTCGGACAACGCCTGCATCTCCGGCCGCAGCAGCCAGTCACCGACGTGCTGCTTCCAGGACGGTTCGAGTTTGATGCGTTCGGTGTCGGACATTGGCGAAGGGATTGGGGATTGGGGATTCGGGATTGGCATGTTACCCAACACGTCCCTCGCCCTTGCCAATCCCCAATCCCCAATCCCCAATCCCGGCAATTCAACGCCCTTCCATCCGCGCCAGGCGCAGCTGGAACAGCACCTTGGTCACCAGCAGGCGTTCCTCGATCGGCTTGAGCACCAGGTCGTTGGCGCCGGCCTGCAGCAGCACGGCCTGGTTGTCGCGGTTGCTGTCGCCGGTCATCACCAGGATCGGCAGGCGGCGCTTGCCGTAGGCGAAGTCGATGCGGATCCGCTGCACCACGTCGCGGCCGCTGAGTTCGCCCTTCAGGGTCACGTCGGTCAGCACCAGATCGAAGCGGTGGGTCGAAAGGCCCAATGATTCGGCGGTGAGCAGGGCAAAAGCGTCCTCGGCGCGCAGCACGTGCACGACATTGAGCGATTGCCGCTCCAGCATGCGCTTGGTGGTCTCGGCGACCACCCGGCTGTCTTCCACGTACAGCACGGTCGCGCCGGGAATCGGTTCGGGTTGCACGTAGCCGCGGATGAACGTGGCCAGCGCCTCGTGTCCCAGCGACTTGTCGAAGTAGTCGGTGACGTAATCGTTGAAGCGGCGCTCTTCCAGGTGCTGCTGGGCATCGCCGGACACCACGATCACCGGCACATAGGCCTGGCCGGAAGCCTCGCGCACGCTGCGCGCGATCTCCATTCCATCACCATCGCGCAGCGCCAGTGCGGTGGTGACCAGGTGGATTTCACCCTCGGCCAGCGCCTTGCGGGCTTCGGCGATGCTGGCGCAGCCGATCACGTTGACCCCGGGCAGATCCCGTTCGAGCACGTCGGCGATGAGTTTGCGCACCAGTTTGGAACCGTCGACCACCATCACCCGGGGGGCGTCGCTGATGAGATGCCGGAGCGCGTCGGACATGCGGGCGGGTCAGGTGGCGGTCGGGCGAGTCTGCCGCAAGAAGTGGCCGGTCACCAGCCACGCCCCCAGCCAGCCGACCACGGTCGCGCCGGCCAGCACCGCGCCGGCGCGCAGCGGGTCCAGGCCGGCCAGGGCGAAGCGGCTGCCGTAGCTCTGCGCCAGGGTCGCCAGCGGCGCCTGCAACGCGGCGGCGGCGGCGACCAGCAGGCCCAGGGCGATGGCGCCGGCCACCAGGCCGTACCAGGCGCCCAGGTAGATGAAGGGTCGGCGGATGAAGCCATCGGTGGCGCCCAGCAGTTGCAGCACGCCGATTTCCTCGCGCCGCGACTGGATGTCCAGGCGCACGGTATTGCCCACCACCAGCAGCGCGCCGATACCGAACAGCGCCGCCAGCACCCAGACCAGGCGTTCGCCGAAGCCGAGCCAACCGCGCAGGCGATCACGCCACTGCGCGTCGTGCTGCACCAGATCCGCTTCGGGCAGGCGCTCCAGCGTCGCCACCAGTCCGGCTTCGTCGCCGCGCGGGGTGATCTGCAGCAGCGCCGGCAACGGATTGCCTTCCAGCGCGTCCAGGCTGGCGCCCAGGCCGCTGCGCTCGCGGAACTCGGCCAGTCCCTGTTCCGGCGTGCGCAGTTCGACCTTGGCCACGTCGGCGCGGCCACCCAGCTGGACCGCCAGCACCCGTGCGCGCGGCACCGGCACGTCGAGCTTGAGGAAGACGTCGATCTCGCGCGAATCGCTGACGTCGCCGGCGAACTGCTCGACGTTCGCCAGCGCCAGCCACAGGCCCAGCGGCAACACGAACGCCACCGCCATCACCCCGATGGTCAGCACCGTGGCCCAGGGCCGGCGCACCAGCCGGCCCAGGCTGGAAACGAAGCTGTAGAGATGCTGGTCCAGCCAGATGCCGAAGCCCGAACGCGGACGCGAAAAGCGGTTGCTGTCGTTCATTCGGCCAGATCCGCCGGCGAGATGTCGTCGACCAGCTGGCCGTGGTCCAGCACCAGCACGCGCTTGCGCATGCGCTTGAGCAGGGCCAGGTCATGGCTCACCACCAGCACGCTGGTGCCACGCTCGGGCATCGAGGCGAACAGTTCCATGATTTCCGCGGCCAGGGTCGGATCGAGGTTGCCGGTCGGCTCGTCGGCCACCAGCAGCTTGGGTTCGGCGACGATCGCGCGGGCGATGCCCACGCGCTGCTGTTCGCCGGCCGAAAGTTGGGTCGGCAACGCCTTTTCGCGATGGCCCAGTCCCAGCCGCGCCAGCACTTCGCGTACCCGCTTCTGGATGTCGGCGCGCCGCTCTCCGCGCAGGATCAGCGGCAGCGAGACGTTCTCCATGATGGTGCGATCGGTCAGCAGGCGGTGATCCTGGTGGACCGCGCCGACTTCGCGGCGATGCAGCGGAATGCGGCCGCCGCGCACCTTGAGCAGGTTGCGCCCGGCGAACAACACCGCGCCGCGGCTGGGCCGTTCGCTCAGGTGGATCAGCTTGAGCAGCGTGCTCTTGCCGGCGCCGGAGTGGCCGGTGACGAACAGCATCTCGCCTTCGGCCACTTCGAAGTTGACCTCCGACAGCGCCGTGTGGCCGCCGGGGTACTGTTTGCTGACGTTTTCGAATCGAAGCACGCTCATGCCGCGATTATGCCGGAGCGTGGAACGCGGAAGCGATCCCCGCGCATCGCCGGCACCGATACGCGACCGGTGCCGGCCGGGCCGGCGTCAGCCGCCGACCAGCGACTTCAGCTTGCGGCCCAGGCGGCTGAAGAAAGAGGGCTTCTCGTGCTTGTCGACCGCCGCTGCGGCGGATGCGGCGGCCACGGGCGTTGCCACGGCGGCCGTCTCGGCGCCTTCCACCGGACGTCCATGGCGACGGCGGCGGCGCTTGCGCGGCGCGCGCTCGCCTTCGGCCTGCGGCGCCGGGGCGGCGGCCGGGGTAGCAGCGGCGGAGGGAACTCCCGCGGCCGCATGATCGGGGCGGGGCGGACGCGGCGGGCGCGGCTTGCCGTCACCGCGCGGCGCGCCATCGCGGCGTTCGCCGCGACCACGTTCGCCACTGCTGCCACCACCGCCACCGCTGCGACGACGGTTGCCCTGGCCGGAACCGGAGCGCCCGCCACCGCGGCGCTGTTCCTCGGCGCTGCGCTGTTCGCGTGCCTCGCGGAAAATCTGGCCGATGCTCTCGTCTTCCTCGCCCTCGGCGCCTTCCACCGGCGCGCGCTCGGGACGCGGCAGCGCGGTCAGCACCTCAGGGGTCACCGCTTCGACCGGAATCTTCTGCTCGATGTACGCCTCGATGTCGGGCAGCGACATCGCATAACGCTCGCAGGCGAAACTGATCGCGTCACCCTCGGCACCCAGGCGGGCGGTGCGGCCGATGCGGTGGACATAATCCTCGGCATCGAACGGCAGATCGTAGTTGTAGACGTGCGAGACGCCATCGATAGGCAGGCCGCGCGCGGCCACGTCGGTGGCAACCAGGATTTCCAGCTGGCCCTTCTGGAAGCGGTTGAGCAGGGTCTCGCGCTTCTTCTGCGGCACGTCGCCGGACAGCACGCCGACCCGGTAGCCGGCCCGTTCCAGCGCGCGGGCGACGCGTTCGACGAACGCCTTGGTGTTGACGAACACCATCGTGCGCGCGCCCTCGCTGCGCGACAGCAGGCCCAGCAGCAGCGGGATCTTCTCTTCGTCGGCCGGGAAGTACATGCGCTGGCGGACCCGCGCGGCGGTAACCGTCTCGGCCTCCACCACCAGCTTCTCCGGCTCGTTCATGTGCTCGTAGGCCAGCTCCAGCACGCGATGGCTGAGGGTGGCGCTGAACAGCAGGGTCTGGCGCTCGGTGCGGATCGGCATGCGCCGCAGCAGGAACCGGATGTCCTTGATGAAGCCCAGGTCGAACATGCGGTCGGCCTCGTCCAGCACGCAGACCTCGCAGGCGTGCAGGGAGACGACCTTGTGCTGCTTGACGTAGTCGATCAGGCGGCCCGGGGTGGCGATGATCACGTCCACGCCCTGCTGCAGCAGCTCGCGCTGCTTGTCGTAGTCCACGCCGCCGTAGACCAGGGCGAAGCGCAGGCCCAGGTCGGCGCCGAACTTCACCGCGTCCTTGTGGATCTGGATGGCCAGCTCGCGGGTCGGCGCCAGAATCAGCGCGCGCGGGTCTTCCGGCTTGCGCTCGGCCAGGGCCGGGCGCGACAGCAGGCGGTTCATCACCGCCACCAGGAAGGCCAGGGTCTTGCCGGTGCCGGTCTGGGCCTGGCCGGCGACGTCGCGTCCGGCCAGCGCGACCGGCAGGGTCAGCGCCTGAATGGGGGTGCAGCGGGAAAAACCGGCGTTCTCAAGCCCGGCCAGCAGGGCCGGATGCAGGTCGAACGAGGTAAAAGTAATGTCGGTTAAAGGTTTGTCGCTCATGCTTTCTTCTTTGCGCCGCAGTGTTCCGTTGGCGCGACTGATAAGGGACTGCTCGTGCTTGCATCGCCGTCGGCGGCGTCGCAAACTGCGCCCCCAAAGCCGGATCGCGCGGCCGCCAGGATGGCTTGATCTGGCCGCGGAACGCCCCAGTTTACCCCAATAGAGGTGGCCGTCCCCGGCCCCCATCCGTCCGCGGCCCGCCGCGGCTCCGCAGGAGAACCCAGTGAGCGAAAAAGTAACCCATGTCGGCGACGCCGATTTCGAGGCCGCCGTGCTGCAGTCCGACGAGCCCGTTCTGGTTGATTTCTGGGCCGAATGGTGCGGCCCGTGCAAGATGATCGCCCCGGTCCTGGACGAGCTGGCCCAGACCTATGACGGCCGCCTGAAGGTGGTCAAGCTCAACGTGGACGAGAACCGCGCCACCGCCATCAAGTACCACGTCCGCAACATCCCGCTGCTGCTGCTGTTCAAGGACGGCCAGGTCCAGGCGACCCAGGTCGGCGCGGTCGGCAAGGGCCAGCTGACCCAGATGATCGACAAGACGCTCGGCGCCCAGACCGCCTGAGCCGGTCCGGCCGGATTCCCGGCTGAACCCGTGCGAACCCGTTGCGGCCCGGCGCTTGCCGTCGCCGCAACGCGGTGCTAGTGTCCGCACATCCGGCGCCTTTTCTGCGCCGCACCCTTCTGAGTCAACACACTCCCCGACCTGCCGCCGCGCGTTCCAGCCGGCGCTCGCCACCTTAGCGAGGAATCGCACTTTGTCCGACAGTAGCAACGAAACCGGCGCCCCCGCCGAGAAGCGCGTGCGCAAGCCGCGCGTCGCCAAATCCGCTCCCGAAGCCGCCGCCGCGGCGCCTCCGGCCGAAGCGCCGGCCCCCGCAGCGCCCCCGCCTCCCGCGCCCGCTCCGGCTCCCGCCGTCGAAGCGACGCGCGCCACCGCGCCCGCCCACCAGGAAAGTGCCGGCGATGCCGGCGGCGGCCAGTCGCCGCAGGGCCAGGCTGACGGCGAACCGCGCGAGCAGCGCGACGGCAACCGCTTCAACAACAACAACCGCCGCGACCGCTTCCGCAACCGCCGTGACCGCGAGCGCAACCGTGGCGGCTACAACGACGGCATGCCCGGCGACGGCAACGGCGGCGGCAACGAGAATTACGTGCCGCGCCAGATGCCGAGCGTTCCGGAAGGGTTCCCGCAGTACTCGCTGGGCGACCTCAAGCGCATGCCGGCGCCCAAGCTGCTGGAAATCGCCGAGCAGCTGAACATCCAGGAGGGCGTCGCCCGCGCCCGCAAGCAGGACGTGATCTTCGCCCTGCTGAAGGTGCTGACCCGCCACGGCGAAGGCGTGGCCGCCGACGGCGTGCTGGAAATCCTGCCGGATGGCTTCGGCTTCCTGCGCGCGGCCGAGGCCAGCTACCTCGCCGGCCCGGACGACGTCTACATCAGCCCCAGCCAGATCCGCCGCTTCAACCTGCGCACCGGCGACCACCTGTCCGGCCGCATCCGCTTCCCGAAGGACGGCGAGCGCTACTTCGCGCTGTCGACCATCGACACCATCAACGGCGAGCCGCTGGAAGCGTCGAAGAACAAGGTGCTGTTCGAGAACCTGACCCCGCTGTTCCCGCGTCGCCGCTTCACCCTGGAGCGCGGCAACGGATCGTCGGAGGACATCGCCGGCCGCATCCTCGACCTGATGGCGCCGCAGGGCAAGGGCCAGCGCGCGCTGATCGTGTCGCCGCCCAAGGCCGGCAAGACGATCATGATGCAGCAGATCGCCACCGCCATCACCACCAACCACCCCGACGTGCACCTGATCGTGCTGCTGGTGGACGAGCGTCCGGAAGAAGTCACCGAAATGCAGCGCACCGTGCGCGGTGAAGTGGTGTCCTCGACCTTCGACGAACCCGCCGCCCGCCACGTGCAGGTCGCCGAGATGGTGATCGAGCGCGCCAAGCGCCTGGTCGAGCACAAGAAGGACGTGGTGATCATGCTCGACTCGATCACCCGCCTGGCCCGCGCCTACAACAACGTCGTGCCCAGCTCCGGCAAGGTGCTGACCGGCGGCGTGGACGCCAACGCCCTGCACCGCCCGAAGCGTTTCTTCGGCGCCGCGCGCAATGTCGAGGAAGGCGGTTCGCTGACCATCATCGCCACCGCGCTGGTCGAGACCGGCAGCAAGATGGACGAGGTGATCTACGAAGAGTTCAAGGGCACCGGCAACAGCGAAGTGCACCTGAACCGCCGCATCACCGAGAAGCGCGTCTACCCGGCCATCGACATCAACCGCTCCGGCACCCGCCGCGAGGATCTGCTGATCGAACCGGAACTGCTGCAGAAGATCTGGATCCTGCGCAAGCTGCTCCATCCGATGGACGAAATCGCCGCGATGGAGTTCCTGCTGGACAAGATGAAGAACACCAAGTCCAACGACGAGTTCTTCGCTTCGATGAAGCGCTGAACCCCGAAAACCCCGGGAAACAGTGCCCAGAGGGCCCTCCGGTCGAGCCGGTGGGCCTTTTGTCTATCAGGCGTCCAAGGCCGGGTTTGACCACCGACCTTGACCACCGCGCAGCCGAAACCCCACCACCACGGCGGGGCATATGCGCAAAACCCAGTACCTCCAGCAACTCGGGCACTCTTGGTACCTGAGGGTCAAAGTTCCCACTGCCCTTCAAGGCCGCGTGGGCAGCACTCACATCCGCCGCGCGCTGGGTACCCGCGACCTTGATGAAGCCGTGCGCCGCAAGTGGGCGGCTCTGGCTCAGGTCCGCGCCTATCTGGACCAGCTGCGATCCGCAGCATCCCAGCCCCAAACCTCGCTCCCCGCCACGTTTGCAATTAATTGCACGCAATCGACGGAGAACCCGGGATTGCAATCAATTGCAAATCTCGGCCAACCCCCTAAGCCAGTTCATGGCTTGGATTCCCTCG
Source organism: Pseudoxanthomonas sp. (assembly GCF_024710765.1). Classification (GTDB taxonomy): domain Bacteria; phylum Pseudomonadota; class Gammaproteobacteria; order Xanthomonadales; family Xanthomonadaceae; genus Pseudoxanthomonas_A. The sequence goes on from NZ_JANJUE010000016.1 coordinate 55,170, forward strand.
CCGAAAGATGGATAGAGGGCGCAGGAACTACCAAGACCGTTCGCTACCAGCGCCGTCAGGCTTACGGCGAGCTCAGGAAGTTCTTGGGAAAGGACTGCACACCGGACTCGATATCCGGCCCTCTTGCGGCCGAATACGTAGACGTACGCCTGCTCAAGTCCAACGACAGCCCCGGCACCCGGCGGCGCAAGCTGAGCGCGCTGGGTGCGTTCTGGGAATGGATGTCGTCCCGAGG
>NZ_JANJUE010000265.1 GCF_024710765.1 Pseudoxanthomonas sp.
ATCCACCCCGATTTCACGGGACTGGTGTCGCCCACCAAATTCAACGAGCACGTGGAAGTGGTCTTCGACGCCGCCGGCGCCCCCGATTCGGTGGTATTGCAACGCGATTAGCCGTATTTTCGAGGTTCATCATCGTCGACCTCATGAAGTCATTCCTCTTTACCGTTTGCGTGTTCCTCATCGGCGCAGACATCATCTACGCCTCGAACGATTCCACCGCGGTCAATCCGTGGAAATTGGGCTGGATCGGCACCTTGAACGGTTCGCAAGCCACCTACCGCAACTGGTCGCAAGGGGGCGTGAACACCGTCGCGGTGACCGGAGGAACCCGATTCACCGCCAAGTATGCGCAAGACCGGTTCGTGCTCGACCACAGCACCAGCCTCAAATACGGCCGTGCCCGGTTGAACGGGAACGTGGGTCGCAAGACCGACGACGAGGTCCGCATCCGGAACCAGGCCAGCCGCCAATTCGACAATCCGCATTATTCGCTGATCACCCAGCTCAATTTCGACACCCAGTTCTACGAAGGGTACGACCGCGCCTACGCCAACATCATCTCCAAATTCATGGCCCCGGCCTACATCACGGAAACGGTCGGTTTCGCGTACACGCCTGAGAAGAACCTTCAGTTCAACGCGGGTCTGTCGCTCAAGCAGACGATCGTGGCCGATACGCTTCTCTCGCCGCGCTACGGACTCAAGGACGGCACCAATTTCCGCAACGAAGGCGGGGTGTCGCTCGGGTTCCGCATTTCCCGCCAAGTGATGACGAACGTGAGCTACTCCGGATCGGCCGATACCTTCACCAACCTGCTCCGACCGGTGTCGAGCACCGTTGTGAAGATGAACAACGACCTGGTCGGAAAGATCAACAACTACCTCACCACCAACATCCAGTTCGCGGTGATCTTCGACGACAACGTCACCAAGAAGCTCCAGGTGAAGCAGGTGCTGTCGGTCGGATTCAGCTACACCACTCTCTGAGCATGGACCGTCCCTCCGGCATCGACCTGCTCCGAGGAGCGTTGGAGGCCTTCGAGGGATGGAAACGGCAATGGCCCGCCGATGCGGATGACGCCTTGTTCGACGCGTCGTACCGCGCCGCTCCCGACGTTCTGAACGAGCTCGCGCGTCGGTTGGAAGGCAACTTCCCGTTCCATTCGCCCATGTATGCCGGGCAGATGCTCAAGCCGCCCCACCCCGTCGCATGGGCCGCCTATGCCTTGGCGATGGACATCAATC
>NZ_JANJUE010000266.1 GCF_024710765.1 Pseudoxanthomonas sp.
CATCAATCCCTCCGCGGGCTTCCTCGCCGGATGGGCCATGATCCTCGACTACCTCCTCATTCCCCTTCTCAGCGTCATCTATGCCTCGCTCACCGCCGAACGCCTGTTCCCCCTCGTGCCTCACTGGGCCTGGGCGATCCTCTTCTCCTGCGCCATCACCGCCGTCAATATCCGCGGCATCCGCGTCACCGCCCGCGCCTCCGCCTGGCTCATGGGCATCATGACCGCCTCCGCCATCCTCTTCACCCTCCTCGCCATCCGCCACATCGCCTCCACCCGCGGCTGGGCCGGCCTCCTCGAGTTCCACGGACTCTACCGCCCCGATTCCTTCGCCTTCAGCCCCCTCCTCCTCGGCGCCGGCATCGCCACCCTCTCCTATATCGGCTTCGATGCCATCTCCACTCTCGCGGAAGACGCCATCCACCCGACTCGCGACATCGGCTGGGCCACCGTCGCCGTCTGCATCTTCCAGGGTCTCATCTGTATCCTCACCGTCTACCTCGCCGCCCTCGTCTGGCCCGATTTCACCACCTTTCCGCAAACCGATACCGCCATCCTCGACATTGCCACTGTCATCGGCGGTGCATTCCTGTTCGGCGCTCTCTCCTTCGTCCTCCTTGTCGCCGGTCTTGCCAGCGCACTCACGGGCCAGGCTGGCGCCTCCCGCCTCCTCCTCGGCATGGGCCGCGACGGCATCCTCTCCCGCCGCCTCTTCGCCACCATCGACCCGCGCCGCTCCACCCCCGTCCGCGGCATCCTCTTCATGGGCGCCGTCGCTCTCCTCGGCTCTCTCTTCTTCCGCTTTCAACTCGCCGTCGAACTGCTTAACTTCGGCGCCCTCTCCGGCTTCATCCTCGTCAATCTCAGCGTCATCCGCCACTATTTCTTCCGCCTCCGCCTCCGGAGCGGCCTCCAGATCGTCACCAATCTCCTCTTCCCCCTCCTCGGCACCCTCGTCTGCTCCTTCCTCTGGTTCAATCTCACTAACAAGGCCAAACTCGCCGGCTTCGGATGGCTCGCCATCGGCCTGTGTTACCTTGCTCTTTTGACCCGCGGCTTCCGCCTCGCGCCCAAGCCGCTCTCCACCCTCCAGAAGGACTCCCTCCATGCCGACTGAGACCCTCATTCAGCACGAACTCCTCCGCTACGTCGACCACCACCGCCAACACCTCCTCGACCTCCTCCAGACCCTCGTCCGCACCCCCTCAGAAAACACTCCCCCCACCGGAGCCGAGTCCGCCTGCCAGCAATTCTGCGCCGAATACCTCCAGTCCTGTGGTCTGACCACCGACCTCTACGAACTCCACGACATCCCCGGTTTCGCCGATCACCCTCTCTACTACCCCGGCCGCAATTATCAAGGCCGTCCCAACCTCGCCGCCCGCCGCGATGGCTCCGGCGGCGGCCGCTCCCTGATCCTGTCCGGACACATCGACACCGTCCCCCGCGGCACACTGCCCTGGTCCCGCGATCCCTTCAGCGCCCACATCGAGGGCAACCGCCTCTATGGCCGCGGCTCCAACGACATGAAAGCCGGCATCGCCGCCAACCTCTTCGTCGCCCGCGCCCTTCACGAC
>NZ_JANJUE010000274.1 GCF_024710765.1 Pseudoxanthomonas sp.
TAGCGGTAAGCCACGTCGATGGTGATGCCCTGTTCGCGCTCGGCGGCCAGGCCGTCCAGCAACAGCGCGTAGTCGATGTCGCCGCCACGGGTGCCATGTCGGCGGCTGTCGCTCTCCAGCGCCGCGAGTTGGTCGTCGAACAGGCGCTTGCTGTCATGCAGCAGGCGGCCGATCAGCGTGCTCTTGCCGTCGTCGACGCTGCCGCAGGTGATGAAACGCAGCAGCGGCTTGGTTTCGTGCTGGCGCAGGTAGGCGGCGATACCGTTTTCGGGATTGGGGATTCGGGATTCGGGATTCGCAAAAGCGTCCCCCTGCGGACTATTTTCCGCCTTTCCCAATCCCGAATCCCCGTTTTCAACGGCCGAATGGCCGGTCATCCCCAATCCCGGCTTCATCAGAAATACCCCTCCAGCTTCTTCTTCTCCATCGACGCGCCCGGCTCGTGATCGATCACCCGGCCTTGGCGCTCGGAGGACGTCGCCACCAGCATCTCGGCGATGATCTTTTCCAGGGTGTCGGCTTCGGATTCGATGGCGCCGGTGAGCGGATAGCAGCCCAGGGTACGGAACCGCACCCGCCGCAGTCGCGGTTGTTCGCCCGCATGCAGGGGCAGGCGTTCGTCATCCACCAGGATCAGCGCGCCGTCGCGTTCCACCACCGGTCGTTCGGCGGCGAAATACAGCGGCACCACCGGGATGCCCTCGCGGTAGATGTACAGCCAGATGTCCAGTTCGGTCCAGTTGGACAGCGGGAACACCCGCACGCTCTCGCCCTTGTGGATGCGGGCGTTGTACAGGTTCCACAGTTCGGGCCGCTGGTTCTTCGGATCCCAGCGGTGGCGATCGTTGCGGAAGGAGAACACGCGTTCCTTGGCGCGGGATTTCTCCTCGTCGCGGCGGGCGCCGCCGATGGCCGCGTCGAAACCATGCTGGTCCAGCGCCTGCTTCAGGCCCTGGGTCTTCATCACGTCGGTGTGCACGGTCGCGCCGTGGCTGATCGGGCCGATGTCGCGGGCGATGCCGTCGGGATTGATGTGCACGCGCAGTTCGACGCCGGTTTCGGCAACCCGCCGGTCCCGGAACGCGATCATCTCGCGAAACTTCCAGCGCGTGTCCACGTGCAGCAGCGGAATCGGCGGGCGGGCCGGCGCGAATGCCTTGAGCAGCAGGTGCAGCAGCACCGAGCTGTCCTTGCCCACCGAGTACAGGAGCACGGGGTTGCGGAACTCGGCCGCCACCTCCCGGAGGATGTGGATGCTCTCGGCTTC
>NZ_JANJUE010000301.1 GCF_024710765.1 Pseudoxanthomonas sp.
GCGACGAAGCCGAAGCCGCCGTTGCCGACCGTGGCGACGGCGTTGATCGCAGCCAGTCCATCGGTTCGGCAACCCGAGGCGGCGCCGTAGCCGAGCGCGCCCGGGAACGGCACCGCCTGCAGCGCCAGCGAGTTGCCGGCGAACGCGGCCGTGCCGACCGCGGCACCGTGGTTCGTGCCCGAGGAGTCCAACGCATCGCCGTCCAGCGGCCAGCTCGACACTTCGCCCGGCATCGCGGCGAGCGCCATCTGGCGCGTGGCGGCGATCGCCGCCGCCGACCGCGCGAACGGCCAGATCCGCACCTCGTCGATCTGCCCGTTCCAGGTCTCGCCACCGGTCACCGACAAATCGCCGTTGCCGATCCGCAACACGCCGCCGCGGTTCACGATCGGGCCGCTGCCAGCTCCCTGGGCCACCTGCACGCCGTCCACGAACAAACGCAGCGTGGCCCCATCGTAGGTGCCGGCGACGTGCGTCCACGCCGTCAAGGCGCCGGCCGCGAAGTTCCAGCCGATGCTGAAGTTGCCGTTCGTCGTGCTGACCCACCACAGCAGCCGGTTCGCGCGCGTCTGCCCAGCCTCGATGCGCAGGAAGTACGACGCCTGGTTGGGACTCGGGTCCATGCGCAGTGCCGTCGGAAAACGCCAGCCCGTTCCCAGCGTGCTGCCGTCGTAGGTCAGCCAAGCCTCGGCGGTCACGCCGCCTGTGGGGACCAACGACGGTGCATACGGTACGTCGACGTGGCCGGTGGTGCCGTTCTGCAGCACCAGCCCCTGATTCTGGGCGGGCAACAGGAACGCAGAGCCGAACAGGAAGGCGAGCGCAGCGAGGGGTCGATTCATGGTGGCACCTGGGCAGGCCATCCCAGCGTACCTGTTCTCCGCGCCCCCGCTGCGCATACCTCACCCGGTACCGAATGCGCACGGCCGTCGGAAACCGTTGCAGCTGATCCACTTCCGCGGTTACTCAAAATCTGTACTGCAGGTACCCACGGCGCAGGCTCAAGACCTCGGGTCGGCCGGTCGGCGGCCCGATGCCCGCCTGCGGGGCGAACCGTACGTCGAGCGTCACGTCCCACATCAAGTGCGTCGGACGGAACTGCCGCAGCAGTTCGGACAGCCCTGGCGCACCGAGGTCGTACAAGAACGTGCCCGCCTCGCTCGGATACCGGTCTGGGTCGACGCTGCCGGTGAC
>NZ_JANJUE010000305.1 GCF_024710765.1 Pseudoxanthomonas sp.
GTCGTCTTGCGCGGCTCCTTGATGTGGATGTCGTGGTGGCAGTTGACGCACTCGGTCTCGAACGGAAGAAGGTTGTCCTCCGCTTTCGTGGACTTCGCGGCGTTCGTGTGGCAGGGTTCGCAGCCGGCGACCTGCTTGAGATGCAGCTTGTGCGAAAAGGGCTGCTGCAACTGGGCAGCCCCTGGCATGAGAGCGAAGGTGAGTGAAAGAAAGATTACTTTTTGTACGAGATGTGCCACAGTCGATTCCCACCGTCGTCGGACACCAACAGACTGCCGTCCGGCAGCTGCAGCAATCCGACGGGGCGGCCCCAGACTTCCCTCTTGGTGGGGTCAAGCATAAAGCCGGTGAGGAAGTCTTCAACAGGACCGGCAGGCTTGCCATTGCGGAAGGGTACGAAGGCCACCGAATAGCCAACGCGCTCGGCGCGATTCCAGGAGCCATGAAAGGCGAGGAATGCGCCGCCCTGGTACTTGGCGGGAAACTGCTTCCCGGTATAAAAGCGCGAATCCAGGACCGCCACGTGCGCCTGGAGAACCACGTCGGGGACAATCGTCCTCTTCACGAGGTCCGGGTTCTTCCCCTTCAGCCGGGGCTCTTCCCGCGGGCCAATGTACGCGTACGGCCAGCCGTAAAAGCCGCCCTCCTGGATGGAGGTGAAGTAGTCCGGCACCAGGTCGTCACCCAGTCCGTCACGCTCCTGCACGGCCGCCCACAGCCGCCCGGTCGTGGGTTCGAAGTCGAGACCAATCGGATTCCGCGTCCCGGCCGCGATCACCTCACAACCGCTCCCGTCGGGGTTGCAGCGGGAGATCGCTGCGCGGGGCTCCGGCTCGCCCGGTTCGACGTTCGAGCGGGAACCAATGCCGAGGTAAAATTTGTCCCCGGCCTTGTTGAACAGAATCGAGCGGGTCCAGTGGCCCGTCGCGTAGGCGCTCAGGTCGACCACCATCTCGGCGGGGCCCAGCGTGAAGTTCTTCGCGTCATATTTGTAGCGTTTGACGGCCGTCGACTCGGCGATGTACAGGAAATCGCGCCAAAGGGCGAGGCCGTAGGGGCGGTCGAGTTCGCCGATGAGCAGCTTCCGGTCGTCGGCCTTCCCGTCTTTGTCCTTGTCGAAGAGGGCGTAGACGGACCCCTTGCGTGCGGCATCGGAGAGAAGTACTTCGCCCGAAGGGCCCACAATCATGTACCGCGGACGCTCGAATCCGCCGGCGAACTCCTGGATGGAA